>PMBY01000241.1 GCA_003153875.1 Myxococcales bacterium | reverse complement strand
TGGTAACCCTCAAAGGGTTCGCTCCGCCCTCCGGCCCCCCACCTACCCTCACCCCACGCTCGCTTCGCTCGGCCTCGCCAAACCCTGGCGATGGTGCGCCGCCGGCAAAGCCGGCGGGCTCCCCACGCGAGGAAGGAAGGCTTCGGATCCGGATCCGAAACCCTTTCCTTCCGGCCTCTGTGGCCTCTGTGCCCTCTGTGGTGAGCCTCCGGATCGCGCCGGCGACCGTCAAGTCCCGAGAGAATCGTGGTTAGCACCTATGCCCCACCCACCCTGCGCGCTTTTCGCGCGCGCCCTCGCCGGCTCCGGCCTCTTTCACCTCGGCGCCGGGCCCTTGCGTGGCAGCACGAACCAGAACGTGCTCCCGCGGCCGATCTCACTGTCCACTCCGATGCGGCCGTGGTGCGCCTCCACGGCCAGCCGGCAGAAGGTAAGACCGAGTCCGGTGGAGAATTTCTGGCCGCGCGAAGCGGCCTCAACCTGCCCGAACTTCTCGAACACCCTCTCTCGATATTCCCGCGGGATGCCAGGCCCGGTGTCTGTCACCGCCACTCGCACCATGTCGTCGTTGGCTTCAACCGAGACAGTGATAACCCCAGTAGCGGGCGTGAACTTGAGCGCGTTGCCCAGCAGATTCTGCATGATTCGCGCCACCACGTCCCGATCCACAAAGGCCATGACCGGCTCGTCGGGCCAATCGCGCACCAGCCTTCGCCCCCCGACCAGGGATTCCAGCTCGTCCACGCTTTCCCTGGCCACCGCAGCGATATCGCACAGAGCGAACTGAAGGCGCATCTCCGCGCCCTCCATTTTGCTCACGTCGAGCACCGAATTGACCAGTCGGATGATGGTTCGGGTTGCGTGCAGGGCCATTTCCACATCGCTCGCCAACTCAACGCGATGCTGCTCCTCCGCGTCCCACTTGATGACCTCGAGGCTGGCCGAGATAGCAGCCAGCGGCGATCGCAGATCATGCACCACCATGTGCACGAGGCTGTCCCGCAGGATTTCCAGGCGCCGCAGGGACTCGTAGCTCTCCTGAAGTTCGCGCCGCTTGCGCCGGAGTTCCAGATGCGTGGCCACGCGCGCCTCCACCTCCGCCATCTGAAAGGGTTTGGTGACGTAGTCGACTCCCCCGACGGAGAACGCCCTCACCTTGTCCACCGTTTCGGTATTTCCACTGATGAAGATCACCGGGGTGTCGGCCGTCTTGGGATCGGCCTTCAACTGCTCGCACACTTCGAAGCCGTTCATGTCGGGCATGTTGATGTCGAGCAACACCAGATCGGGCACCTCGGCCTTGGCAGCCCGCAACGCAAGACGTCCGTCCAACACCGGCCGCACACGATGTCCGCGTTCCTTGAGCATGCCGACCAACACCTGCAGATTGGCCGGCGTGTCGTCGACCACCAGAATGCTGGCGCCACTGTCCGAGCGTGATGAGTCCTCAGACATGCCCCTGTCCCTCTTGCACATGATCGATGAGCTTCTGGTAGTCGAAGCGCTCGACCGTCTGGCGCAGAAGGCGCGCCCCGTCCGCGTCCAGCGCTGCCAGCTGATCGGCCAGACCCATGAGTCGATCATAGTCGGCGTGCACAGCAGCGGTGTGGATTTCCTCGCGCAAAGAGGAAGGAAGCGCCGCCAGGGTAGAGTTGGCTGAGCCGTCGCTGCCTACTACAGTCGGCCCGGGTGCTCGCGGCGCCGGCAGGTCGGCAGAGATGTACTCGACCCCAAGAGGTGCGCGTAGCCGCTCCAACAGGTCCGCTTCGCGAAAGGGCTTGCTCAAAAAGTCATCGGCTCCGGCGGCCAGCGCCTGTTGCCGATTCTCGTCGAACGCGCTGGCCGACACAGCGAGGATGAAAGGGGTCCGCCCGGCTGCTGTCGCACGGATCTGTCGTATCGCCTCGGCCCCCCCCATCTTCGGCATGCGCATGTCCATCAGGATGGCATGCGGCTCCCACTCTGCAAAACTGGTGACCGCCTCGGCCCCATCGTTGGCCTCGCGGATGCGAAATCCGACAGCCTCGAGCATGCGCGACATCACTTTGCGATTCTCGGGCTGGTCATCGACCACCAACACTCGATAGGGATCGGCGGTCGGCTTGATCCCGACAACCCGTCGGGAAGGTACTTCGACGTGCAATCGCTCCGAGTCGTCCTGGCCAAGAGGAATTTCCACATGGAAGCAACTGCCCCGTCCCACCTCGCTGGTGACCGTGAGGTCTCCGCCCAGAAGACGCGCGAACTGTCGGCTGATGGCCAGCCCGAGGCCGGTGCCCCCAACCCTGACCCCGGCCGCGGCCTGCTCGAACGGATCGAAAATCCGCTCGCGGTCAGAGGCGGCAATCCCCGGTCCACTGTCGTCCACATCGACCACGAGGCGGAAAGCGAGAGCATCGGTGGACTCGACCCGCATGCGCCACAACACGTGCCCTTGCTCGGTGAACTTGATGGCGTTGCCCAACAGATTGATGAGGATCTGACGCAGTTTCCTTTCGTCGGTCACCACGCTCTCGGGCACCTCGTCGGGCACTTCCACTTCAAAACGCAACCGCTTGCTCTCGGTGCGCAGGCGGAACATGCCGGTCAGGTCAGCCACCAGAGCACGCAAGTTGAAGGTAGACGACTGCACCGACACGCGTCCCGCCTCAATCTTGGACATCTCGAGAACGTCGTCGATGAGTGTCTGCAGGTGCTCGCTGCTGCGCCCGATGGTTTCCAGGTACTGACGCTGGCCTGCGGTCAGCGAAGGGTCGCGCAGCAGGAGCTGGGTGAAACCCATGATGGCGTTCATCGGGGTACGGATCTCGTGCGACACGCTGGCCAAGAAAGCGCTCTTGGCCCGGTCGGCCCGCTGGATGCCGTCGACCAGCTCGCGTTCGCGCGAAACATCGCGAAACACCATGACCACGCCCTGAAACTCGCCCTTGTCGTCGTGAAGCGGTGCCGCGCTGATGCTGACGGTGAGGGTGCGGCCGTCACGATGACGGGCCGACACCTCACGCGCGCCGACCGGCAGGTACGTGCGCCTGATCTCCTCGATGGGACATCCTTCGCTCTGGCACAGGGTCCTTCCTTCCGCGTCGAAGTGCAATCCAAGCTCTTCACACAGATGTCCGACAGCTTCCTCGGCAGCATAGCCCGTGATGGCCTGGGCCCCGCGGTTCCAGGATACGATGCGGTTCTCGGTGTCGACCGTGAGCACACCGTCGGTGATGCTGCGGACCACGTTCTCGGCGTACTGCTTCTGCAAGGCTATCTCGCCTGCCAGCTTTTCCGCGCGGCGCTGGATGTCCTGGTGGATGAGCGCGTTGTCGATGCTGACCGCGGCGGCACCGCAGATGGCCTGCAAGAACGTGATCTCACCGGCGGAGAAGTCGCGATGCTTGGTGGTGACCAGGGAGAGAACCCCGATGGTCCTGCCCCGTGAAACCAAAGGGAAACCCACGTAGCCAAGCGCATTCTGCTCGGCGGCGCCCCACTCGCGACCGGCGTCCCGGGCAGCGACGAACTGGGAGGACTCGCGCACGTCCGAGATGACCAGGGGTTTGAGCTCGTTCAGCACCTGTCCCGCCGCACCTTCGCCGCGACCCAGACGAAGGTTGGCCGGGATGGGGCCATCGGCACCAATCACCGCCGCGGTTTCGAGCAAGTCTGTCTCGCGGTTGAGCAGCATGATGCTGGTCCGGTCGACCCGCGACATCTTGCGCACGCTACTGAGGACGCTGTCGAGGATCTGCCGGGGATCCAGCGTGGATGTCGTGGCGGTGACGATCTCATTGAGCGCGGCCAGTTCCTGTTGGTGCAGGGCCTGTTCCTGCTCCGCGATCCGGCGTCGAGTGATGTCGTGCAAAACGCAGATGCCCTGTACGAACCGACCTTTCTCGTCGCGGATGGCTGATGCGACCAGGTCGACCCAGACGACGGCTCCGTCTTTGCGCAGAAGACGCGCCTCGATCTGGACCCACTCTCGGCCGCCCGCGGTCAGCTCGCTCTGCGCACGCGCCACGCGCTCGCGGTCTTCGGGGTGGGCGAACTCGACGAAGGGAAACGGCCCGATCTCTTCCTGGCCGTAGCCCAACATCTCACGCAAGGCACTGTTGTAATGGAGCGGTCGTCCATCGCGGTCGACCAGCACGATGCCCACGGGCGCGCGGTCGAAGATGGCCCGAAACTCCGCTTCGCTCCGCTGCAAGGCAAGCTGGGACTTCCGTTGCGCGGTGATGTCGCGACGGGTGCCCCAGATGCAAACCACCCAGTTCTGTTCGATGATTCCCACCAGGCTGTTCAGCGTCCAGGATTCGTGTCCCTCGGGTCCGCTCCCCGCCGTCACCAAATCGGCAACCCGGAATCCGCTGCGAACGAAGCACCGCAGAAACTCCAACTGCTCCGTCTGTGCCCCTTGCATCAGCTCAGACAGGCGCCGGCCCAGCACATCCGGCGCCCGGCTGTAGCCATGCTGGCGGGCGAACTCGTCGTTGCACTCGCCCACCCGCGCGCGCTCGAACAGGGCGGCCACCATCTCGTCCTCGGACAGATCGGCGGACACCGGCGGCAGCAAGTCGTAGCGCCACACCCCTTCCCCGCTCATCTGCACGAAGCGCCGATAGCGCTCCTCGCCCGCCCGGCGCGCGGCCTCTACCTGTTCCAGCTCCGTCAAGTCGACGGCGATGATGAGGAGCCGATCGCCTACACGCGCGGCGTGGAACTCCACGTGGCGGAGCGAGCCGTCCTGGCAGGTGATGACGGCGTCCAGGGGCCGCATGGGGGTGCCCTTGTGGGCCGCATCGGACAGACGGGCCATCCAGTCGGCGTGGACCCGTTCCCGGTAGTCCACTTGGGGATAGGCCAGGCGCCACCAATCGTCCACCGTGGCCGGTTCGCCCGCGCGATAGCCGAACAGGTTGAGAAACCTGTGGTTGGCATAGATCGGCAAGCCCTGTACATCGAAGACAACTGCGGCGAAGGGCGAAATCTCCAGCAGGTTGCGCAGATCCTCCTCAGTCCGGCGCAGAGTCTGCTCCACCCGACGTCGTTCACGACGCTCGCGCGCCTCACGCATCTCGCGCTCGACCACCGGGAGCAAACCCGCCAGGTTGCCTTTGAAAACGCAGGCATGCGCGCCCGCCTGCAGCGCGGCCACTCTCGCATCCTCGGAAAATTCGCCAGATACCGCCACAAACCCGCAGTCCGCGCCCGCGTCGCGGCCGATCTGCTGAACCTCGGCCAAGCCGAATCCCGGCATGGACGTGTCACACAGAATGACATCCCAGGGCTCTTGCTTGAGCGCCTCTCGCATGCCCTCGGCTGTGTCGACACGCTGGTGCTGCACGGCCAATCCCGCCTCAGTCAGGTGCCGCACCAGCAAAGCGGCCTCGCTGGGCGAGCCTTCGAGGATCAGGACGCGAAGCAGTTCAGGCAAGCCTACACCCCACCTTGCTCAGCAGCATGAGCAGGATACTCCTAGCCGCGCGGCCAGGAGAGACCTGTCGATCCGAGCCCGCGGTGGCTCGGCTGGGTGCGACAGGATGCACCATAGTCACCAGGGCGCGTCTCACGTCGTTCACTCTTCTCGGAAGAACCGCGCCGTCGCTGAAGCCAAACCCGCAGGCCGAAAACCCCGCAAGGCCTCCCTCGACAGTGACTTCTCGACTGCCCTTGTCCACATGGTCGCAGATCGACACGCATACACCGACACCGGACGCAGTGGGGTCGACCAGCGTTTGCCTCCCACGACTCAAGAAAACAAATCGATCTTGCGATATCCTGTCTTGCTGATACCGGCCGCGTGCCCCAGCTCATCCTCGCCAAGGGCTGCCGGAGAGAACCGCATGGACACCGTTCTTCACACCGACCCTCAAGAGCAGCTTCGCAGCCTCTACAAGTCCCTCCTCAAGCGGCAGGAGAACCTGGACGAGTTCAGACAACTGCTCTCGGAGTATCCACCGGTCGCNNGGCCCTGGCGCCGTGGGGAAACTAGGGCGAGAAGCCTTTGCCGACCAGATACAGCTCCGTGCTCTCGCCACGCGAGCTTTCGGGTTTGAGCAAGCGCACTTCCGAAAAACGCGGGGACATGCGCGCGCGGATGCGGGCCACCTCAGGGCTCTGAAACACCTTGGCCACGAACGCGCCCAGCGGTGCGAGCAGGCGTTCCGCCCGGCCCAGCGCCTCCTCAACCAAAGCCGCCGAGCGCGCTTGATCGGTGGCACGGATGCCGGTCGTGTCAGGGGCCATGTCGGACAAGACCACGTCAAATGCGGCCTGGCCGCACAAGAGCTCCTGGTCGGACAAGGTGAAGATGTCTGCGACCAAAACCCGTGCGCCAGAAACCGGCTGCGGCAAGGGTTGGCGATCCACGCCGACCACCACACCATGGGGCCCCGCCACCTTGCACGCATACTGCAACCACGAGCCAGGCCGGCAGCCTAGATCGAGCACCCGGGCGCCGGCGCGCAAAAGGTGCAATCGTCGGTCGATCTCCTCTAGTTTGTAGACCGAGCGCGCCGCGAAGCCCTCGCTGCGTGCCTTGCGAAAGAACGCGTCGTGGCGCCGGTTGCGGTCACGCAGCGAAGCCAACCTGCCCGCCTAGCCCAACGATGTCTAGCCGCTGGTCTGACCCTTCTTCGACGCCTTCATCGGGTTCTTGGCCTCGACCTCTTTCTGCACCACCGGAACGATGTACTTCTTCACGTTCTTGGCGCTGCCTTTGAGGAAGACCAGACCATGGGCCGGCCCAGGGACCGGGCCCTTGACCAACACGAGATTTTGCTCGGGGTAGATCTTGACCACCACCAGATCCGAAGCGGTGCACCGGACATTCCCCATGTGCTGGGACATCCGCTTGCCCTTGTGCACGCGGCCCGGGGTCAGACGACAGCCGATGGAACCGCCGTGACGGAAGAACTCGTGCGACCCGTGACCGTTCACCGAGCCCGCCATCTTGTGCATCTTCATGACGCCCTGGTAGCCCTTGCCCTTGGTGACACCCACGACGTCGACCACGTCGCCCGACTTGAAGACCTCCTCGGCCTTCAAGACCTTGCCCACCTCGAACTTGGTGGCCGCGTCGTTCGCCTCCAAGCGAACCTCGCGCAAAACCGCGGGAGTCCCCTCGATCTTCAGCTTCTCGAAGAGCTTGGACTCGGAAAGACGCAAGTGGCGTGGCGAGCGCTGCTCGAATCCGAGCTGCAGAGCCACATACCCGTGTTTTTCCGACGTTCGTTGCGCCGTGACCACGCAGGGCCCGACCTCGAGCGCCGTGCATCCCAGAGACGTTCCGTCATCGTGGAACACGCGGGTCATTCCCAACTTACGGCCGAGCAGGCCCATTTTCAGCGACATGGTTTGCAAACCTCTTGAAAGAACGTGGCTTTATAGTCGGCGGGCAGCACCAGGTCAAGTTGACTTAGTCGCCAGTGCGTTTATCTGGCGCACCGCTCTGGGGAGTTTCGCCTTCGATGAGATCCCGCGGGTCGAATGTGACTGGACCCAAGATGAGATCGAGCTGCTGATCCAGGGGTGAGGCGTCGGGCGGATTCTCCTCGGGCGTGCGGGGCCGAAACACCAGGTTCACGGCCGCCACCGTCGGAGCATCACGAAACATGGGACGTGGGTACTCCACCTCGAAGGCGGCTTCACGCACGCAGCGTTCGATCTCAGGTCGGTCCAAGCTGGACCGTCGAATGATGGCGTC
>PMBY01000039.1 GCA_003153875.1 Myxococcales bacterium | reverse complement strand
CACCGCTGATGGCAATGTGTACCGCGCGGAGCAACTCAATGATGCTGCCGCGGTCATCGACAGCTATTCGCACGACATGACCGAGGACCAGATCACCGCGCACCACCCGAGCGGAGCTACCCTGGTGACGACGGTCAGCCCCGACATCCTGCGCGCGAAGCTCGACCTCATCTCCTTTGCGCGCCAGGGCGAGCTGCTCAGCGTGAGCGTGTGTGCCGACTACGGAACCGTCGAGTACATCGGATTCAACTACTCGCCCGGCACGGGTGGCTACGACGCCATCCTGCTCGCGGCCGACGGGGACAGCGCGATCCAAAACACGGCGCCCCAGGCCCAGGCGCTCGCCGACTGGCTCGTCGGCCTACAGACGCCCGACGCCGCGCCTCACCGCCAATGTACCTACGCAGACGGCTGCGCCCTAAAGTCCAATTGTGAGGTCGCCGACTGCTCGGTATGCGCGGGCCTCAAGATGTCTTGCATCGTCGACAAGCTCAACAAGACCCATTGCGGCTTGGCGGGCACGTGCACGACCGATCTGGCGTGCGTTTGCCTCGGTGACACCGTGTGCGCAGGTGGTGCCCAGTTGTGCTCGGGGACCGCGGCCTCGGGATTCGGCTGCGCGCCGAAATAGCGTTCGCGGGGTGTGTGGTGCCTGAGTTTTCTTGGAGGTTTTCCGGCCCCGGAGAGGTCTGGCCATGCCAGGTTTTCGGCAATCGTGAGGACCAGTTGCTCATGAAAACTCTGGCACCTACCCCGCGCACCTACCCCGCGATTGCCGCGATTGCCCGCTGCAACGGCATCATGGCGGCGCGTTCTCGGTCATGCCGCGGACTTGAGGTTTTCGCGAATCATACGCGGGTGACGAGCCGCGATTCTCAGGAGGCCGATGGCTGGACCTTCCGGCTTTCTCCGACCTTGCTCCCAGTTTCGAAGCGTATGGACGCTAATGCCCATCGCCTGCGCAAACTGCGACTGGGATAGGCCAACGAAACGTCTCAGCGCGGCCACGTCATCACCGGATTCGATCTGCCCAGCCATAAGACGCTTTCGCAAGCGAGCCGGAATTGCTCGGGCTAGTTGCTCCTCGGTAAGTTCAGGAATGTCCGTCATAGTGCACCTCTTTGGACATGGCGCCGATACAGTTCGGCCTCACGTTTTGTCGCCCAGCGAGTGCCGATGAGTCGAACCGTCTCCTCATCTCGAATGACCACGGTGTAGAAGAAGCGATTTCGCTGCACCTCACCGAGCGGCTTAAGATCGTACGCAGCGCCGATAGCTGGCGCATTCCATCGTTCGAAGAAGCCGCCGTCAGTGGTCAGGTAGAGCGCAGCTCCGAAACCGCGCGCGGCCTTGCGAAATGCCGTGTCCGATGCGGCCTTGCCATCGCGAGCGATCCACTGGGCAGACTGGGGATCGAAGCCGACAGTGCCAGGTGCAGGCTCGCTGCGCTTGCACGCGAAGCAGACGCTGGCACATATACACATTAACAGTGCTATCTTCATCTGTCGGTCCTCAACTGTCTGCATCTGTCCAACGACTTGCCGCTAAGCTGCAAGCCCGCCGTCGAGCCGGCCCTTCTATTCTACACGATGTCGCGGCGACGGGATTGACAGCTGCGGCGGCCGGTTCGACGGCACCCGACGTGGCTCACGCGGGCCCCGCTACGAGCAGAAGTTCGCAGAACATCCACGCCGCAAAACCGACAATCGTCAACACCGCAGTCCACCGACGGGGCACGATGGCGTAGGACGGGATGGCAACAATGGCAATGGCCGCGACCACGGACACATACCCAGGGACCACTCCAGCCTCTCCGGTCCACGAACGCATTCCGGGCACCAGGAAGAAGAGCGGTGCCAACACCGTGGAAACCACGTACCGGATGGCCACATTTGGTCCAGCCGCGCGCGGGAAGGACGACAGACTAGTCCATGCGCCGACAATGCCCGCGACGATCACGATCGCACTGCCCGGAACGACGATGCGAAGCCTCTGCGGTATTCCCATTCGTGCTTTCCGTGCCGTGTCCGCCCAACCAATAGTTTGCTGGAACGCAGGATCGCACGAGATGAGGGAGAGGTCCATCGGGAGCTGGTGGCGGCGCTCATGAAAACTCCGGCACCTACCCCGCGCAGGCCTCGGGTCAAGTGACTCAAGTCACACCCTTTCGTCCAGCCGGTGGCTATTCTCCCCGCACGTTTCGCCGGCAGCGTACAATCGAGGGAGTATCGGCGAGCCCGTTCCAGACATGAGGAGGTTTGCGATGACGAGACTGGCAACCAGCGCGGTGATCTTGGGGATGTTGGCGAGTGGCATGATGGCGGGATTACTCGCCGGCTGTGGCGGGGATGGTGGCAGCACGCTTCTGGGCGGAGTTGTCGCAATGGCGGGAAACGGCGGATCGACCGGCATCGGCGGCAATTCGGGAACAGCAGGCAGCACGGGTGCCGGCGGATCCACCGCAGTGGGCGGCGCTACGCAAACCGGCGGCGCCACGCAAACCGGCGGCGCCACGCAAACCGGCGGCGCCATGGCAGGCGCGCTCGGAGACCCGGGGCCGGATGCGGCCACGCCAGCGCTCGCGCAGAAGTACCTTTTCGAGATCCACTACACAAACTTCGCGTGGGGCCGCGTGCAC
>PMBY01000395.1 GCA_003153875.1 Myxococcales bacterium | reverse complement strand
CCGGGTAGTTCATGATGGTTGCGGGATTGGAGTTGACCAGCACCACCCGGAAGCCTTCATCTCGCAAGGCCTTGACCCCTTGCGTGCCCGAGTTGTCTAACTCGCAGGCCTGGCCGATGACGATGGGGCCAGAACCGATGATGAGGACGGACTTGATGTCGGTTCTTCGAGGCATTACTCGGACCGCTTCCGATCAAGGATGTGGCCCTCGCGGTCGAGCTGGAAACCCTCGGGCAATTTCTTTTCCACGCCGCCCCGGAAGCCGTGCACCAGCCAACCGAGTTCGGCGAACCCCTCGGCGATGCGGATGCGCAACCGCAGGCTCTCCTCGGTGTCGGACACGAAGATCTGCAGCAGCGCCTCGCGCGCCACCTCCTCGTTCTTCAGGCGCAACAGACTTTCCACCGCGGCGAAGCGCACGCCCTCGTCCATGTCAGCCAGATAGGGCGCCACCAGCGACGGCGCCCTTGGGTCTTTCTGCTGGCTGAGATGGCGCAGCAGCTGAATCTTCTTGGTCGGGTCGCGTTCGTAGCCCGGCTCGTGCTCGGCCAGGACCTGCTCGACCAGGGCGAATTCCTCTTCCTTGCTGGCCACCTTGGGCAGAAGGCGCAGCGGCCACGACACCGAATCCGCCGAGCGCAGGTAGCGCGTGACGGCCGGCAGCGCCGCACGGCCCTTGGCCGCAATGGTGTCGAAGACCCACTCCTTCTCCTGCTCGTCCTCGATGGACTTGTCGTACACGACGCCGAACCGGCACAGCAGGCCGTAGAGGGCCGCGTTGGAGCCTTCATTGGCCAGCCCTTCCATGGCCTTGTAGCGCTCGGGCGACTGCAAGTACTTGTGCGTTGCGCGCCGGATGAGGTTCGCCAGCGCGCGTTCTTCGCGCTTCTCCTTCGAGAAGTGATCGAGCAGGCCCATGGGTCGGCGGAATCTATACCACAGTGATCGCGGGTGCTAGCGGGGTGAATGTCCTTCGAGTTGGTGTATACACAGGCAGGTCACTTGGGCTTCACAGAGTTCAAAACACGCCTTCGGCGCTGGCTGGTCGACGGCCTTTTCATGACCAACGCCGACGCTAGGGTCTTTGGGGCGTGCTTTCTTGTCCTGCTGCCCCTCTACTGGGCCCCGCTTTTCGTCACCGTAATCTTGCCTGGGCTGGACCTGCCCTTCCATCTGGCGGTGGCCGACATGCTGGGCAAGCGCGGCTCGGCGGCCTCTCCCTACGCGGCCTTTTACGAGGGCAGCCTCCGCTTGGCGCCCTACGCAGCCCACTACTTCATGTTGGTGGCGCTGGGCAAGGTGATGAACCTGCTCCTGGCGCACAAGCTGATCGTGGCGCTCTACATCGCGGCGATGCCGCTTTCCACGGCGTCGCTCTTGGTGGCCTGTGGTCGTAGTCGCGTTCCGGCGCTGCTGGCCTTCCCCTTGGCGTACAACCTGACCCTGCACTACGGTTTCATCAGCTTCGCACTGTCGCTGCCGGTGCTGATGCTGCTGCTGGCGCAGGTGGTGAAGCACCTCCACAGTGAGCCGGGGCAGCTGAGACGGAGCTGGCTGTGGACCGCCGCGCTGGCCGTGTTCCTCTTCCTGTGTCACCTGCAGAACTTCCTGTATGGCGTGGGCGCGGTTCTGGCGTTCGCGCTGTTGGCTCCCGTGCCTTGGCGCCGACGCCTGCTGGGCGCGAGCACGCTCTTGCCGGCCCTCGCCGCGCTGGCGTACTGGCGGTTGATCGGCTCGGTGGCGAACGCCGCGGCCAATCCCACGTTCGACTACACCTGGGGGCTGATCAAACGCCATCGCCTGAAGGACCTCGGCAAGAGGACCTTTCTGCACGATTTCGGCTCGCGTCTCTGGGTGCTTCCTGGACACGCCATGCGCTCCTTTTCCGACCAAGTAGATACTGCCGCTTGTCGCGCCCTGCTTCTGGTGATCGCCGTCTACCTAATCGCCGGGCTAGTCGCCTGGCGTTTGCTGCCGGCGCCGTCCTCGGCGCGCCCCCGCCTGCGCATGTGGCCCGCCCTTCTGGTGGCCTTCGTGGCCGCGCTGGCCGCCTACTTGATCCTGCCGCACCACCTGGCCGAGCTGGAACTGATGACGTTCTTTCCGCGCTTTGCCGTGTTGGTCGTGCTCATGGCTATCGCATTGATTCCGGCGGGCCTGGGGCGTGTGCGCGGCTGGCTGCGCTTGCTGGTTCCCGTGCCGGCCGTGATCCTGTGCGCCATCTATGGATACCAACTCATCGTGCACTACCGTCTCTACGGAAAAGAGACCGCAGATTTCGTCGAGGTGATGCGCAAGACTCCGCCGGGGGGCAAGGCGATGGGCGTGGTGTTCAGCCGCGGCTCGAAGGTCATGCGAATCGAGTCGGCTTTTCTTGGCCTGCCTGACTTCTACGTGGCCATGCGATCCGCGCCCGGCAGTATGGCACCCCTGTCCTACTGCGGGATGCGGCACATGCCCTGCACGCGCAAGCCCGCCGGCGCGGACCTGCCCAATCCGTGGAAGCCCCAGGACATCCAGCCCAGCAATTCGGTGCCGATTTTCGACTACTTCTTCGTGCACAGCCCACCGGCGAACGCCAACCCGTTTGGGCCGTATCAAGACAGCATGGAAGTTCTGGCCCAGAAGGGAACCTGGACCGTGTACCGCAAGAAGCCCGGCACGGTCATTCCCGCGCCGCCGTGATGTCCGTCCCTGTTCACAGGGCCATGATGATGAATGCCAGGACCGCGAGAGACACGCCGGCATAGGCGCGTGCGCCCAGGACCTCGCCGAGAAGAAGCACGCCCAGCACGTTCACCAGTGCGATGGACGTCGCGCCGAAGAGGGCCATCGACTTGCCAATGGGGACGTTGGCCAGGATGTAGAGCTGGCCGAACATGGCCACCGTGCGTAGGGTGAAATAGATCACGAACCACCAGGTCAGAAAGGTGGCCAGGGTGAAGCCGCCCCGGCGCATGTTGGCACGCGCAAGCAGGTCACCCGCGGTGAAGAGGGCTTGCGAGCCGATGATGAGGGCGACGGGAGACTTGAGCCAGGGCATGGTGGACGGGGCTACTCAGGGGTGTAGCACACGCATGCCACATCCGCGTCCGTGCACGCAAGCCCGCTGCCATTCAAACAACTGTCCCAGCAGCAGGGAATGGAAACCGAACACGCCTGGCCGTAGTACGCACAAAGGGGCGGGACATCTGGCGGGACGCCCGCGTCGGGCGCAGCCGGGGGCACAGGACTCTGGCAAGTGCCGCCAACCGATCCGGGCGTCGGCTGGCACAACGAAGAGCGCCGTGCCCTTGACATAAACCCCAGAGCGGCTGTCATTCAGCTATGCGCGCCTGGTTACTCGACGACTTGACCGGTATCGGCAGCCTGCGTCTGGCGGAAATGCCTGATCCAATTCCGCGCGAGGGCGAGGTGATCTTGCGGATACGCTACGCGAGCCTGAACCCCGCCGATCGCTACCTGGCCGAGCGACAGTATCCGGCCAAGCCGAGCTTTCCCCATGTGCTCGGCCGCGACGGCGTGGGAACCGTCGAGCAAATGGGTCCCGGCGTGACGGGGCTTCGGCCGGGCGACCGGCGGGCGGTTCTGCGCGGCGAGGTGGGTGTGAACCGTCCCGGCACGTTTGCGGAGCGAGTCGCAGTTCCCGTCGATCATCTCATTGAGATTCCCGCGGGCTGGAGCGACCCCGAGACTGCCGGCGGGGTGCTGGTCGGCCTGACTGCGTATCAGGCGCTGACCATGTGGGGCGCCCTGCCGCCCGACTCGCTGGTGTTGGTCACCGGCGCGTCGGGTGGCGTGGGCGTCGCGACTGTGCAACTTGCACGAGCCATGGGGCACAGAGTGATCGCCCTGTCACGCAGCCCAGACAAGAGCCGCCGCTTGCTGGAGCTTGGCGCCGTGATGACCTTCGATCCCGGGAATCCCGACTGGCAGCGATCGGCCAAGGCCGCCACCGCTCCCTGGCGGGTCGATCTGGCCGTCGACAATATCGGCGGCAAGGTGCTTCCCCAGGTCATCGATCTGCTCGGCGATCTTGGCAAGGTGAGCGTGGTGGGACGCCTGGCCGGTCCCGTGCCGGAATTCAACACCGCGACTCTGTTCTTCCGCCGCATCCGCATCGGCGGCGTGGCGGTGGGAGCCTGGACCAGCGCTGAGAGCCGCGCGGCGTGGACAGAAGTCGTGAGACTGATGGCGAGCACCAACGCCCGGCCGCTGGTGGATTCTGTGGTTCCCTTTGCAGACCTGCCCAAGGCGTTCGAACGCCTGGCCCAGGGCCCGATGGGCAAAGTGATTCTCGACGTCGGGACGTGACCGCTACGAATTTTCGAGGGGCTGCTAAGATGAGGCACACTTCACGGACCCATCTATGCCTCGCCCCCCTGACCAGGCCACGCTCGAACGACTGAAGCAGATTGCCGGTCCTGCCGGCTGGTCCGATGATCCGGATACCTTGGCGCCGCACCTGGTGGAGTGGCGCAGTCGCTTTCAGGGCAAGACCCCGCTCTTGCTCAAGCCCGCCAACACCGGCGAGGTGGCGGAGATCGTGCGGGTGTGCGCCGAGGCCGAGGTGGNNGTGGATCCCATCAACAACACCCTGACGGCCGAGGCGGGCTGCGTGCTGGAGGCGGTTCAGCAGGCTGCGGCCGAGAAGGACCGGCTCTTCCCGCTCAGCCTGGCCGCGCAAGGCAGTTGCCAGATCGGCGGCAATCTATCGGCCAATGCCGGCGGCATCCACGTGCTGCGCTACGGGAATTCGCGCGACTTGGTGCTGGGGTTGGAGGTGGTCACCCCCGAGGGCGAGATCTGGAACGGCTTGCGCGGGCTGCGCAAGGACAACACCGGCTACGATCTCAAGCAGCTCTACATCGGCGCCGAGGGCACGCTGGGAATCATCACCGCCGCGGTGTTGAAGTTGTTCCCGCGCCATCGCCAGGTGGAAACTGCGTTTGTCGCCGTGCCCAATCCCAGGGCCGTGCTCGATCTTTTGACCTTGGCGCGTGAGGTGTCGGGCGACGGCGGCGTGCTGGCCTTTGAGATGATCCCGCGCTTCGCCCTCGATCTGGTGGTGAAGAACGAGGTGGGCGCCACCGATCCGCTGGCAACGCCATCGCCCTGGTATGTGCTGACGGACCTCACGGTCGCGCGTGCCACGGCCGAGACTTTCATGACTCAGGCGTTGCACCACGGCCTGGTCACCGACGGGGCTCTGGCTGGCAGCGCAGCCCAGGCCGCGGCGCTGTGGAAGCTGCGCGAATCCATCTCCGAGGCGCAGAAGCGCGAGGGCGGCAGCATCAAGAACGACGTGTCCGTGCCTGTGTCGGAGATCCCGAGCTTCATCGAGGAGGCGCTGGCCGCGGTGGCAAAGCTGGTTCCCGGCATCCGGCCGGTGCCCTTCGGCCATGTGGGCGACGGCAACCTGCACTTCAACTTCAGCCAACCCGTGGGCGTGGATCAGGAGGCGTACCTCGCCCGCTGGGAGGAAGTGACTCACGTGGTGCACGCCATCGTGGTGGCCCACGGCGGATCGATCAGCGCGGAACATGGCATCGGCGTGGCCAAGCGCGAAGAGGCGCGGCGCTACAAGAGCGCGGTCGAGATCGAGCTGATGCGCCGGATCAAGCAGGCCCTGGACCCCAAGGGCATCATGAATCCGGGCAAGGGAATCGTGTGAGCGACTGCCGCTAGCTCGGGTCCGTCCGGCAGTGGACGAAGTTCGATGCTTTCCGTCGGCCTTTCATGGCCGGGAGTCCCTGCAATCGTTGACAAATTGCGGGTGCCAGACACTCTTACAGCCGGGTGTAGGGGCGTGGAGGCCGCGGGCTGAACTTGGGGTCCGGACGTGTCCGGAACGGCAAGAACCGAAGCAGGAGAAGCAAGAGCAATGACGAGAACAAGACTGGTACTCTGTCTGGCACTGATCGGCACGCTGGGCGCTTGTGGCGGCCGCAACGGGCTTCGCACGTGGAATCACGACGCAGGTGGCGCGGAGGACGGCAGCGTCGACGGGCGTCTTGACGGCGTAGGACCGGACAGCCGCTTCGAGGGCGGCCTCGGGTTTGACACCAGTATGATGGAAGGCGGGACGCCAGAGACCAGAGCCGAGGTGGCAACCGTGGAGACCGGAACCGAGGTGGGAAGGTCCGAGACTAGGGCTGAGGTTGGTGCAGTGGACGCCCCGCTCGAAGGTGGGCGGCCGGAGGTTCGCGCTGAGGCTGGGCTCGATGGCGGCAGAGATGCGCCGTCGACTGAGACCGGCCGAACTGAAGCAGCGACGCCAGGCGATGCACGTGAGGCTGGCAGCGACGCCGCGCCGACCCTGTCGAGCATCGAGATCGCACCTCCCAATCCGACCCTCGCGTACGGAACCACCCTTTCGGTCGTGATCACCGCAGTCTATTCCGACGGCAGCACCAAGGACGTGTCCAGCTTGGCGACGGTGACGTCGAGCGCCCTTGGCTATGTGACCGTCTCTGGAAACATCCTGACCGGCGTTCATCCCGGAACCGCGACCATCACCGCGACCTACCAGGGCAAGACCGCGACCGCGACGGTCACCGTGCTCGACGCCACCTTACAGTCGATCAGCATCCAGACCGTGGCGCCGGTACCCATCGGCCTGACGGTGAATCTCATCGCCACGGGTGTGTTTTCCGATGGCAGCAAGCAAGACGTCACGTCTCAGGCGACCTGGAGTTCGTCCAGTACCAGCATCGCGTCCGTGGGCAACACCGGCAGCAGCAAGGGCCAGGTCACGGGCCTGGCCGCGGGCACGGTCACAGTGACCGCCACCATGCAAACCATCAGCGGGACGGTTCAGGTGAGCGTGGTGGCGAAGAAGATCGCCAGCATCGCGATCACGCCCACACAGCCGATATTGCAGAGGGGCGTGACCAGGCCGTTCCTTGCCACCGCGGTCTACGACGACAACTCAACCGGCGACGTGACCCAGCAAGCGACTTGGTCAAGCGGCGACGCCTCCATCCTGACCGTCGTGGCCACCGGGGCCAATGCGGGGCTGGCCACGGCCGTGGCTGCGGGTCAGACCACGATCACGGCAACGGCCAGTGGAATCAGCGGCACCACCTCGGTGACGGTGATTGCACCGACGCTGACGTCCATCACCGTGAGTCCCGCCACAGTCACGATTTCTGTGGGCACGACCAGCCAACTCAAGGCACAGGGAACCTATTCCGATCTATCGACCGCTGACCTCACCGATTCGGCGACTTGGGCGGGCACTGCCACCGTCGCGTCGGTATCCAACGCGGCCGGAACGCGCGGCCTAGTCACCGCCCTGGCCGTCGGCACTTCCAAGGTCGTGGCCTCGCTGTCTGGCGTGACGGGGACGGCAACAGTGACGGTGACGGCGGCCCTGCTGGTCAGCATCGCGGTGACACCCAATCCGCTCAGCCTGCCAATCGGGCTCACTCTCCCGCTCAAGGCCACCGCTACCTACGGGGACAAGACTACCCAGGACGTGACCACATCAGCGACCTGGACAGTCGGGGATAGCTCGATCGCCACAGTGGCCAATCTCGGAAGTGCGGTCGGTCAAGTCACCGGCGTGAAGGTGGGCAGCACTGCCGTGACCGCGACCCTGTCTGGAATCAGTGGGTCGGCCAAGGTTGCTGTGGCCAGTGCCAAGTTGCTTTCGCTTGTCGTCACGCCGGCGACTGCTTCTGTCAGCGCAGGCAACACCCAGGCATTCACGGCGACCGGGAAGTACGACGACTCGACGACCTTGGACGTCACGACTCAAGTCACCTGGTCGTCCAGCAATGTCGCTGTTGCTCAGGCGTCGAACGCAGCCGGAAGCAACGGCGTGGTGACGTCCTTGACTCGCGGGAGCGCGACCATCACGGCGGCCCTGCAAGGCGTGCAAGGGACGGCAACCCTGACCGTCACTGCACCGACTTTGGTGGCGATCACGGTCACACCGACGACAGCCACCATCAGTGTGGGAGACACGCAGGCGTTCACCGTCAGAGGGGTCTATGCCAACGGAACCACCGCCGCCCTCACGGGCGCCAACTGGTCATCGTCCTCTGCTGGGGTGGCCACCATCACGGCCGGCGGCGGGCCTGGCGGCGGAGCCACAGCCAGGGGCGTGGCCGCGGGAACCACCACCATCTCGGCCACCTACACCAGCGGTAGCAGCAGTTTCACCGACTCGGCGTCGCTCACGGTGACCGCACCCAAGAAGCTCACAGGCATCCGGCTTTCGCCTGCAAGCGCCACGATTCGAGTCAATGGCACTCAGGCGTACACCGTCGACGGGGATTACAGCGACGGAACCACCGCAGCCATCGCCGGCGGGGTCACATTGACCACGTCCAACGGGACCGTGGCCGCCGTGGTGGGCGGCGGTCGCGGCGGGTTCGGCGGCCTGATGGTCACCGGCATGGGCGAGGGAACGGCAACGGTCACGGCCACCTACGCGGCCAATGGCCAGACCTTCACCGACCAGGCGACCATCACCGTGCAAGCGCCCAAGCAGGTTGGCCTGTACATCACGCCCGCCACGGCCTCGGTGCGCGTGGGTGGGACGCAGCAGTTTGCGGCCATGGCCACCTGGGATGACGGGACGAGCACGGACGTGACTGGCGCCACCTCGTGGACCACCTCGGATGGCAAGGTGGCGACCATCACCAGCGTCGGCGGCCGAGGCGGCGGTGGCGGCGGCGGCGGTCTGGCCACGGGAGTGGCCGCTGGGACCGTGACCATCAATGCGAGCTCGGCTGGCTTCACCGACAAGGCCACGCTGACCGTGACGGCGCCGGTGCTCAAGCTGATTGTCGTGACTCCGGCAACCCCCACGATTCAGGTGAACCTTACCCAGAACTTCGTGGCCACGGCGGTCTATGACGATGGCACCAGCGCCACGGTAACCGCTTCGGCCACCTGGAACTCGTCGGACGAGACCGTGGCGGTTATGAGTGTTGGCGGCGGCGGCCGAGGTGGGGTCCCCGGCGGGGGCGTCGTGGGTGGCGCCCAGGCCACCGCGTTGGCAGTTGGCAGCGCGACCATCAACGCGAGCTACAGCGAGAACGGGGTCACCTTGACCGGGAAAGCGGTGCTGACCGTTACGGACCCGCCGTTGTTGTCGCTCGAGATCACGCCGACCAATCCGACCGTGAGCCTGGCCAGCCAGTACCAGACCTTCGTGGCGACAGCCATCTATGCGGACTACAGTACCCGCAACGTGACCGCGTCAGCCACTTGGTCGTCATTGAACGGTGCGACGGCGGTCATCTCGATCTCAGGCGGCACGACCGGCCGAGCCACGCTGCTAGCCGCCGGCACCACCACAATCACCGCTAGTTATGGCGGGATGTCGGCTTCCACCACCCTGACCGTGGCGACCAAGAAGGTGACCGCGATCCAGGTGACCCCCACGAATCCGACCGCGGTTCTTGGCATCAACCAGCCCTTCGTGGCCATCGCTGTCTACGACGACAGCAGCACCGGCGGCGTGACGGCAGACGCGACCTGGACATCCTTGGACACGACGGTGGCCAGCGTTGGGAACACGGGCGCCTCTACCGGGGTGGCCACGCCGATCAAGGCTGGCTCGACCACCATCACTGCCACCTATCAGGGCGTGTCCGGGACCACGCTGCTTACGGTTAGCGGGGCGAAACTGACCTCGATCGCCATCACGCCGTCGCCCCTGAGCGTCGTCGTCGGAGGACACCAGCAGCTTACCGCCACCGGCACATGGGACGACAAGTCGACCCGTGATATCACGACCAACGTGACCTGGCTGTCATCGAGCGACGCCACCGCCACGGTCTCAAACGCCGCCGGGTCACGCGGGCTCTTCACCGCAGTCAGCGCCGACTCGGTTACGCTAACCGCCGCGTTCCAGGGTGTGACCGGCACCCTGACGGCCACGGTAACCGCCACACACTAACCAGCATCGCCTCAAAGTTAGCTACGGCGTGTCGGGAAATTCGGGGCCACTGCAAGGCTGGCTCGCGGGTCGCGGCCAGCGGGTCGCGTGGGCGAGGGCGTGAGCGTGTTCGTGTGGGGTGCGCGGCAGCCGGAAGGCGTAGGGCGAGGGCGTGAGCGCTCCGGGTGCCGCGGGCCGCGGGTCGCTCACGCTCACGCCAGCCGCCCACGCTGGCCGCGCTCCGCTGGTCGCTCACGCTACCGCTACCGCCGACGCGGGCCGATCTGCGCCGGGAATTTCCCGACAAGCCGTAACTAGCGCCGACTTGGATCGCGCTCGGCAAGATCCTGGTTAGAAGCTAGCCGGCTTGCGCTGCTGCCCGTATCGCTTGAATCGCGGCAGCCACGCCTTGCTTGGCTCCGTAGACAGCAGCGCCCGCGACCAGCACATGGGCGCCGGCTTTGACCACGGCCCCTGCCGTGGCCGGGCCGATGCCTCCGTCAGCTTCAAGGTCGCAGCGCAGGCCGCGTGCATCCAGCATCTGTCGCAAGCGCGCGATCTTGGGCAGCGTCGCTTCGATGAACTTCTGGCCGCCAAAGCCCGGGTTCACCGTCATGATTAGCACCTCGTCCACATCGCCAAGAACTTCCTCAATTGTCACAATCGGGGTGGCGGGGTTGAGCACCACGCAGGCCTTCTTCCCCAGTTCGTGAATCTGCTGAATCGTCCGGTGCAGGTGCGGGCAGGTTTCCTGGTGCACCTGGATGATGTCCGCGCCCGCCTTGGCAAAGTCCGGGATGTATTTCTCGGGCTCGACGATCATCAAATGAGCCTCGACCACGGCCTTGGTTGACCGGCGCACAGCCTCCACCATGATCGGCCCGAAGGTCAGGTTGGGAACGAAGCGTCCGTCCATGACGTCGACGTGGATACGTTCGGCTCCCGCCGTCTCGGCTTCCTTCACCTGTTCAGCCAGGCGTGTGAGATCAGCAGACAGGATCGATGGCGCAATCTCGAGAACAGGCATGCAAAACACTCCAGGGGCGATGGCGAGGGTGAAGGATGGCTTGACGCCAAAGTCCATTCAACTGTTAATCACACCTCGCAGGCGCGGCATCGGCTGCTAGCCTGGGATGCCCGGAGCCAAACTCATGAACCACATCGTCTCCGTCAACAACGTCAGCAAGAACTACAATCTCGGCCAAGTGGTGGTCCCGGCTTTGCGCGGGGTCACCCTGGACGTGGCCGAGGGCGAGTTCCTCGCCATCGCAGGTCCGTCGGGCAGTGGCAAGACCACCTTGCTCAACCTGGTGGGTTGCGTGGACACCCCCAGCGCCGGCACGGTCACCGTCGATGGCAAGCAAACCGGGTTGCTCTCCGAGCGCAACCTGACCCGTCTGCGTTTGCACACTATCGGCTTCATCTTCCAGAGCTTCAATCTGGTCTCGGTGCTCAACGTGCTGCAGAACGTGGAGCTGCCGTTGCTGCTGCAGCGGACGCTGACCGCGCGCGAGCGGCGAGAGCGCGTGCTCGCCTTGCTCGACCGCGTGGGCATCCGCGAGTACAGCAAGCATCGGCCCAGCGAGCTGTCCGGCGGGCAGCGCCAGCGCGTGGCCATCGCGCGCGCCCTGGTCACGCGGCCCAAGTTGGTGCTGGCCGACGAGCCAACCGCCAACCTGGATTCGGTCACCGGCACCAACATCCTGAATCTGATGAAGGAGCTCAACCAGAGCGAGAAGACGACCTTCATCTTTTCCACCCACGACGCGCGCGTGTGGGCCTACGCCAGCGCGGTGGTGCGGCTGGCCGACGGACAGATTCAGGATCGCGTGTCGGCCGAGGAGGCGGTGCGCGCGGGCGGGCTGCCCGCGGGAAGGCCGGCCTGATGCGCGGGTATCTCGACACCCTCAAGGTGATCGTTCTGATCGCCTTGCGCAATCTCTTCGCCAGTCGGCTCAAGACCCTGATCGTCGGCGGCATCATTTTGTTCGGATCGTCGCTGGTGGTGGTTGGCACAGCCCTGGTGGACAGCGTGGACGCCTCCATGAGCCGCAGCGTGATCGGCTCGGTGGCTGGTCACATCCAGGTCTACTCGGCCAAGTCCAAGGACGAGCTGACCGTGATGGGCGGCATGAACATGGAGTCACCCGATCTGACACCCATCGACGACTTTGCGGCCTTGCGCCGGATGCTGCTGGCCGTGCCCAACGTCAAGGCCGTGGTCCCCATGGGCCTTTCGGCGGCCCAGGTGATCGCGGGCAATACCGTGGACGTGGTGCTGGAACGGCTGCGCGCCCTGACCCGGCGCAAACTCGCGGGCGAGGGCGTGCAAGTCGCCTACCAGTCCGAGAAGGATCACGTGCGCCAGATCATCACCGTGCTCTCCGCCGAGGTGGACAACATACGCAAGATCCAGAGCGAGAAGGCCATTCCCCAGGAGGACTTGGCTGCAGTGGCCAAGGCAGTCTCGCCTGACTTGTGGGCCGGGTTCGACCGCGATCCATATCCGGCGCTCGAGTTCTTGGAGAATCGCATTGCACCCCTGGCCAGCGACGCGGACATGCTGTTCCTGCGCTACCTAGGCACCGACACCGACGCCTTCGCCAAGTCCTTTGACCGTATGAAGATCGTCGACGGCAAGGCCATCCCGCGCGGCGAGCGCGGCTTCTTGTTTTCCAAATGGGTCTACGAGCAGCAGGTCAAGCTGAAGACGGCCCTGCGGCTGGACCGGATCCACGACGGCATCAACAAGCGCAGCCAGACCATCGCCCGCAGCGAGGAGCTGCAGCGCTGGATCAAGCAAAACACCACCGAGGTGAAGGAGATCATGTTGCAGCTCGACGGACAGAAGACGGCCAGCTTTCGCCGTCTCTTGCAGGGCGAGCTGGGTAGCCAGGAAGGCGACGTGGCCAAGCTGCTGGCCGAGTTCTTCCGGGTCGACGACGCCAACTTCGCGCGGCGCTACCGCTTTTTCTACGGCCAGTTGGCGCCCATGCTGGAACTGTACCGGGTGCGGGTGGGCGACACGCTGACCATNNATCAAGTCCTTCACCAAGAGCGGCTACGTTCAGTCGGTGAAACTACGCGTGTACGGCACCTTTGCCTTCCAGGGCTTGGAAGATTCACACATCGCAGGCGAGCTCAACCTGATGGACATGGTTTCCTTCCGGGAACTCTACGGCTTTCTCACCCCGGAGCGCGCGCGCGAGGTTCGGGAGATCAAAACCATGGCGGGCATGAAAGAGATTTCGCGCGAGCAGGCCGAGACCGAGCTTTTTGGCAAGCCGGATGTCGGCGAGGCGGCGTTCGCGGGCAGCGCGCGGCGTCCGGTCGACGAGGCGGAGGACGCCCTGCGCAGCCTAGCGGGCAGGCAGCAGCGCGCGGATCGCACCAGTCAGTCCTACGATCCGGCGCAACTCGAACAAGGCGAGGTGCTCAACGCGGCGGTTATCGTCAGGGATCCGCGCAGCATCGCGCAGACTATAAAGGAGATCGAGGCGGCCGGCGCCCAGGCGGGAATTCCCCTGCACGCCATCACCTGGCAGAAGGCCTCGGGCTTGGTGGGACAGTTTGTGACCATGATCCGCGCCGTGCTCTACATATCGGTGCTGATCATCTTCGCCGTGGCGCTGGTCATCATCAACAATGCCCTGGTCATGGCCACCCTGGAACGCATGCCCGAGATCGGGACTTTGCGTGCGGTGGGGGCCCAGCGCCGCTTCTTGCTCGGCATGTTGCTGGTCGAAGCGCTAGCTGTGGGCGTGCTGTTCGGTAGCCTGGGCGCCCTTCTGGGGGCCGGCATCGTCTGGGTGATCCACGCGGTGGGCATACCGGCCGCCAACGACATTCTCTACTTCCTGTTCTCCGGACCGCGCCTCCATCCCAGCCTGAGCCCGGCCAACGTCATCATCTCGCTCGCAATCGTGCTCGCGGTGAGTGCGATCTCCAGCATCTACCCAGGCCTGCTGGCCATGCGGGTCAGCCCGCGCCAGGCCATGCAATCGGATGATTAGTCATGGGATTTCTTCTCGATTTCCGCATCGCCTTTCGCAGCCTGTTCCAGCACGGCCGCCGCACCTTCTTTCTGGCCGCGGCCATTGCCGGCGTGACCGCCTTGCTCATCTTGCTCAACGCTTTGTCGACGGGAGTGAGCGAAACCATGATCCGGGCTGCCACCACGCTGAGTACCGGCCACGTCAACGTGGGCGGCTTCTTCAAGGTGACCAGCAGCGCCGGCGGTCCCATCGTCACCGACTACCAGAAGGTCATCGAGGCGGTCAAAAAGAGCGTGCCCGAAATGGAGAGCATGGTCCACCGTGGCCGCGGCTGGGCCAAGATCATCTCAGACCTGGGATCGACCCAGGCTGGAATCACCGGCATCGACATCAAGAACGAGCCCGGCTTCCGCAAGGTCATCGAGTTGACCAGTGGACGCTTGGAGGATCTGGCCGAGCCCAACACCATGATGGTCTTCGAGTCGCAGGTGGAAAGGCTCAAGGTCAAGGTCGGTGACGCGGTCACCCTGTCGGCGCAAACTACGCGCGGTGCAGCCAACACCATCGACTGTCGCATCGTCGCCATCGCCAAGGACATGGGGCTGATGAGCAAGTTCGGGGTCTTCGTTCCGGTCGAAACCACGCGCGCCCTGTATCAGCTTCGCTCCGACACCACCGGCGCCATCCACATCTATCTCAAACCACAGTTCGTTCCCTACGTGACCGCCATCGCGGCCCGCCTGCGCGGACAGCTTGAAAAGCTGGGCTGGGCCGTGATGGACGCGGATCCCAACCCGTTCTGGATGAAGTTCCAGACCGTGGCGCGCGAAGACTGGACCGGGCAGAAGCTGGACGTGACCACCTGGGAGGATGAGGTCTCCTTCATCACCTGGACCCTGACGGTTCTCAAAGGCCTGACCGCGGTGCTGCTCACCATCCTCATCGCCATCGTGATCACCGGCATCATGAACACCATGTGGATCGCCATCCGCGAGCGCACGCGCGAGATCGGGACCCTGCGCGCCATCGGCATGCAGCGGGGTGGGGTGCTGCGCATGTTCCTCTACGAGTCGCTGTTGCTCGGGCTCATCGGCACAGGTGTCGGCGCGCTGGCCGGAGCGGGATTAGGCGCCGCCATCAATGCGGCCCGCATCCACGTGCCGCTCTCGGTGCAGCTCTTTCTCATGTCCGACCGGGTTCAGCTTGCCCTGCACCCTGGCGGCCTGGTTCGCGCTGCGCTCTTCATCACCTTGGTGACCACCTTGGCGGCGCTGTATCCGGCCTACCGGGCCGCGCGCCTCAAGCCCGTGTCGGCCATGTCCCACTTTGGATGAGAATGCTATTTCACACAGAGCCCACAGAGGCCACAGAGCCGGATGAGAGGGAAGAGAAGGGTGGTTTCTTGTCCGGTCTGAACCCTTCTCAACTCCTCTGCCTCCGCATCCTCTGTGCTCTCTGTGAGAAATAGCTAACTAATCATTGGAGCCGCACTCATGTCTACGTCCCGCTTTTTCGCCGTCTTCGGACTCATCTTCTCGTTGCTCACCCCGCGCGTGGCCGCAGCTTTGGGCAAGGCCGAGTTGGTCGATCTTCTCAAGGTCGTGGACGAGCGGCAGCGCAATCAGGGCGACTGGCGCAACCTTGTGTACATAGAGCAGAAGGAGAAGGACAAGGTCGACGTGGCCTACGAGGCCCTGGTTTTCCGGCGCAGCCAGGACCAGAAGTTCATTATCTTGTTTACCAAACCCAAGGCTTCCCAAGGCCAGGGCTATCTGCGCATCGACAANNTCGCGCCGTTCGGATTTCGATGAATCGCGTCTGGCCGAGGAGTACGAGCCCGAGGACTTGGGCCAAGAAAAACTGGGTGCCTACACCGCGCAGGTGCTGAAGCTGACCGGCAAACCCAACATCGATCTCGCGTTCCCGGTCATCAAGTTGTGGATCGACAAGGAAACCAAGAACGTGCTCAAGCGCCAGGAATTCGCCCTCTCGGGGCGGCTGCTGCGCACGTCGTACTATCCACGCTGGAAGAAGACCTACTCCGAATCGAAGAAGGTCGACGTGTGGTATCCGGAGGAGATGCGCTTCTACGACGAGGTGGAGAAGGCCAACTCGACCTTGATCCTGGTGAAGTCAGTGGACATGCGCCCCTTGGAGCAGAACCTCTTCACCAAGGCCTGGCTGGAGAGCAAGTCGCGATGAATCGCAACCGTCCGGTGCTGGCGATCCTGATCGTGGCAGGAAGCGCGACGGCGGTGTGGGCGCAGGACAGGCCGAGCGAGAACGACATGTTCGGGGCGCCGGCTTCGGTTTCGGAACCGGCCACCCCCTCCGGGGGCTTCGGGACGGACAGCCCGCCCCACCAGCCCCCGCGGGCTTCGCCCGCGCCCGTCGCGGCCACGGCCACGACCACGACCACGACCACGGCCACGGCCACTGCCACGAAATCAGGGGGTGATGCGCGAGATCAATTGAATCTAGGGGGACCCGAAGCGGCGCCGCGCCTCTCAGCCGAGGTGGCACCCGAGGATCCGCTGAAGATCGGCGGCCAGATCTATCTGCGCGCGCAGAGCTCGGCCCTGCAAAACCAGAATCCAAGCAACTGGACTCTTTCGTCGCCGTCCCTGCTCGACGCGTACCTGGACGTGCGGCCCAACGATCGGGTGCGCGGCTTCGTGCTTGCGCGCACGATTTTCGATCCGACCTTGCCCGCGACAGCGAGCACCGGTCTTTCGGCCGTCAGCGGCGGGTCGCAGGGCGGTTATTCCAACGCGGGGGCCGCCAGTTTGAGTTCGCTCTTTGGTGCGCAGCCGACGCGTACGCCCCGTGTGTCACTCGATCAGATGTGGCTGCGTTTCGACATCAAGCACAAGGTGTTCGTGACGGCCGGTCGCCAGCATGTGCGCTGGGGCACGGCACGCTTCTGGACCCCGACGGATTTCTTGCACATCCAGCACCGCAACCCACTCGACGTGTTCGATGCGCGCACCGGCACCACCATGCTCAAGCTGCACGTGCCCTGGGAAGCGCAGGGCTGGAACTTCTACGCCTACGGTTTGACCGAGGGAGCGGACGCTACGCCCACCGCGAGCGCGCTGGCAGGGGCTGCCCGCGCCGAGATGGTGTGGAGTTCGGCCGAGTTGGGGTTGGGTGGCCTTGTACAGCGAGGGCACAAGCCCAAGCTGGCGGCCGATGTCTCGGCCGGAATCTGGGATCTCGATTTTTACGGCGAGGTGGCGCTGCGCTTCGGCCAGGACATCGATCGCGTGCGTTTCGACAGCAGCGTCGATCCATTGAGCCTGACCCTAGGAACACTGCCGACCGGTACCATCGATCAAACGGTGATCGCCCAGTATCTCGGGCCAAACGTCGACCGACTCTACCCGGTGGCGCGCGGTTCTGGCGTCAAGCCCCAAGCCACAGGCGGCGTGTCCTACTCGATTCAGTACGCCGACAAGGATGTGTTCACTGTGGGCGCCGAATATTTCTACAACGGTCTTGGCTACAACGACACGGCCGTTTACCCCGGCCTCATCTTGCCCCACTCGCAGTTGCTGCGGGAGCCAGCCACCTTCTTTTATCTTGGCCGGCACTATGCAGCGGTGTTTGCCACCGCGCCCGCGCCCTATTCGTGGGACAACACGACCTTCACCCTTTCGAACCTCGCCAATCTCTCCGACCGTTCCGGCATCACGCGGCTCGACTATTCGCTGATCCTTCTCACCCACCTGCGCTTCGAGGCCTTTGGCGCGGTCCACTGGGGCAACAGGAACGGAGAATTCCGCTTCGGCATGGACCCGACCACCTTGGGCCAGTACCCGAACCCGGTCACCGTCGAGATGGTGCGCTTCCAGATCCCTGGTCGTTCCCCGGGCCTGTTCGATCTCGGCGTGGGACTGCGGGTCAGTATCTGATCCCTATTTCGCTGGCTCGACAGCCCCCGCGTCGTGGGGGAACGCGACCACCAGCAGCACCAACGCCGGCACCGCTGCCACGATGGTGATGCCGAAGAAGATCGGCCAACCCACGGTAGCAGCTAGCCAGCCCGAGCCGGCGCTGATGATGCGGCCGATGATGGTGGAGGCGCTGGACAGCAGCGCGAACTGCGTCGCCGAGAAGGACTTGTTACACAAAGACATGATGAAGGCGGCGAAGGCTGCGTCCACCATGCCGCCGCACACATTGTCGATGCCGATGGCCGTCGCCAGCAGCGCCACGCTCTTGCCGTGCATGGCCAGCGCCAAGTATCCCGTGTTGGCGACCATCAAGATCGCACCGAAGGTCAGCAAGCAGCGACGCACGCCAAACTTGGCCACCAGGCCGCCACCCAACATGACGCCGCTGATGGTGGCGGCGAAGCCCACGCCCTTGTTCCAGAAGCCGATCTGGCTGTTGGAAAAGCCTAGCTTGATGAGAAAGGGCAGCACCATGCC
>PMBY01000115.1 GCA_003153875.1 Myxococcales bacterium | reverse complement strand
GAGATTTCTGGCCTTGGTTCCACCATGCTTCGCCTCGCCGCTAGCGGAGTCTGCCGAGCCCGTTGGCTAAAAAATCGCGCTCGACCGTCAGTTCTCCGATCTTCTGTAGAAGTTCCTTCTCGCGGCTCTCGTGGCATTCGCCGCCTGTGCCTGCCGGCGAGAACACGACCGCCATGTTATCCAGGGCCTCCCGCTTCCATTTCTGGACCATGTTGGCGTTCAACTGAAACCGACGGGCGATCTCGGCCACCGTTTCCTGCTCGCGGATGGCGGACAACGCGACCTTGGCCTTGAACTCTGGACTGTGCTTCTTTCGTGCGTTCTTCTTCATCTCGTTTGCCTTCCTGGTGGGAAGCAAACTCCACCTTAGCCCCTGGTCCGAATTTCGGGGTCCACTTCACGACACTTCGCAAGTCTTTGTCGCGTGTCGGGCTGTTGATGACGATGATGGCGGTTGGCTGATAGCGAACCACGCTGTAGGCCCGGCCGACGATCTGTCCGATGGCCACCAAGCAGACATCGCCGATGGTGACCGTGTAGGACGCGATGTGCTTGTCCGAGGTGGGCGCCCGGCGAACCGGGCGTGACGCTTGCACCGCCGCTTCCGCCGGAATGGCTGTGTTCAGCCACAACTCGTCAGCGAAGGTCATCCCGCCGATGAAGCCATCGGATGTGACGACGATCCCGGTCGGCGTCCTGTCATCGAGCGCCGCCAATAGAAACGGCAGGGCGTCTGGCCCAAGGGCGACGAGATCGCGCAAGGCTCCCGATTGCTCGATGTGATGATTTGTGAGGAGCATCGTGTCGGTGCGCGATTGGCCGGCCACCGGGGCAAATGCCGTTCCGCGAAGCGTGGGCGAAAGGCCGAAATACGTTTTGTGCAGGCCGGCCAGGCTGGCAATCAGTTCCTTGATCCGTTGCGCTCGCTGCTCATCGATCGGCGGTCGCGGCGCCAGCCGGACTTCAGGAACAGGGCCAAGCGTCATCGTGCGATCCGAGAGCGACTCGCCGGATGCGCAGGCCGCAAGACCGAAAAGCGCGACGGCTCCGAACAGAACGGCTACCGCCTTCGGTCCTCTGTTGTGGACGTGTGGGTACATCGGTCGTACGCGGGGCGGCCGATCGCTCAGAGCCAAGAAGTCCTCCGAGGGCGAGGAAACGGGGCGACCGAAGATGGCTGCGCGGGTGGAGACGAACTGCCGGGAGCCGAGCATTTCAGAGTCTGCTCGGCTGCTTCTTTCCAGCCTTGGCGAATCGCCTGGACTGCGAGTGAGAGGCTGCTCTGGTCCGTGTCCAGTCGGTGTGCGGATGGTCTCGGCGATTCGAGAAGCGATTTGTCAGGTGGGAGCACGTCGGGACAGCCGGCCACGAATCCTGCCTCGGCCACGCGCAGGAGAGTCACGGCGTATTCCTCCTCCGCGTCGTCGAGGCGCGTGGGTGAGCAGGTGAGGGCGCCAGACTTCAGCAAACGGTCCGCGTCCAGAACCCGCCACGATAGGACGGTGTCGGCACTCGACGACGACACACCGAGAATCGAGCCGCCGAGCGAGCCGAGTTCCTCGGTGTTGCTGAAAACCGGCATCCCTTTGGGAAGGTAGATTCCGAACCCGCCAGCCACCACCCTGTGCTCCAGCTCATCCAGAAGAACCAGTAGCCACGCGGCCTCGCGCAGGGCATCGACGGGCAAATGACCAATCTCGATGGTGAGCGCGCGTCCCCGATCCGTGGCACGGTGATCTACGCTACCCCCCGGTTGCAGGGCCAAGCCGCTGCAGCTCGCGATTCGGTAGGCCGAGCCGGTGGCCAGATGATAGGCGCGTGCCTCGTCGCAGAAGGTGTGGTGGCCGCGCCGGCCCTCGACCAGGAGCCAACCGGCTGTCGGCGCTCGCGTTCGCCCAATAGGAAAGGCCACCTGCTCGAGCTGCCGGGCCTCTTGGCACTGGCGCCATGCCGAGAAGCGTTTGCGCGCCGGCTGCTTGGTAACCAAGGCCGCGCAGTCCAAATCGTCGAAGTTGAGCGAGTCGCCGCGATCCGTCCCCACCTCTTTGCGTAGGTCGCGTAGAGCGCCCTCTCGCCATCCGTAACCCCGCAGTCGTTGGTCATCAGCCGCCAGTTCGAAGAACCGTTCAGCGCGAAACTGCCAGCCGCGGGTCTCCGCTCCACATGCCACCTCATCGTTCCCACACAGCAACCCCACAATCGGGCTGTCCGGAGCGGTCTCGCGGGTCAGTGCGCAGCGGACCGAGGGTGGGAACCAGACCATCCGTTCACCGATCTGGCCGAGCCGCAGGTAGGACTCGACGTGCTTGAAGCCTCCGTCGTCCCAATACGTCCTGAGCGACAGGCCCGATGTCGGCTCGATCGCAAGTCCGCCCATCAGTTCAAGACAACGCGACTCGGTCAGTTCCTTCAACCGAGCCACCAGGGGCCGGGGATCGTCGGCCGGTGCCAGAGCCCGGATGGCCTGGTCGATGGCTTTCAGGTCTGCCAAGGCGACCGCGACGTCTTCGCTGTCAGGCGCGCAGGGCCTGATAGGTTTCCCGTTTGCCAGGGCCTGCAACGGTCCCAGTTCGATCACCACGGCCACCGCGAGCCCAGCCCGGAGGATCAAGAATGCCTGGCGAACAATCATGGTGCCTCGAAGCTGGGAGCAGTGTCGACAATCGTAGGCACGCGCTTGCCGTCCGGCGCTGGGGAGAAGTCGAAGGCAGCTGTTACCAGCGTCGTGCCCCCACCCATCGTTCTCGGGAACTCCCAGCCGCGCACCGCATTCACCACGCATTTCTCGACGCGAGCGCTGCCAAGGGTTGACGAGCCCAGGTCCGAGGATGAAACCGCGCCCGTCACCGATACCGTGAACTGCACGGTCACGCGTCCCTCCAAATCCGGCAGCTTGGTCAGCTCCTTCTCGTAGCAACCCTTCACCTCGTCGAGATGCCACCGGACAATGATTCGCCGGACGATCTCTCGATCGAGGGATCCGCGCACTGCGAGATGGCCGAGTACAACTTGGCCGGTGTGGGCGAGGCGGGCTGTCGCTGCGAGCGCGTCCCTCCAGGAGCCGTTCGACACACCCGCACCATGCGTCCCACAACTTCTTGCCGGCGTTGCCCCGGAGCCAGAGGAAGTCAGCAACCACGCAAGAACCAGAGCGGCAGTCACAACAGTACTGACCACCGGGGAATGAAAAGGTTCCCTCTTTCATAGTTGATGAGCAACGTGTCGCGCCGGCATTTCCCACGAAGGTGGGGACTCTGGTGAATCGGCGGAAGCCGGCGTGGCCAGCCACGAGAAGCTGGCTGACGCACGCAAGCGCGGCTCGGAAAGACCGGGATCCGAAAAAAGAGCGTGAGGCGAAACACAATACTTGGGCTGCGGTCGCCCCACTAGATTTTGCGAGGGGTAGCGTGGCGGTAGCACGGTCGCAGTCGAGAAGATGTACGCGACCGCGAACTGAACGCCAAGGCCACGAACCAAGGAGACCACCGATGAATCCGAACAATGAAAAGCCCAACTCGATCGAGAACGAGACCGCACCCGAGACGGAGGCGACTCCCACCAAGACTCCCTTGTCGGATCTAATCGCGTCTCTGAAGGAGCGCGCAGCCGAGAAAGTGAGCGCGTCGGAGCGGCCCGTCCAGCCGGTGACCGCCGGGCCGGAAACGGTGTTCGACCAATTCTTGAAAGCCTGCGGGACGCTACTGCCCGACCTGATCGGCGCGCAGTTATCCCCGCCCCCGCCTCCGCCCCCAGTGCCACTTTCCACTAGGCAGAAGCGATTGGCCGAGATCCGCGCTCGCTTGCATGGGCACGCGCACGCCGACCGTGTCGACATCGTGGTCATGGACGTTCCCGTGAATGCGATAGATCAGACGAGGATCCAGAACATCCGCTTCGAGTTGGATCCGGATGCCCTGAAGAGCATGTGTGACAGCCTGAAACGCGAGGCACAACTGCAGGAGATCCTCGTGGTGGCCGACCCACATCGGAAGGAGCGGTACTCTCTGGTCGCTGGCTTCCTTCGCTATGGCGCTGTAGTGGCTCTGGGATGGCCGACGATCAGGGCGGTCGTTTTGCCTGCCGACACGCCCGAGGCGGAGCTCTACTTCCTCAACGGCATCGAAAACAGCGTGCGGCGCAAGTTGTCTAGCTTCGACATAGCCTCCCGCGCGCAGTTCATGCGCGACCGGTTTGGCACCTCGCTGGCCGAGTACGCTCGGCGTCTTGGTCTGTCCGACTCGAGGGTGCAAAATTTGGTTCGCCAGATGGAGGCCCTCCCGCCGGACCTGCTCGCGGCATGGCGCGCGGGTGATCACTTCCTGAGCGATCACATGCGCACCCGACTCGCGGGTATGCCTCCAAACGAAGCCTCCGCCTTTTTCGCAGCCTGGAAGGCTCGGCAGGTCGCCAATCTCGCCCGTCCACCCAGTCAGCGAAATCAGGCTCGACGGAGCCAGAACCGACCGACCACCACGATGCTTTCGCGTCTCTCGACCGCCGTGCGGGAGAACCCACAACTCGACAGGAAAACCCGTGAATTGCTCTCGGCCGTGATCGAGTTCTGCGCAGGCTTCGCAGCGACAGTTCCAGGCATCTTCGATCCGAGGCAGCCCTCTGCGACCAAACGCAGAGGACGCCATCTGCACGCCCAGGCGGGGGAGGAGACCGAGCCCGATCTGAAACTCTCAGACCTCGGACTCCCAGACCTCAACGCCGACGGGAGCGTGCCCCTTCCGTCTTTCCCGGAGGACGACGAGGCTTGAGTCACGGCAAGCCAATCTTGACGTCGGTCCGCGAGTGCGATTGACGACCACGACCAGTTCGGCGGGCTGAATCAGCGACAACCAATCCAATAGTGAAAGGACGCTCATGACCACTACGATTTTCAAGCTTCTGAAGATCCTGATTCGTGACCTCTCCAATGCGGCTATCGGGCTTTGCAGTGAAGTGGACGAGATCTTCGGCATCGCGAACGAGCTGACTCAAACAGGTGACGAGGAGTCACTACGGATGAGAGCGACGCTCTTGTTGGCGGCCATGACGCTCGCCGAAGCGAAGGTTCGCAGCTGTCTCAAGGAGGTGACTTCGGCGCGTGAGCGTCTTGAAGTCGCGCTGACCCCGAAGGAATGAGCATTTGTGGAGATGCGCCCAACATGGGTGTTGTCTTGCGCGCTTTTTTCCCGACAGGGACTGGTTCAACCCAGCGCCACGAAGAACTTGGATTTGCCCGGCTCACCCGTCGACAAGAATCGTGCCCGCGCCCCTGATGGCATAGACATAGTCGTGTCCACCCCGCTTTGCGCGGCAGCTACGTGGTCCCCGGCGCCCACGCCTACGCGATGTACGCCCCCGAAGTGCGGGGCCGCGCTGCAACGCGAAGATTCCAGATCGCGCCGGAACTGGTCCAGCGCTTATTCGGCGCTGATGGTATCGCGCCCGCAAAACACTCGCGTCCACATCTGCGTGAAACCATGGGAGAAATTGCCGGCCGTCACCGTCAGCCGCCATTGTGTTCGCGGCATCGTGGACCTTCCATGCGGTGGAACGCGCTGTGCGATGAGGTCAGGAAGAGGCAGTGGCCTTCATCCTGGGCAGGGGAACGGCGAGCCGGATCGCTAACGCCGCTGCCGACTGCCGCGCGAGCAGTGGTACACAGGTCGGTCTTTTGGCACGGTTCCTCCGCCAAGATGGGTGTGCGAAGCGGGTTTCATGGGTCTTCTGGGGCTTGCAGGCCTTGTCGGTGCCTTGTTCGGGTTCGACGGACGCCCCGTCCTTCCATGCCTGTTGGAAGGAGTCCCGCACCAGAACCTCCGGCCGTTCCATGGTTCCTCTCTGATCGGGCTGTCTCATGCTACGACCGCCGACGCCACTTTCTTCATCCGTTCGTCGAATTCAGTGCTCAAGGTTGGCATACGCGAGAACACGTAAGTCAGCCAGCTTTCTACGTCTTCGTCCTCCGGAGTCCGCGGCTTGGGTTCAAGCCGCGGAGAAAGTCTGAAGGAGTTGTAATGGGGCTGCAGGCTTGCCAAGCCGATGCCGAAACGCTGGCATTCCCTTGCGATCTGGTCCAGCTTGTGCGTTGGGTCGGTCAGCGAAGAAATAAGGCCCTTGGGCCATTCCAGTACCACCCACGCCTCGTGCGAGAACCGGTGATGGGATGCAGCCTCGTAGACGGCATCGACACTCCAGTGCGGGAATTGCTTCACTTCAAAGGTCGTGACCACCACCCGCATCTTCCTGATGAGGGGGTAGTATTCGATGGCCACCTGCGTGACGTCCGGGTTCTGCCATTGGCCGCGAGCCTTGAGGGAATGAGTGTTGCAAACGACAGCTTCGACCTCGTCCTCCTCGGCTTGTTGTCGCAGAAACGCGGCCAGCGGTTCGTAGAGT
>PMBY01000266.1:5048-7817 GCA_003153875.1 Myxococcales bacterium | reverse complement strand
GTGCTGGAGCAGGCGAGAAAGCCGGTCCGGCTGGACAAGGTGCGGGCCGTGGTGCTTTGGTGCAACCAGCGCGGCATCAAGACGCATGCCACGATCACGTTCGGCCTGGATGGCGAGACCCTCGACAGCATGCGCGAGACGCTCGAGTTCTGTCGTACGCTGCCGGTCGACTCGATCCAGTTCTCGGTGGCGACTCCGTTCCCAGGCACGCCCTACTACGAAAGCGCACGCCATAGCGGGCACCTGCTGGACGCGAGCTGGATTGACTTCGACGGCAGCCGCTCGGCAGTGATCCGCCGCGAAGGGCTGAGTGCCGAGGAGATCGCCGAGTTTGCGGCCCGTGCGCCCTCGCGCTGGCTGCGGGCCCGCCTGCGCGATCCCGCGTGGCTTTTCCGCCAGGCTCGCTACTTGCGCGAGATCCTTTCCGACCAGGGTGTGGCAGGCCTCAAGCGCCGGCTGGTTCGCGCCGCGCACCTGCTGCTGGCAAGGCCGGGCTAGGTTTCTGCCGATGAAGATCCTGCTGCTCAATCACAACGTGGTGGAACGGAGCACGTTCTATCGAGCGTTCTATTTCGGTCGCGAGCTGGCCGATTGGGGCCACGAGGTGACCCTGGCCACTGTCTCGCGCCGGAATGTCCTGCGTCCTGTGGTGGGACTGCGCGAAGGCGTCCGCGTGATCGAGACGCCAGACTTGGGCGTGTCGCTGGCGCGCACAGGATGGGATCCCTGGGACACCGCCTGGCGGGTGGCGCGCTTCTTGGGCGAGCGACCCGACCTGGTGCATGGTTTCGACTGCCGTCCGGTGGTGCTCGGGCCCAGCCTGGCGCTCAAGGCCCTGGCGCAGACCCCGTGGATCAGCGACTGGGCCGACTGGTGGGGGCGGGGCGGGGCCATCTCCTTGCGCAAAAGCTGGATCGGCCGCGTGGCCTTTGCCCCATTTGAAACCTTGCTGGAGGAACGTTTCCGTCAATTCGCCGACCAGGTCACCGTGACCAGCCGTGCCCTTGCGGAGCGGGCGTTGGGTCTAGGAATCGTCGACGAGCGGGTCCACTTCATCCCATCAGGCGCCAACGTGCGCACGATTCCCGTGCTCGATCAGAGGTCCTGTCGTGCGGAGCTTGGCTTGCCGGCCGATGCACCCATCGCCTGCTTCGTCGGCTTCGTCCAATACGACCTAGCGCTGGCGGTGCGGGCCTTCGCCGTCGCCCGCCGATCTGTGCCCGACGCGCTTCTGCTGCTGGTGGGTCCGCGCAACCGGGAGGCCGAGCGACTGATTGCTGAGCTGGGTCTGTCCGGTGCCGTCCACTCGACCGGCACCCTCCCCTTTGCCCGGGTGCCGGTTCCCATGGGCGCCTCCGACGTGTTGCTATTGCCCTACTCGAACACCCTGACCAACCGGGCGCGGGGACCCATCAAGCTGGGCGATTACCTGGCCGCAGGCCGGGCCGTGCTAGCCAACCCCGTGGGCGATTTGGTCGAAGTCTTCCAGGCCGACGAGGTCGGCGTGCTCGCCCCGGACGATGCTGAAGGCTACGGAACGGCGCTGGCCGGGTTGCTGAAGGACCGCGGCCGCACCGCCCGCATGGGGCGGACAGCGCGCAAAGTGGCCGAGGAGAAGTACGCCTGGAAGCACGTGTCCGCGAGACTGGTCGATGTGTATCAGCGAGCGATGGGGGCGCGAGCCTCCAGAGCGGGTTGTATGTAGCCAAGCCAACGGACCGGTGATCGACGCGATGGGAACCCTGGGAGGGCTATGGGTGCTCTTGGTGAAGTGCACCGGACATTTTGCACGTGTACACCGACTGTGCCAGCGCCCAGCGCCTTCTACCTCGCCCCTCGCCTCGACAGGACGGCGGGAATGGTGGCCAGCAGCAGGCGCAGGTCCAGCCCCAGCGACCAGCGATCGACGTATTCCTGATCCATGCGCATCCACTCGGCAAATCCCACGTTGCTGCGGCCGCTGGTCTGCCACAGCCCGGTGATCCCTGGCTTCATGGACANNCGCGGGCCGACCAGGCTCATGGCGCCGCCCAGGACGTGGAAGAGCTGCGGCAGTTCGTCCAGGCTGGTCCGGCGCAGGAATTCGCCTAGCCGGGTCACGCGCGGATCGTGGGTCACCTTGAACGCCGGACCGTCGACCTCGTTGGGCGCTGCCAGGGCAGCCTTCAGCTCGTCGCTGTCCTTCAGCATGGTCCGGAACTTCAGCATGCGGAAGCGCCGGCCGTGCAGGCCGACGCGCACCTGCGAGAAGACCACGGGACGGCCATCGAGCAGGGCGATGGCCAGCGCGATGCCGATGAAGACCGGCGCCAACACGATCACGGCGGCCAAGGCCAGCACCAGGTCCAGCACCTGCTTGACTGCCATTTGCGCCGCCCTGCGCGTGGACGGGGCGAAGAACAGGAAGTGCGTGCCGGCGCCCGATTCGACGTGCGGGGCCAGGCGAGGCACCTGCGGCCAAGGCAGGGGAATGCTGGCGGACAGGCCCAGATCGGCGCAGACCTGCACGACCCAGCCTGCCCGGCGCGGCGAAAGCTGGGCCAACACCACCACCGCGTCCACCGCCTCGTCGTGCAGGACCGTGGGCAGCTGTCCCAGGGCGCCCAAGTGCTTCGGCGCACCGCCATCCGATTCGCCGCGGCCGAGATAGCCTATGACCTCGGGCGGGAACGGATCGGCGAGCAGGCCGTCCACGAAACCTTGCATGGTCTGCCCAGGCTCACCGATCAAGAGCAGGCGGCCACGGGTGTGTCCCTTTGCGTGCTGCCG
>PMBY01000266.1:3998-5033 GCA_003153875.1 Myxococcales bacterium | reverse complement strand
AGGCCCAGCAGCGCGACCAGGATCACCCACAGCGGCAGCGCCAGATACGCCAGCAGGATGAAGCCTTCGGGGCCCGCGGGCGCCCGCAGGAAGGCGAAGTGTGTCCACAGCAGCGAGTGCAAGGCGTAGGCCGTGAACATCGCGAGCACGACCTGCAGAGCGTCGCCAGCCTGGATCAGCGCCCGCGGCGAACGGATCCCGGTCCCATTCATGGTCGGGCGTCCCCGGCGATCGCGAGCGGAGGTTCCAAGTTCAAACGCGACGATTATCGCGAGACGTGCGCGGCGCTGTCAAACAGCCATTGTCGGTCACCTGGCCGACCTTGGAACTGATTCCGCGCTGTACGGCCTTCCGCTACAATGCTCGCAGTGTGCGCTGGCGTCGGACTGCGCGCAGGCAATTTGTCATGAGCCAAGAGCAAAGCGGGATGTCGAGCAACGGTGCGCCCCGGTTGATGGGCCGCATGAGCGAGCGCCAGAGCGTGATCCTGGTGCTGGCCGTACTAGGCGCGGTGGCCGCCCTGCTCATCGTGCCAGGTGTGTTCACCGTCGACGAGAACAACCACCTGGCCTGGGTGGTGTCGCTGCGTTCGGGCCAGCTGACCCTGCCCGGTACCGACACCTTGCCGCGTTCGAGCGAGTTGCTCTTCTTCGATCCCGTGCCGGAGGTGCGCCCCGGGGCGCGAGCCTCGTCGGTGGTACCTCCGCTGTACGCGCTGTTCGCGCTGCCTTTCTCGCTTGCTGGCTGGACCGGCCTCTTTCTCCTCAACCTCGCGGCGTGGCTGGTCACCATCGCTCTGGTGCGCGCGGCGGCGCGGCGTGCAGGGGCCTCGCAGCCGGCGGCGTGGGTCGGGGCGTTGGCCTTTGCTCTGGCTGGTTTCTCGCTCGAGTACGCCGTCGGGGTGTGGCCGCACGCTCTAGCTGCCTGCTTGTCCCTGGCTGCCTTCGTGGCTGCGCTCCATGCGGCCGAGCGGGATCGGGTTCGCTGGGCGTGTGCCGCCGGGCTCCTCGCTGGCGTGGCCGCTGGCGTGCGCTA
>PMBY01000266.1:0-3954 GCA_003153875.1 Myxococcales bacterium | reverse complement strand
GGCGCGTCGCCATGGGATCCCCTGCGCGCGTTCGGCGCCCATGTGCTGGATTTCAGTATGCAGCGGCACATCCCCATGTGGCAGCAGATAGGCGGTCACTGGAGCGACACCGGCGCATTGCTGTTGCTGTCGGCGGTGAAGAAGGCGCTTCTGCAATCCGCACCCTGGGTGCTAGTGGTGGTGGTGGCCATGGGGGCAGCCTGGTCGCGCCGCGAGCCCGCGAGTCCGGCACGGCGGGTGTTGCGCGCCGCGGGCATCGTCGTGGCCGGGGTGCTGCTTCTGTTTGCCCTTGCGGGCACCGACCGTCCCGACGGCTGGTGCTACAACGCTCGCTATTTCTTCGATCTGATCCCGCTGGCCGCACTGGCTCTTGCGCTGCTGGTCGAGCGGACGGGGATACGCTGGCGGCCACTAGCGGCCGGGGCAGCCGCAGGCGGGCTGGGGGCTCTCGTACCCCTGGCTCTCTCGCCGGCCTCGGCGGCACGCCAGCTCGCGCTGATGTACGTACCCCTGGTGCTGGCGTTTGCGTCGGTCCTGCTGTTTGCGGCCGCACGGCGCCGACCGCGCGTGCATCGCTGGCTGGCCCCGGCCATGGGCGTTCTTCTCGGCTGGGCGGCGGCCGTACACGTAGGCGACGATCTGCCGGCTGCGCGGGCTCGGCGGCTCGAGAACCTCAACAAGCTTTGGTCGGTGGCGACGCTTCTGCCCGACGTGCCCGCCGCGCTGTTCGCCCAGCGCGCCGATGCGCTGGGACCGCTGCTCCTGGAGAGACGAGATCTGGTGATTGCAAGCACATGGCCGGACCACGGCCGCGACGCGCCGGCTCTGGTGGAGGCTTTCCAGCGAGAGGGGCGACGCGTGTTCGTCCTGCCCGACGTTCCCGAGGACGAGTTGCGCGCGCTCAGCGCGGGGCGGCCGGTGCGACCGGTGGGCGGCCCGGACTCGCTGTTCCTAGAAATCGGGCCGCGCCAGCCAGCCGCACCTGCGGCCCGGCTGCCGTGAGCAGCAGCGGCTATTCGACCGTCACGCTCTTCGCCAGATTGCGCGGTTGATCGACATCGTTCCCGCGCGCCAGCGCCACCGCGTAGGCCAGCAATTGCAAGGGCAGCACGGTCAGCATCGGCTGCAAGAGAGGAGGCGCATCGGGAACCCAGAGCACGTCCTCGCACTGATCAAGAATCGCCGTGTCGCCCTTGGTGGCCACCGCGATGACTTGGCCCTCGCGCGCGCGCACCTCGGCCAGGTTGGACAGCACCTTGTCGTAGCCCTTGCCCCGCGGCGCGATGATCACCACGGGCAAGCCGTCGCCGATAAGCGCGATGGGCCCGTGCTTCATCTCGCCGGCGGCGTAGCCCTCGGCATGGATGTAAGAAATCTCTTTCAGCTTGAGCGCACCCTCGAGCGCGATGGGATAGTTGGTGCCGCGCCCAAGGAAAAGGAAGTCACGCACGTTCTTGTACTTGCGGGCCAGATCCTTCAGATCGCCGCATTCCTTGAGCGTCTCGCTCATCTTGTGCGGAATGTGCATCAGCTCGCTCACCAGTTCAGTGGCCGCCACGCCAGCCAGCGCGCCGTTGCGTCGCCCGAGATGAATGGCCAGCAGAGTCAGCGCCGCGAGCTGCGCCGTGAAGCACTTGGTGGACGCGACGCCGATCTCGGGCCCAGCGCGTGTGTACAGCACCAGGTCCGAGGCGCGCGGGATGGCCGAATCGACCACGTTGCAGATGGCGAAGGTGCGCGCGCTCCGCGCCCGTGCCTCTTTCACCGCCGCCAGGGTGTCAGCGGTCTCGCCGCTCTGGGAAATTCCCACCACCAGATCCCTCGATCCCACCACCGGCTCCCGGTAGCGGAACTCGCTGGCCAGATCCACCTCGCAGGGAATGCGCGCGATGTTCTCGATGAGAAACTTGCCCACCAGGCCCGCGTGATACGAGGTTCCGCAGGCCAGGATGACCACCCGGCTGGGTAGTGGCGTCACCTCTTGATCCTCTAGGACAGCGTCGTTGCTGTCGGGTAGTAGGCGTCCCGCTAGGGTGTCGGTGACCGCGCGCGGCTGCTCGTGGATCTCCTTCAACATGAAATGCGGATAACCGGCCTTCTCAGCCTGCCCCGCGGTCCAGGTCACCGTGCGCGGCTTGCGCACCACCGGGTTTCCGTCGAGATCGGTGATGCGCGCGCCGGTGCGATCCAGCTCGGCGATGTCGCCGTCCTCGAGAAACAGCATGTCGCGGGTTTGTTCGAGGATGGCGGGTGCGTCCGAGGCGATGAACATTTCGCCGTTGCCGAGGCCCAACACCAACGGCGAGGCGTTCTTAGCCGCCACCAGTACATTCGGGCTGCGGTCAGACAGCACGGCGATGGCGTAAGCGCCTGTCACCTGGCGCAGGGCTGCCCGCACCGCCTCGACCAGCGAGGCGGCGCCTGCCTGCAAAGCCTCGTCGATGAGATGAGCCAACACCTCGGTGTCGGTCTGGGACGAGAAATGGCGGCCCGAGGCGATGAGCCGCTCGCGCAGCTCCACGTGGTTCTCGACGATCCCATTGTGCACGACCGAGATGGGGCCGGCCTTGTGCGGATGGGCATTTTCGTCGGAAGGCCGGCCATGGGTCGCCCAACGCGTGTGTCCGATGCCGTATCTGCCCACCGGACACTGCCCGGCCAGTAGCTTCTCCAAGGCTGCCAGCTTGCCCTGGCAGCGCACCAGATGGGCCTCGCCGCCATTGCACACGGCGATCCCCGCTGAGTCGTAGCCCCGGTACTCCAGCCGGCGCAACCCGCTCAGTAGGATGGGCGTCGCTTCACGTGCTCCTACGTAGCCAACAATTCCACACATGGCTCTAGTTGGCATCGATCTACCTGGACCACTTGCCCGACGCCAAGATTCTTTTTTGGCCCCGTCTGTTCGTCTGTCAGGGGCGGCCAGAAAGCCCTGCTGACGGACCCAGCCCACGCCACCGAAGTCGTGGCACGCGCTGCGGCCAAGACTGTCCTCTACGGAACACCTTTTCCCTGCGCACGCAAGGGGTTCGTTGCGATCCAGGTTGACAGGCTTGGCTTGTTTGGAGTTCAGATGCAATACTCATGGGGGATGGACGACTTCCACTGCTCCTTCTGCCAGAAGCGCCGGCGTGAGGTGCGGAAGCTTATCTCGGGCCCGCGGGTCTTCATCTGCGACGAGTGCGTGGCCCTGTGCAACGACATCATCGCCAAGGAAGAGGCTGCGGAGCGTCCGCGCTACCCGCGACCGCGCGAGATCTACGACGAGATCGACCGCTACGTGATCGGGCAGGAGCGCGCCAAGAAGGCCTTGGCGGTTTCGGTGTACAACCACTACAAGCGCATCGGTCAGCACGGCAAGGCCGGCGATGTCGAGATCCAGAAGGGCAACATTCTACTCATCGGACCCACCGGCTGCGGCAAGACCCTGCTGGTGCAGACGCTGGCGCGCAAGCTGGACGTGCCCTTTGCCATGGCCGACGCCACCACGTTGACCGAGGCCGGCTACGTGGGAGAAGACGTGGACAGCGTGATCAAGGCGCTGTACCGGAACGCGGGCAACGACCCCGACAAGGCGGCGCGGGGGATCGTGTGCATCGACGAGATCGACAAGATCGCGCGCAAGGGGGGCGGGCCCTCGGTGACCCGCGACGTGTCGGGTGAGGGCGTGCAGCAGGCCCTGCTCAAGATTCTGGAAGGCAAGCAAGCCTCCATCACGCCGGACGGCGCACGCAACCGGCCCCAGCAAGAGCTGGTGCAGGTGGATACCACCAACATTCTCTTCGTGTGCACGGGCTCCTTCAATGGGTTGGAGGAGCTGGTGCGCCGGCGCACGGGCACGCGCGGGCTGGGCTTCGGCGCCACCATCAGCAAGAGCGACGAATCGAAGAACGAGTTGCGGGCGATGGCGCGCACCGAGGATCTCATCAAATATGGGATGATCCCCGAGTTCATGGG
>PMBY01000328.1 GCA_003153875.1 Myxococcales bacterium | reverse complement strand
AAGGCCCGCTTGGCGGCGTACGAAGAGATGCTGGCGCAGGATGCGCAGAAGCGCGAGGACTCCGCCGAGATCAGCATTCCAGCGGGGCCGCGGCTGGGCGACCTGGTGGTCAGGGCCGAGCACCTGCGCAAGGGCTACGGCGACAACTTGTTGATGGACGATCTGACTTTCAACCTGCCTCGCGGTGGCATCGTGGGCATCATCGGGCCCAACGGCGCAGGCAAGACGACGCTGTTCCGCATGATCGTCGGCCAGGAGAAGCCCGACGGTGGCATTCTGCGCATCGGCGACACGGTCAAGCTGGCCTATGTCGATCAGTCGCGCGATGCCTTGCAGGGTGACAACAGCGTGTACGACGAGATTGCGCAGGGATCGGACTACATTCAGGTGGGCAAGCGGCAGGTGAACGCGCGCTCATACGTGGCTGATTTCAATTTCAAGGGAGCCGATCAGCAGAAACGGGTCAAGGATTTGTCAGGCGGCGAGCGCAACCGCGTGCACCTGGCCAAGCTGCTGCGCAGCGGGGGCAATGTCCTGCTGCTCGACGAGCCGACCAACGATCTGGATGTGGACACCTTGCGCGCGCTGGAGGAGGCGCTGCTGGGTTTTGCCGGCTGCGTGGTGGTCATCAGCCACGACCGCTGGTTTCTCGACCGCATTGCCACCCACATGCTGGCCTTCGAGGGCGACAGCCAGGCGGTGTGGTTCGAGGGCAATTACCAGGACTACGAAGCTGACCGCCATCGGCGCCTGGGCGCTGACGCCGACCAGCCGCACCGGATCCGGTACCGGAAGCTGATACACGGCTCGTAGGCGACGAGCGGGCGACCGCAGGTCGCCCCTACGGGTGTCGGCGCACCACCTGTCGTCATGGGTAGGGGCGACCTGTGGTCGCCCAAGACAACGGCCGCCCACGCCCGCACCACCTGTCGTCATGGGTAGGGGCGACCTGTGGTCGCCCAAGACAACGGCCGCCCACGCCATTGCAGATGAGGCGCATTCCCGGTACGCTAGTGCCAATGATTCCCAACGCCGATTTTGAACGGGCCATTGCGCAATGGAAGATCCGCAGGCAAGGGGGCCAAGTGGCTTCGCAGGCGGAGGAGGTTGCCTCGGGAGCCGTGGTGGGCGAGATGGCACTGGCCAATGCCGAGCCGGGGCTGCTCTCTGGCGAGGCTGCCAGCGGCGAAATCAACAGCGGTCCGACCCGGAACGACTTCGATCCCGATACCTAGAGAAGTGCCGGAATCAGAAGTACGCGCGGACGCCCAGGCCGATGTCGATGGTGAAGTCCAAGGGTGGGAAGACCACGAGAGCTGGCGCGATTTCGAGATAGGCCTCGAGGAAGCTGGGGCGCCGGAATGTGACGGCGAGCCCGATGGGAACCCGGGCGAGGAGAATCACGTCGTGGCCGAGGTCGTTGGACCCATAGGCCCACATGATCACCCGGCCGCCCAGACCCGCGTACCAGTCGAGTCGGTTCGTCATATTGACGATGTTTTCCTGGTACAGATAGTCCGCATGCACGCTGATGTCGTGGTTGAGGCTGCCGCAACGGTAGGTGTGGCCGTTCGCATCCGTGCACCAGTCGTAGCCCCAGCCGCCGAATCCGAGCCCGAAGTCGAAGGCGTTGCCCCTCCCGGCAAAGACCTTGGCCGTGATGGCCGTGGGCTCGCCAATCTGGAAGCCCAGGCCGAAGTTGCGCGAGATCCCCACCTCGGTTGCCTGGGCGCGACCTGCGCCGGCGGAGAGGATTGCCGCGGCGGCCAACGTGAGAAGAATAAAAGGCTTCATGGGGACATCCTAGTACGACTTCGGGCCGATCGATGCGTAGATTTCTAACCTCGCCTCCGGTCGGCCGAGAGGATAAACATTGGGCGTCTTGACCCTGCGCCCTTTCGCGGTCTTTTCCTTGCTGTTCTCGCTGCTGGCCGGCAGCCTGCCAGCCTGTCGTCGCGGGGGCGCGGGCTCGTCGGCCCGCGCACCGGCGTCTTCTGCCGCGCCTGCGATTCCTGCACCCGAGGCGCGAGACGAGATGCCGGCCCTGCCGCCCAAGCCTGACCCAGACGCCCTGCCCGAGGCTGCTCCACCCGTCGAGCGCCGTGCCATCCAGGTCGTGGCCGGCCAGGAACGAGTGGTCGACGCCGAGCAGGCGGTGAAGCGTGGTCTGACCGTGGTGGATCTTTCCGACGGATGGGCGCCGTACATCTTCCAGGACGGCAAGGCAGCCGACGGCGCGCTTCTGCCCAATCGCTACCGGGCCGTGTTCGTCGGGCTGGCCAACGATCGCAGCGACGGTGATGGCCAAGCCCTGCCGCCCGGCGAGCGCAACTACCTCGAACTCTACGGTATTCCACCTTCGCTCTCGGTGCTGCGGGCGCGCTTTCTCGCGGACGTGGCCCGCACCTGCGAGGCCGGCGTGGACAATGCGCGCCTGCTCGCGGTGGACGGCATCGAAACCTTCGGCCACACCACCGAGAAGAAGGAAGCAACCAAGCACCGGCAGCGTGGACTGCGACTGGAGGCTGCTCGCGCCAAAGCGGGCGTCGCCACCTTGGAAGAGTTGGCCGCAAAAGACCCTCGCTACGCGGGCGAGGTGAAGACCCACCAGCGGGTCGAGGCCGAGCGCGCCGCCTTTGCCGAAGTGGAGAAGCGTCTGGCTTGCGAGGGATTGATGGATGCGGCCAAGCACAAGCCGGGCCTGTACGACGCACCCATGCGCTCGGCGGTTTTGGATTTCCAGCAGAAGAACGACGTCTTCGCCCAGGCTGACCTCACGCGCGCCACCCTGGAGACCATGGCCCGGCCGCTTCTGGCCAACGACTTCGCAACCCTGCGCAGGATCCTGGCCGAGCGGGCGGCACACGCTGGCAACTTCGTTGAGGACGGCAGCGCCATCGGCGCAATGCCACCCGCCAAGCGCGGCAAGCCGCGGGCGATTCCCAGCTATCGGACCGCCGACGGAAGAGTGGTGCCCGTGCCGGATCTGGTGGGTCAAGCCACCGATGCCTTGATGGCGCGGCTGGGCCTGTCCTCGCCCGAGGACGCGCTCGCCTTCTTCCGCCGCCACCCGGACAGCGACTTTCGCTGGCTACGAGTCGCCGCGCGTTTTCCCGACCCGCCCGAGTACTACGGGCCCAAGATGGATCTTGTCGCAGAGATCGACCGCGGCGATGTCTGGTACGATTTCCCCTTTGACGGCAAGGGCAACCGGGTGCCACAGCCGCGCACGCGCTACCCCACCTTCAACCTCTTCGTGCGCTGGCGGGGCGAGAAGGTTCCCTTGGTGAGTTGGCGTACCACCATCGGCGGCTGGCGCTCCGAACTCGCTGCCGACGGTGAGGAGTACTACCGCTACAAGGATTCGGACGTGGGCAAGCGGGTGTGGCGGCACATCGTGTCTGCGCCGGTGTGGCTGCCTCCGCCCAGCTCGCCGCTGGCGTCGATGGTGAAGACCAAGTGGGTCGCAGGCGGATATCCTCGCGTGGTCAACTACGACGAGACCGGACCGGGATTCTTATCGGCCTATGGCCTGGTGGCGGGCATCCACGAGCAAGCCAAGCAGCGCGGCGAAGGCCTCGCCTATTTCGACAACGGGATTCGCACCCATGGCTCGTCTGACTACCTGTCTCTGCGCGGTCGCTTCTCGCACGGCTGCCACCGCTTGTACAACAACCTGGCTGTGCGCATGTTCTCATTCGTGCTCAAGCACCGGCACGCCAAGGTTCTCGGCCCCATGGCGCTGGGCTTCCGGCGCACGTTCTATTGGGACGGGGAAGTGTTCGAGATGCGCCTGCCTACGCGCGGCTTCTACTATGAATTGGATCCGCCCATGCCGGTCGAGACTTTGAAGGGAAATATCGTGGGCGAGCGGGAACAACCAATCACGGGATATGTGCGCAAACCCGGCGTGACCTATGCCGACAGCAATTTGCCCTCGGCGCTCACCGGGCCAGAGAGCAAGGCGGGCGGCGGCCGTGCCGAACCCAGCGCTGAGGGCAAGGCACGATGAGCGCGCGGTGGTTTTGTCGGGCTTGTCTGGTAGCGGCCCTCGCATTCGGTTGCCGCCGCCCACCTGTCGAACGCGAGGCTCCGCCTGCGCCGGGCCCTGCCTCTCCCGCTCAGATTGTGGCGGCGCCGAGCCGGAGAGAGCCAGCGGAGATCTTGCCCAAGGCTGCGCGAGCGCCAGCCCCTGTCTCCGAACGCGCGAAGGCCGAAGACGATCTGCAATCCGAGGAACGAGAAGCCAACCCCTTGTCGGAAACCGTGACCCTGACCCTGGCTATCAGCCCGCCGGTCAAGGCCGTGGTCATGTGGGGCAGCAAGCAGCTCGCTCGCGTCGTGCCCGACAACCCGACCGTCGAGCTGCAGCGCCCGCGCAACACAGGCCCGCTA
>PMBY01000219.1 GCA_003153875.1 Myxococcales bacterium | reverse complement strand
ACCCTCCCAGGGTTCCCATGTCAAAAGTACGCGCGCACGCCCAGGGCGACGTCGATGGTGAAGTCCAAGGGCGGGAAGACTACCAGCGCGGGCGCTATCTCGAGATAGGCTTCAAGAAAGTCGGGGCGACGGAAGGTCGCGGCGAGCCCAATGGGAACGCGAGCCAAGAGCACCACGTCGTGGCCGAGGTCATTGGATCCATAGGCCCACATGATCACTCGACCGCCCACGCCCACGTACCAGTCCAAACGGTTCGTCATGTTGACGATGTTCTCTTGGTACAAGTAGTCCGCGTGCAAGCTGATGTTATGGTTGAGATCGCCGCAACGATAGGTGGTGCCATTGCTATTATTTCTGCACCAGCCGTAGCCCCAGCCGCCGAACCCGAGCCCGAAGTCCAGGGCGTTGGCGCCCCCGATGAAAGCCTTGGCCGTGATGGCGGTTGGCTCGCCCAGCTGGAAGCCCAAGCCGAAGTTGCGCGTGCGCCCAACCTCGGTTGCGTAGGCGCGGCTAGTGCCGACGGACAGGATTGTGGCAAGGGCCAATGTGAGAAGAAGGGGACGCTTCATGGGCCGACATCCTAGTACGTCTTTGCGCCGATCGATCAGTCGATTTCTAGACTCGCCTCCGGTCGGTCGAGACGCTAAACATTGGATGTCTTGACCCTGCGTTTCGTTTCCCTCGGCTCGTTGCTGTTCCTGCTGCTCGCGGCCAGCTTGCCTGGCTGTCGTCGCGGGAGTTCCAGCTCGCCGGCCCGGGCGCCGGTGCTCGCTTCCGCGCCCGCGATTTCAGCGCCTGTGGCCCAAGCAGAGATGCCGGCCGCGCCGCCCAAGCCCGACCCCGACGCCCTGCCAGAGGCAGCCCCACCTGTCGAACGTCGTGCTCTCCAGTTCGTGGCCGGAAAAGAGCGGGTGGTCGACACCGAGCAGGCCGTGCAGCGCGGACTGACCCTGGTGGATCTCTCCGACGGNNTGGGCGCCCTACATCTTCCAGGACGGCAAGGCGGCCGACGGCGCGGTCTTGCCCAACCGCTACCGGGCGGTGTTCGTCGGGCTGGCCAACGATCGCAGCGACGGTGATGGCCAAGCCCTGCCGCCCGGCGAGCGCAACTATCTCGAGCTGTACGGCATCCCGCCTTCGCTGTCGGTGCTGCGGGCGCGCTTTCTCGCGGACGCGGCCCGCACCTGCGAGGCCAGCGTGGACAACGCCCGCTTGCTCGCGGTGGATGGCATCGAGACCTTCGGCCACAGTACCGAGAAGAAGGAAGCGACCAAGCACCGGCAGCGCGGACTGCGCCTCGAGGCTGCGCGTGCCAAGGCGGGCGTCGCCACGCTGGAGGAGTTGGCCGTCAAAGACCCTCGCTACGCGGGCAATGTGAAGGCCCATCTGCGGGTGGAGGCCGAGCACGCCGCCTTTGCCGAAGTGGAGAAGCGCCTGGCCTGCGAGGGCCTGATGGACGCAGCCAAGCACAAGCCGGGCCTGTACGACGCGCCCATGCGCTCGGCGGTGCTGGATTTTCAGCAGAAGAATGACGTCTTCGCTCAGGCCGACCTCACGCACGCCACGCTGGAGGCCATGGCACGGCCGCTGGTTGCCAATGACTTCGCGACCCTGCGCCGGGTACTGGCCGAGCGGGCTGCCCACGCTGGCAACTTCGTCGAGGACGGCAGCGCCATCGGCGCCATGCCGCCCGCCAAGCGCGGCAAGCCCCGTGCAATTCCGAGCTATCGGACGGCCGACGGGAAAGTGGTACCCGTGCCGGACCTCGTGGGACAGGCCACCGATGCCTTGATGGCGCGGCTGGGCCTCACCTCGCCCGAGGACGCGCTCGCCTTTTTTCGCCGCCACACGGAAGGCGATTTTCACTGGCTGCGGGCGGCGGTGCGCTTCCCCGAGCCGCCCGAGTATTACGGGCGCAAGATGGACCTGGTCGCCGAGATCGACCGCGGCGACATCTGGTACGACTTCCCCTTTGACAGCAAGGGCAACCGGGTGCCCCAGCCGCGCACGCGCTACCCGACCTTCAACCTCTATGTGCGCTGGCGGGGCGAGAAGGTTCCCCTGGTCAGTTGGCGTACCACGATTGGCGGCTGGCGCGCGGAACTCGCTGCTGACGGTGAGGAGTACTACCGCTACAAGGATTCAGACGTGGGCAAGCGGGTGTGGCGGCACATCGTGTCCGCGCCGGTGTGGCTGCCGCCGCCCAGTTCGCCCCTGGCGTCGATGGTGAAGACCAAGTGGGTCGCAGGCGGCTACCCGCGCGTGGTCAACTACGACGAAACCGGACCGGGATTCTTGTCAGCCTATGGCTTGGTGGCAGGCATCCACGAGCAGGCCAAGCAGCGCGGCGAGGTCGTCGCCTATTTCGACAACGGCATTCGTACCCACGGCTCGTTCGACTATCTGTCTTTGCGCGGCCGCTTCTCACACGGCTGCCATCGCCTGTACAACAACCTGGCGGTGCGGATGTTCTCGTTCGTGCTCAAGCACCGGCACGCCAAGGTACTCGGTCCCATGGCGCTCGGCTTCCGGCGCACCTTCTATTGGGATGGGGAAGTGTTTGAAATGCGCCTTCCCACGCGTGGCTTTTACTATGAATTGGATCCACCCATGCCGGTCGAGACCCTGAAGGGAAACATCGCAGGGCAGGCGCAACAACCCATCACCGACTATGTCCGCAAACCGGGCGCGACCTATGCCAACGGCAGTCTGCCCTCGGCGCCCACCGGGCCCGAGAGCAAGGCAGGCGGCGGTCGCGCTGAACCCAGCGCAGAGGGCAAGACACGATGAGCGCGCGGGAGCTTGGTCGGGCTTGCCTGGTAATGGCCCTCGCCTACGGTTGCCGCCGGCCACCTGTCGAACGCGCGGCGCCACCCGCGACGGTCCCGGCCCCTCCCATTCAAACTGCGGCGCCTTCTGGCAAGGGAAAGTCACTCGATTCCTTGCCCAAGGCTGCGCGAGCGCCAGCCCCTGTCAGCGAAAGCGCGAAGGCCGACGACGATTTGCAGTCCGAGGAACGAGAGGCGAACCCTCTGTCGGAAACCGTGGCCCTGACCCTGTCCATCAGCCCGCCGGTGAAGGCGTTGGTCATGTGGGGCAGCAAGCAGCTCGCTCGCATCACGCCTGACAAACCGACCGTCGAGCTGCAGCGCCCGCGCAGCTCGGGCCCGCTGGATCTCGACATTCGCGCCGAGGGCTTCTTGCCTCACCACACGCGCCTCTATTCCGACAGGAACGACAAGGTGAACGTGCGCCTGGTACGTCTGGCAGAGGCGCCGAGCCTTCTCGGTTACCAGAGCTCGGTCGCGGCTGCGGCGGCCAAGGGCAAGACGAAATAGACAATCAGCCCTATCGTCGCCGGCGGGGCGCGAGCGGCTTGCCGCTGCGCCGGCTGCCGGGACGTGGCCGCCGGTTGCGCGTGGGCGGGGCGCCGCCGGGGCTGGGCTCGTTCGGCGTGGTCGTGACCAGGGGGCGTCGCGTGTTCTCCAGGCCTTCAAGCCGTTCGCGCAAACGGGTCGTCTCGCCGCTCAGTCGTTCGACCTCCTGGGAAAGCTTGCGCGTTTTCTCGTCGGGCTTGCCCTTTTCGCGCAGCTCGCTGATGGCCTCGCGCATGCGCCGCTTGGCGCGGCCATCCAGCTCGGCGTGCAGCGCGGCCTCAATGGCAGGCACGGCGCGGCCGTCGGCCAGCAAGGCCAGCGCAGAGGCCGACTCCATGCGCACGCGGAAGTCTGGGTCGGCAAGCCAGCCTTCGATGCGTTCGCGGGCGCGGCGCACGTGCAGGGTGCCCTCGGCCAGGCGGGCGAGGGCGGCTACCACGGCGCGACGGGCGTAGATCGATGCGCCAGGCACGAAGGCAGTCTCGACCAGCGGCAGCGCCGTCTCATCTCCCGTGGCGCCCAGTCCTTCGATGGCGCGGGCGCGAATCATGTCTTGGAAAGAGTTGCGTGAGAGCACGCCGGGAAGCACCGCGACCGCGCGGGGCGACCGGGTGCGGCCTAGAGCCAAGGCGGCAGTGGCCTCGACGAAGCAGCTGGCATCGCCCGCGACTACCCAGCCTTCGAGCATTTCGGCTGCCCGCTGGTTGCCGGGCGCGTGGGTGATCACGAAGTCACCCAGCGCGGCGGCCACCGCGCGCCGCACGCGGGGATTCTCTTGCGCACGGGCCCTCAGCAAGGCGTCGAGCGCGTCTTGCCGTCGAGTCTTGCCGAGCGCAGTGGCCGCAGCGGCGCGCACCGACCAGAACGAGTCGCTCTCCAGCGCCGAGCCCAGGGCCGCGACCGCGGAGGGTTCGGGCATTTCGGCGAGAGCACGCGCGGCCAGCACACGATCGACGCCCAGGTGCGCGGCCTGCAGTTGTCGCTCCCACAGGGCGCGCGGTTTTTTCAGCTTGATGCTCTTCAACACCACGTCGCCGGGATCGAAGATGACCTGGGAGGGACGAGCGGCCAGGGGGAACTCGAAGGCGTGGCTACGCTGGTCCAGCTCGATGCTTTCTTCGCGCTCCTTGCCATCGACCTCGAGGCGAACCCGCGTGGTGAATCGATGCGGGTGATCGCCAGTTTGCTTCTGCTCCAGGCGCAGGGTGCCCACCTTCTTGTCGGCGTCCCATTCCCAGGTGCCCTCCAACTCGGGGTGGCCGGGGCTGCCCACCCACTGGTCGAAGAACCAGTCCAGGTTGCGGCCGGTTGCCTCCTCGATGGCGCGCACCAGATCGCGCGTTTCGACCGAGCCGCGCGCGTGGCGCTCGCAATACAGACGCAAGCCGCGCCAGAAGTTGTCCTCGCCCAGCTCGTGGCGCAGCATGTGCAGCACGCGACCGCCCTTTTCGTAAAGGTGTCGATCGAAAAGGTCGATGGGCTCCTCGTACTGACGACAGAAGATCGGGCGTTGATAGGTGCCCGCTTCGCCAAGGTAGGCGTCGAGATCGCCCAGCAGATCCACGTCGGCCTCGTCGCGCCCGCGCGTGTGGTCGCGCCACACGTATTCAAAATAGGTGGCGAAGCCTTCGTTCAACCAGGCCTCGGGCCACTCGCGGCAGGTCAGCAGATCGCCCCACCACTGGTGGGCCAGCTCGTGGCACACCAGTGGCTCGACGTCGTGGTCGAGAGCGGCCCGCGGGTCGAGCATGGCCTCGGAGGTGAGGGTGGTGGCCGTGGTGTTCTCCATGCCGCCGAAGATGAAGTCGTGCACAAAGACCTGGCTGTAGCGGCGGTGCGGGTAGGGAACGCCAATCCGCCTGGAGAAGAAGTCGATCATCTCGGGCGTGCGGGCGAGGCTGCGACGGGTGTCGTCTTCGCGGCCCTTGGGCGCGTAGTAGTAGACATCAACCCCGGTCTCCGGCGCGCGGTCCTTCAGTTCCGTGAAAGGGCCGCACACCAGGGTCACCAGGTACGGCGAATGGGGCATCTCGAGCACGTAGTGCCAGCGCGTGCGGCCGTCGGGCAGGTCGCTCTTGTCGGCGAGATCGCCGTTGGAAAGAACGGTCACGCCGGCCGGAACGGTGCAAAACACTTCGCTGGTGGCCTTTTCGACCGGCAGGTCGACGCAGGGCCAGTAAGTGCGCGAGTCGTCATCCTGACCTTGGCTCCAGCATTCCAGCGCGCGGTCAGGATGGGCCTGGTCGGGGCCGACGAAGTAGAGACCCCGGCGCGGCGTGCAGCGGTAGTCGACCGCCAAGGTGAAGCGCTCGTCGCGCGCAAAGGTCCGGCCCAGAGCGATGCGCAGGCGTTCGCCGTCGTAGTCGATTCCGGAGACCGGCTTTCCGTCGACGCTCACCTGCTCGATGGTCATGTCCACGGCATTCAGCTCGACCTTGTCCAGGCCGTCCTGACGCGCGGTCAGGGAGAGGCGCGACTGACCTTGCAGCGTGCGCGCAGCCAGGTCCGGTTCAAAGCTGAGGCGGACGTGGTTGACCGCGACCGGGCGGTCGGGAACATAGTGGGTGGCGGTGCCGGGGGGCGCGAACGGTCTGGGCATGGCGAAAGGGCCTCCGAAGAATCACTGACGTTAGCGCGAAAGCGAGGGCATTCGCTACTCTGCCCTTGCTATATCTCGGTTCATGGATCCGAATTCGAAGCCGGTGCGCCACAGCGCCCTGATGGCGGGGGCGTCGCCAGCTGAGGTCTTTGCCGTGGTGGTGGACTTTCCCGCCTATCCGCGCCTGTTTCCGGAGATCAAGCATGCCCGCGTCCTGCGCAGCGAGGCTGGCAGGGTGCGCGCCGAGTTCCGCGGGAACTTGGTGCTGCCCTTTCGCTACGTACTCGACCTGGACTGCGACGCGCAGGCGGGAACCGTGACGTGGACCTACGTCGAGGGAGAGGTGGTGAAGAACTCGACGGGCGGCTGGCGTCTCGTCGCCGAGGCGGGCGGGACGTGGGTGGAATATGAGGTGGCCCTGCGCATCGAGGCCCCCGTGCCCGGTTTCCTGCTGCGCAAGATCACCGATGGCCTGCTCACGCTCTCCCTGCCCGCGATGTTTGGGTCGATAGAGCGCGAAGTGGAGAGGAGAAGATAGCCCGTGAGCGGTAGCGGTAGCGTGAGCGACCAGCGGAAAGCGGCATGCGTGGGCGGCTGGCGTGAGCGTGACGGGCGAGCGCGAAGCGCGCGGGGTGGGCAGGGTGGGCTGTCCGTCCCGAAGCCCCTGTGGGGTGAGCGACCCGCGACACGCGAAGCGCGCACGCCCTCGCTCCACGCTTTCCGCCTGCCGCGTATCGCACACGAACACGCTCACCCCCTTGCCCACGCGACCCGCTAGCCGCGGCCCGGCCGCTTGGCGGCCTGCAATTCCCCGACAAGCTGCAGCTAGCCCAACAGCAGGCGCTCGCGGTCGGATTGAGCCACCAGGCGCGCGAAACGGCCGTCAGCTTCGATGGCAGCCAGCAGGTCGGTGGCCACGCGCGTGTAGGTCGGCCGATCGATTTCGCCCACCAGCAGTCGGGTGCGCAGAAACACGAACGCCGTCTGCGCCACGTCGGACAGGCAGTACTGGCGCAGGATCTCGATCTGACCCGCGCGATACAGGCCCTCGACCTGGCTGCCATCAAGACCTTCTTCTTTTCCAGGCAGCCCGATGAGACGGGCGGCGCCGTGCAGGGAGCTCATGCGGGCGGCGCCAAAATCGGCGAGGAAGTCGCCCAGGTCCCAATGCCCTTCGGCGCTGAAGCGGTAGCGGAACCCAGGCTCGCGGTAGTACCAGGGCAGGCTGATGCCGTGGCGGAGGCTGCGTAGAATCAGAACCGGCAAGTCGAATCCGCGTCCGTTCCAGGTGACCACGCGGGGTTTCCACTTGGCCATGAACTCGGCGAAGTCGGCGAGCATGCCCGCCTCATCCTTGGCTTCTCCGATGGTCCCCATCTTCTTGCACGCCATGTGCTCATCCAGCCACATGACCCCGATGACCACCGGCTTGCAGGCGTACAGCGGCGGGAAAGGACGTTCCATGCCCGGGGTAGGCTGGGGCGGTGTGTAGAGATCGCCGTCGGGAATGGTCTCGATGTCGAGTACGAGATAGGTCGTGGCTGACATGGCAAGCCACATTGTACCCAAGGTTGGCCGCGGCGGGGGCTATTGAGCGTGCGCGTGGCATGGCAACCGGCTAGTGTGAAGGGACAGGCCATGGCGACACGCGATCCTGACGAGAAGTCAGAGCCGGAAGGAGCAGAACCGACGGCGCATTCCCTACGCCAAGTGCGGGCGGCCCAACTTCGTGCGCGGGCCACCCGCTGGGCCATTGGCAAGTCGGCGCTGGGGACCGTCTTCCTGATTGGCGCCTTGGCCTACGCGCTCGGGCCCGATCGACGCCTGCCTTCCAGCCGGCTGTGGATGGCGCTGCTGGTGGTGCTGTCGACTATCAACGTGGGTCTTGGGCTGCGCACCTTCTCGAGAGTGAGACGCCGGGCTAGGCGCTTCTGGCTCGTCGCCACGATTCTCTGGGGCCTTCTGGCCACAGGACTTCTGCGTCTTCTGGTTGCGCGCTAGA
>PMBY01000230.1 GCA_003153875.1 Myxococcales bacterium | reverse complement strand
ACCACATCTTCCAGGCCGTCGAAGTTTGCGCGAGAGACCACGCAGTTGATTCCCGTCGCAACCCCGGCCGCGACCAGCCAGCGCAGCGCCTGATCGGCCTTGGCGAATTCGCCCGCCGCGCGCACGGCCCGGTAGCCCTCGCCCACCCCATCCATGCTGATGTTGACCTGGCCGAACACGCGGCAACGGCGGGCCAGGGCGCGAGTGAGAACGTGTCCGTTGCTCGTCGCATTGGGCACCAGGCCGCGCGACCGCGCGTAGCGCGCCAGCTCGATGGCGTCGGGGCGCATGAAGATCTCGCCGCCGCCAAAGGCGACGTGGAACACGCCGGCCCGGGCCAGCACGTCGAGCGCGCGCTTGACAGTGGCCGTGTCCAGTTCCTCACCTTCGCCAGCGTCGCTGGTGCAGTGCCGGCAGGCCAACGGACAGCGGGCAGTGAGGTTGAAATGCACCTCGGTGGGCGCGGAGAGAAAGCGGCGCTCGGTGTCCTGCCACAGCGGCGAGTCAGGGTAGCCCAGCTCGCGCATGAACGGCTGGTCCACGAAGGCCAACCCCACCGGATCGTCAACCGCCACGATGCCGCCGAAGGATTCGTAGCGGGCTCGGCTAGTCGTGCGCACCTTTGCCCTTGGGTCGACGGGAAAAGAGAGCCGCAGCCACAGTGGAAAGAATGGCGACCGCTGCGGCCGAGCCGCACAGGAGCAGGGACACCGCCGAGGCGAGCGAGCTGGAATTGGCGTTGTAGCCCAGACGGACCTTCAAGATCTTACCCTTGTGTTTCATCTCGATCTCACGAACTCAACGTACGCCACGCCTCGAACGGCCATTCCCAGGCGCCCAGCGTGCCGCCCATGAAGAACGCCAAATAGAGCCCCAAGACAACGACCAGCAGGCTCAACCCCAGGTAAGCCGGGCGGCCGATGCGCGCGGCCAGGGGCGCGAGCAACTTAAGAACGATCAGCCCCAGCACGCCAAGCCCGGCCAGAGCCGCGAACGTGCCAGGCGTCTCGACGCCACGCACGCGCAAGAATGCCATGGGTCCCAGTGTGGCCAAGGCCACGCCGACGCCGAGGACAATCAGTCTTTTGCCCTGCCAGGCGAAGCCCGGCTCGCGCCAGGGCCGCAGCAGCAGACCAAGCAGGCCCAGCAGCGCGAACACGGCGGCTGCCGCCCAGGACACGCGCGTGGCCCACACCTTCGTCGATAGAACGCGCGCGAGACCCTGCGAGCCCAACGGATCGGTGGCTTGCATTTCGCGTAGGGCGGCCAACGCCTGCGTGTCGCGGCCCTGTCCACGCAGCAAATCTACCCGCAGCGCAAGGCCCTGTGCGCGTTCGCGCGGGCCGCGTCCGCTGCCGGGAAGACTGGCCAGGTAGCGATCCACGTAGCCCAGCGCCCGCTCGGGCGCGCTCGTGGTCAGCGCGCCCGCCAACCAGAGCAGCATGTCGGGTTCGAGCGGGGTATGAGCCGCCTCGCCCAGCAGCGCCTCGACGGCGCGCAGGTTCTCCTCTGCGCTGCGCTCGAAACTCGATTGCAGGATCTGTCGGTAGCGAGCCAGCAGGGGCCAGACCGCTCGATTGCGCTGCAGCACGAGCTGGCGTTCCCTGAACAGCGCCGCGAGATGCCCGCCGGAAAAGCGCTGCAGGTAGCGTTGATAGAGGTCGAGTGCTTTGTCGTAGTCGAGGGCTTTCTGGTCATANNTGCACCGCCACGGCGCAAACCGAGAGAGCCACGGCCAGCCCTTGGCTCAATCTCCTCGTCCTGCGCGGGATCCTCTGTGTCATGGGTGTCATCGACAATATAGGTTTGGCCTTGCAGGAGGGGAAGTACGTCCTCTGCGTTTCAGCCGAACCCTTTGAGGGTTCCCGCAACGATCGCGTGATAGGATCGTGTCCATGAGCGAATCAGGACGCCCGCCCGCATCGGATGCAAACCACCCCAAGGCTGGTGGCCGGGGAGCGCGGTTTTCAGCCACCATGGACCCGGCCGCCGCCGCGCTCAACGCCAGCGTGGGGTTCGACCGCCGGCTGCTGCGCGACGATGTGCGCGGCAGCCAGGCCCACGCCCGCATGTTGGCAGCGGTGGGCCTCATCTCGAAGGAAGACGCTGAAGCGATCGTGGCCGGCCTCGACCGCGTGGCGCAAGAATTCGGCGAGGGCGGCCGCGCCATGGATCCAGCCCTGGAAGACGTTCACATGAATGTCGAAAGCCGGCTCATTGAACTGATCGGAGACCCAGGGCGCCGCCTGCACACGGCGCGCAGTCGCAACGATCAGGTGGCCACGGACATGCGGCTGTATGCCCTGGCGGCGGCCAGCGAGATGGTGGCCGGCATCGACCGCGCCCGCGTGGTGCTGTGCCGGCGCGCACGCGAGCACGCGGCCACTCTCTTGCCCGGCTACACCCATTTGCAGCGGGCGCAAGTCATCACCCTGGGCCATCACCTGCTGGCCTACGCCGAGATGCTGGGCCGCGATCGGGGCCGCTTCCTCGACGCCGCTTCACGCGCGGCCGAGTGTCCGCTGGGCTCGGGCGCGCTAGCCGCCACGTCGCTGCCCATCAAGCGCGAGATGACCGCGACCGCGCTGGGCTTCCGCGCGCCCACGCACAACAGCCTGGATGCGGTTTCCGACCGCGACTTCTGCGCCGAGCTGGCCTTTGCCTGCGCGCTGCTGGGCGTGCATCTCTCGCGTCTGGGCGAGGAACTGGTGCTGTGGTCGTCGACCGAGTTCGGCTTCGTGCGCCTGGGCGAGGGCTACTGCTCGGGCAGCTCGCTCATGCCACAGAAACGCAACCCGGACATCGCCGAGTTGTTGCGAGCCAAGTCGGCGCGCCTGTTGGGCGACGTGGTCGCGCTTCTGACCGTGTCCAAAGGGCTGCCGCTGGCCTACAACAAGGATCTGCAAGAAAGCCAGGAACCTTTCTACGACGCCATCGAAACCACGCGCCTGTCCTTGGCGGTCCTGCCTGGTCTGCTCGCCGGACTGGAGTTCAACGCCGAGCGCATGAAGGAAACAGCCCGCGATGCGGCCCTGGGCGCCACCGACCTGGCCGAGCACCTGGTGCGCGAGGGCGTCCCCTTCCGCCGGGCGCACGAGATCGTGGGCCATCTGGTCCGCCAGGCCGAACGTTTGGGGGTTGCGCTGACCGCAGTGCCCGAAGCGGAGCTGGCTGGCATCGCGCCCGAACTGCATCCCGCCTGCCTGCAGACCCTGAATCCCAATCAGGCCGTCGCGGCCCGCACCGTGAT
>PMBY01000338.1 GCA_003153875.1 Myxococcales bacterium | reverse complement strand
CAAGGTGTCGCTCTCGGTTTCCTCGCTACGCGCCTATGGGTTGAGCGACGATCTCTTGGGCGCGATGGCGAGCCTGGGCATGTCGGGCTTGACCTTCTCGCCCGAGGCCGGAACCCAGCGCATGCGGGATGTGGTGAGCAAGAACGTTTCCGAGGCCGACATCCTGGAATCCGCCCACCGCGTATTTTCGCGCGGCCACCAGCGCATGAAGCTGTACTTCATGATCGGGTTGCCCAGCGAGACCGACGAGGACGTGGTGGGCATCGTCGAGACCACGGCGCACGTGCAGGAGATCGGCCGTCGCTACCTGCGCGGCGCCAAGGTGACCGCGGCCGTGTCGGTCTTCGTACCCAAGCCGCACACGCCGCTGCAGTGGGCCGCCATGGACAGCCACGAGCTCACCGCGCACAAGCAAGAGCTTCTGGCCGAGCACGGGCGCCGTCTGCGCGTGGCTGTGCGCATGCACGACAACACCCAGTCGCACCTGGAGGCCATCTTTGCGCGCGGGGATCGTGCCTGCGCGGACTTGCTGGAGAGGGCCTTTCATCTCGGCTGTCGCTTTGACGGCTGGGATGAGGTCATGGACAAAGACCTGTGGGAGCGCGCCATCGCCGAAGAGCAGGCCGCCTCGGGATTAGATGCGCAACGCTATCTGGGCGGCTTGGGCGAGCAGAGCCGGCTGCCCTGGGACCACATCGACACCGGCGTAGACGTCGACTTTCTGCGCGTTGAATTCCGACGGGCGCTCATGAACCGTTCATCGCCCCCCTGTGGCAAGTCGGTGCAGCGGATGCTGCATCCTTCGAATGTCGTCGAGGCCATGGCAGCCGCGGACGAGAAGCTGGTTTGCTACGACTGCGGCGTGGATTGCAATCTCCCTAAGATGAAGCGCCAGCGGCTCTTCTTCCTGCGACGAATGAACGCCTGGGCACCGGTCGAACGTCCCGCACCGACGGCGCGCCCCTCTGCCGGCGGACATCGGACTGCGCCCCGGCCGCTGACCCGTTTTGCCCAGGGCGAGGCCCATCGCTATCGCCTGCGCTACACAAAACTGGGCCCGGCTGCGTATCTGGCGCATCTCGATCTGGTGCGCCACCTGCCGCGCATCTTCCGGCGCGCCGGACTCGACATCGCCTATTCGCGCGGCTTCCATCCTAAGCCCGGCCTCAGCTTCGGGCCGGCGCTGGGACTGGGCGTGCCGTCGCTGGGCGAGATCTTGGACGTGAAGCTGAGCGACGAGGTCATTCCGGCTGAGCTGCTGTGTCGGCTGAACGCGGTGTCACTGGCTGGGATCGAGTTTCTCGCTGCGGCGGCGCTGCAGGAATCCCAGCCCGCGTTGGGACGGATCCTGGCGCGTGCGCAGTATGCCGTCTTGTTGCCGGACCAAGCCAGCGCAGGGACCGCTCTTGCTGCCTATGCCTCGGGCGCGTCCCTGCTGGCGGCCAGGCGCGAGCGCCAGGACAGTCGCAAGTCGGCGCCTGCGTCGCGTGTGGACGTGCGGCCCTTCGTCACCGACGTGGCCGCGGCGAGCGAGGCCGCCGCGCTCCGCTGGACTGCTATGCTGGGCTGGCGGGGCGCCGAGCCAGACCACGTCCTCACCTTCGGCGTGGCGGTCAGCGCCCTGGGTAGCGCGCGGCCGGTGGAGGTGGTCGAGGCATTCTACGATCAGGCGGTCGCGCGACAGGCATCGATCGCGCGCCTGGGATTGTGGGCCGCAGCAGAAGACGGTGGTGGGTTCGTTGACCCGCTTCTGAGCCGGTACTAATCCGAGCGGGCGACGCAGTGGCCGCCCCCCGGATCCTCGCGGCAGACACCCACAGGCTCGCACTCGGCGTTGCTGCCGCAGGGCTGGGGTGCGCAGTATGCGCCCGCTTGTCCACCGAGAGACGGTGTCTTGAGATGGTAGCCCAGAAGCGACAGGCCGGGCGCCGCGCAGGTGAGAAGCGGATCGTGTTCGCAGGGGAAACTGGAAGAGCACGGGATCAGACAAAGCTCGCGGCCATCGCCGAAAATCGCGCAGTCGGATCCTGCGGGACACAAGGCGCTGCTGCAGTCTCGCGAGCACAGCCCCAGAGCGCCCAGATCAGCGCACAACCCGGTCACGCAAAAGTCGCTGCGGCGCACGCCGGTTGCGCTCAGACAAGAGCCGCCCAGATCGGCCGGCACGTCGGCAAAACAGCCATGGACCCAGGATGTGCCGTTGGGCCAGGCGGGCAGGGCACGGCAACGCAGCCCTGCGGTGCAGTCTGCATCAGAATCGCAGGTGGGAAGGCAGAGTTGGGTTTGCCAGGGTTCAGCGCGGCCGGAGTTTGCCGATGCGGTCGCCAGGTTCGTGCACACACTCCCGATGGGGCAGTCATCCTTCTGGCATGAGGAGGTGCATAGGCCACCCAGGGGCCCGGTGGTGCAGGGGCTGGCGGTCGAGCAGAGACAGTAAAGGTTGGCTGCGCACTGTTGGTCGGCCTGGCAAGGCGTACCCATTCCAACGGGCAACACAACGATGAAGTCGGTGCGCTTCCTGCTGGCTACCCCGCCCGTCGAGCTGACGACCACCAGAGTGACCGTGAACGAGCCCGGTGTGTCGAATTTGTGCAACGGGGTGGCGGAGATGTCGTCGGCAGTGGCGTCTCCAAAATTCCAACGATACTGGCTGATGGTCGTGGTGGCGATGGGCGCGAACTGGACGGTGAAAGGAGCCGTGCCGGTACAGGACGGCTTGGTAGAATCAAGCTGCGGGCACTCCGCCACGGTGAAGTCTATGGCCAGTGGCAACGGCCCGACATCGGCAGGCGGGGCCGTGTCTGGGAGCGCGCTGTCCGCTCCGGCGTCCGCGACAGCCGACGAACGGCCCCCACAGGAGGCCAGCAGCAGGAGAGGCAAGACATGCCAGCGCATACGTGTCTCAGGTCGTGAGAAAAATCGGGGGTGGACGAGGGGTATCGAACCCCCAGCCGTCGGAGCCACAGTCCGATGCTCTACCATTGAGCTACGTCCACCGGAACCCCGTTTGCGGGGAATCGAACATATGCCGCGCGATCGGCCTGGTCGTCAAGCAGGGAGGCGCGCTAGGACGATCTTTTGCAGTTGACGAGGTGAGCCTCTACTCCGAACATAGGGCCCTCTTCAACCCGGTGAGGCAACATATGCATAGATACGCGACCTGTTTCGTGTTGTTGACCAGTCTGTCCATTCCGGCGCTTGCTCGGGCCGGGGAGGCGGATGATCTGCAGCGCATCATCGAAGACAGCCGGCAGACGGCGAATGACCTTGAGCGCCTGGATGAGCGGAAGACCGCAGGCACAGACCTGACTGTTCTGCGCATGTGGCTGGATCAAGCCTGGTCCTTGCGTTCGCAGGATAAATACGACGACGTCCATACGGTCACGGATCGCTGTCGGGCTCAAGCCGACATGATTCGCGAGAAGATCACAGCGTCCAAACTGGCGGCGCAGGCCGACCAGAAGGAAGCCGAGGTGGCGCGCGCGCGGGCCACACTGGAACGCACCAAGAAGCAACTGGAAAATGCCAAGGTCCAGAAAATCCGTCTGGAGGCCAAGTCGTGAGCAATCCGCACACAGGGAGTTTTGTCATGATTACACGAGGACTATCGATCTTGCCGCTGGCGGCGAGTCTTTTTCTGGCCCTGCCATCTTGTGCCCTCAAGCCCAAGCCGAGCGAGCTGGAGGCCCTGGAGGTTCTGAGGGCGAGCCCGTCAGCAGGATTGGCTGCCAAACGAGCCCCGGCGTTGGTCAAGAGTGCCGACGAGCGGTACAAGAAGGCACGGGAGGAGTGGCAGAGCAGCGATCTGGACAAGTCGAGCAATGACGCCCTTATGGGGCAGGCCACGTTGAAGCATGCCATCGCGTTGGTCGACCAGGACACGGCCAAGGCTCGCATCGCCAAGGCCGATGATGATCTCGACGCGGTCAACGAACAGCAGGACAAGGTCAGCAAGGATCTGGCCGACATGAACGAGAAGGTCGCCCTGCTCAAGAAGTTGAACGAGAAGTCGGCGGCGCTGGTGGCCGAGACCGCCCAGGCGGAGCAGGAGCGCAAGGAGTTGGCTGCTCAGATGGAAGCCGACCGGAAGCTAGCGGCTGACAAGGCCGAGACGGCCGACAAACTTGGCGCAGCCGAGCTGGCCCTGAAGACCGCCGATACCGTGCAGGCGGCCACCTATGCCAAGGCCGAATACACAGCCGCTTCCGACACCTTGCACCGGGCGCAGGCGGAGCAGCAGCAGGGGAACTTCCGGGGCGCGCAGACGAGTGCGGACATTGCCAAGAAGAAGGCCGAGGAGGCCGTGGCGATCGCGCAGCCGATCTACGCGGATAAGTCCAAGGCGGACGAGAACCGAGCGCGCGCTGATACGCTGACCAGGGAAGCCAGCGCCATCGCAGGCGTGGTGGTTCGTCGTGACGCGCGCGGCGCTCTGCAACGAATCGTGCTCATGATCCCGGCGGAGCAGCTCTTCACCAAGAAGCAGAGTGTGATCACCCCGGGTCGGGATGCCCTGCTCGATCCGGTTGCGACGCTTATGAAGAAGAAGGAATACCAGAACTACCCCGTGCAGATCATCGGCTTCGCCGACCCGCGTGGAGGATCGAGCGCCCTTCTGCCGCTCACCTTGGCTCGGGCCCAGTCGGTGCAGACCGCGCTGATGTCCCGTGGCGTGGATAGCAAGCGGGTCATGGCCACCGGGCAGGGCGGCTCTGAGCCGATCGCCAGCGGCAAGGACCGAAACCGCAACAACCGCATCGAGATCATCTTCCTTTACCAGTAGGGGGATGACTGGGGCGGGGCTTGACAGCCCCCGGGCACCTCACGCGGCCGGCTGACCGCGTGGGGTGGTCTGTCCGGTTTCAGGATCGCCGCCGCCCTTGCAATTGGTTTCCGTGGGCGTCACGGTAGTGTCTGTGATGCCCACGATATTGCTGTTCGACGTCGACGGAACCCTGGTCACCACCGACGGGGTCGGACGTCGAGCCATCGAGAAGGCGTTCGAGCGCCGCCACGGTCGCGCCGATGTCGTGTCGTTCTCATTCGCGGGCATGACGGACAAGGCGATTGTGCGCGACGGTCTGCTGGCCCTGGGCAAGCGTTTCGCTGCTGAGACTGAACTGCAGGCCGAGATGGATGCCACGCTCGCCTTCTATTTGCGGGTTCTGGATGAAGAGGCTTCGGCCGCCCCGTCCGGCGGCATTCGTGTTCATGACGGCATCATGCGCGCGCTCGACCTGGCCGAGGCGCGCCCCGAGGTGGCCCTGGGCTTGGGGACCGGGAATCTGCGCGAAGGCGCCCGCATCAAGTTGGGCCACGCGGGCATCTACCATCGCTTCGCCTTCGGCGGTTTTGGCGACGATTCAATTGATCGGCCGGAAATCCTGGCGTCCGGCGCGCGGCGGGGCGCGGCCCAACTCGGCAAACCGCTTCGGGCCTGCCGCGTGGTCGTCGTGGGTGATACGCCCAAGGACATCGCCGCGGCCGAGGCCATCGGCGCCGAGTGCGTCGCGGTGGCCACCGGCATGCACTCGGTGGCCGAGCTGGAAGCCCACGCGCCCGCGCTCGCCTGTGCTACCCTAGCCGACCCCCGCGCCGACGCTGTCCTGTTCGGAGGTTAGCTAACTATGTTCCCCGGGCGGTTCGGTGTGGACCGTCACACGTCCTAAGTTGGGGATTTGCGCGCGCAGGTACTGTTCGATGCGCTCGGTGAAGGCATGGGCGTCCTTGATGGACGTCGCGGCCCCCAGGGTACAATGAAACGAAATCGCCAGTTCGTGCCCGGTGCGCCGGACGCTTAGGTCGTGCGCCTGGAATCCAAGCTGAACCAACTCCGGGAAGCGCAGCAGGGTGGCGCGGATGCGTTCGACTTCAGCCGGGTCGGCGTTGCGAGCCGCGGACCATTCCCCGCTGGGCTCGATGTGGGTGATGACCTTGGCCAGGCCGGGAACCGTCGTCTGAAGGTCGTTTTCCAATTCCGAAGCCCGACGGTGCGCCTCACCCAGAGGCAAGCTCTCCGCCATCTCCAGGTGCAATTCCATGGTCCAGCGACCGTCCTCCTCGAACACGCGGATGTCGTGCGCGGTCGATCCGTGGCGCTCGGCCCGCCGACGCGCCATTGCCGCCAGATCGTCGTTGGAAATCGGCCCAGGCTCCGTGTGCACCACAACGTCGGCACGGGGAAACTGCGCCTTGATAGCGGCCTCGGCCCGATCGGCGATCTCGTGACTACGCTCCAGCGACTCGCCCGGATCGAGGACCAAAGCCAGGTCCACGAAGAGTCCGGGCCCGCTGCGGCGCACCCGCACATGCTTGACCTCGCGCACGTCGGCGACCTTGGCCGCGTCCGCAATGCGCTGGCCCAGCTCAGGGGGGACGGAATCCAGCAAGTCGTCAATCGACTTGCGTCCCAGTTGCAGGCTGACCCACACCACCACGCCGGCCACACCCAGCGCGGCCACCGCATCGGCCTGGACCAGCCACGGTATTTCAAGCTCGTGCGCCGCCAGCACGCCCAACAATCCGAGCAGCACGACCAGCGACGACCAGATGTCCGTGGAGAAGTGCAGGGCGTCTGCTTCCAGGGCTTGGCTCTCATATTTCTTGGCCACGCGCATGAGACTGCGCGAGCGCGAGTAGTCGATGAAGATCGAAACGATGACGACCAGAAACGCCCACAGGTTGGCGTGGACGTGAGCAGGGGCGCGGAAGAAGAGGCGCTCTACCGCCTCGCGGATGATCCAGGCGCAGGTGCCGAGAAGCAGCAGGGTCTCAAACAGGGCCGACAGGTTCTCGATTTTGCCGTGTCCGTAAGCATGTTCGGCGTCGGCCGGGCGGCCAGAAACCCGCACCGCCCACAGCGTGACCAAGGCTGCCGCCAGGTCCAGGCCCGAGTGCATGGCCTCGGCCACGATACCCAAGCTGCCGGTCCACAGGCCCACCACGACCTTGGTCCCAGTCAGAACCAGCGCAGCCAGCACCGAGTAGAGCGCCACCGACCGCTTTTCGCCGTCCCCCAGAGCGTGCCCGTGCGCGCCCCCGTGCAGATGATGGTGATGGCCGTGCATGGTTTCCGCCAACGTGGAAGCGAACAAGTGTAGCCCGGCTAGCGCAGGACACGCCACCGTATCTGTCACCGTCACCGCCACCGCCCCCGTCAACCACACCGCACTCATCAGGATCTCGAGATCGTGGTTTCGACGCTCAAAGCTCTTGCCAGCCGCGCAGCAAGGCTATACTGAGGACCGTCTCCGCACGGCCGACGGGGAATCCGGGGCGACCCGCCCGTCGTGACAAAATAGCGCCTACTATGCGAAAGCTTTTCTTCCTTCCGTCCATCTTGCCGTCCATATTGCCCAAGCGGCTGGGCTTGCCTGGACGGAACGCGGTGGCCAGCGGTCTGGCGCAGCAGCTGGCCAGTGCGGCGACTTGTGAAGGGGACAAGCTGGTCGCCGATCTGGGCTCGTCGTCCAGCGGGCTTTCTCAGGAGGAAGCCGAGATGCGACTTGAGCAGGTCGGGCTCAACGCCGTGGCGCAGGAGGAAGGGAATACCTACCGCGATCTGTTGGTGAAGGCGCTGCTCAACCCCTTGGTCATCCTCTTGTCGCTGTTGGCGGTGGTGTCGGCGCTGACCGGCGACCTGCGGGCTGCCGTGGTGATGGTCATGATGGTGGTCTTGGGCGTGGCGCTGCGTTTCGTCCAGGAGGCCAAGGCGGGCACGGCGGCGGCCAAGCTCAAGGCCATGATCCGGGTCACCGCCACTGTGGTCCGCGGCGGCCTGGCCCGCGAAGTGCCGCTTTCCGAGCTGGTGCCGGGCGACATCGTGCGCTTGTCGGCCGGGGACATGATCCCGGCTGACCTTCGCCTGCTCTCCAGCAAGGATCTGTTCATCATCCAGGCCAGCCTCACCGGAGAATCCCTGCCGGTCGAAAAATTCGACGCGCGCGAGGCGGTCGCGCCTTCTTCGCCGCTGGAATGGAAGAACATCTGCTTTCTGGGCACCAGCGTGGAGACCGGCACCGCGACCGGCGTGGTGGTGGGCACCGGCGGGCGCACCTACTTGGGTGGAATCGCCAAGGCCATCGTGGGCCAGCGGGTCCAGACCAGCTTCGACAAGGGCGTGGCCCAATTCACCTGGGTCATGATCCGATTCATGTTGGTGATGGTGCCCCTGGTGTTTGTCATCAACGGGCTGACCAAGCACAACTGGCACGAGGCTTTCTTCTTCGCCATGGCCGTGGCCGTGGGCATGACGCCTGAGATGCTGCCCATGATCGTGACGGTGTGCCTTTCCAAGGGCGCGCTGGCCATGTCGAGGAAGAAGGTCATCGTCAAGCGGCTTAACTCCATCCAGAACCTGGGCGCCATGGACGTGTTGTGCACCGATAAGACTGGCACGCTGACCATGGACCGGGTGGTGCTGGAACGGCACTGCGACGTGGAACTGGAAGAGGACGACGAGGTCCTGATGCTGGCCTACCTCAACAGCCACTTTCAGACGGGTTTGCGCAACGTCATGGATCGCGCGGTGCTGGCGCACAAGGAAGAGATTCACGATCAGTTTCACGTCCCTGAGCATCGAAAACTCGACGAAATCCCCTTCGACTTCGCCCGCCGGCTGATGTCAGTCGTGGTGCAAACGCCGACGGGGCAGCCGCGTCTCATCTGCAAGGGCGCGCCCGAGGAGCTGTTCAAGCGCTGCACGCACTTCGAATACCAGGGCGAGATTATGCCCATGGAGCGGGTGCTCATCGAGGATCTGAAGGAAGAGTACCGGCGTTTGTCCAGCGACGGCTTTCGTGTGCTGGCGGTTGCCTACCGCGACCTGGATCGCAAGCCCGCCTACTCCAAGGCCGACGAATGCGAACTGGTCCTGCGCGGCTATGTGGCCTTCTTCGATCCCCCCAAAGACACCACGGCGCCCGCGGTGGTGGCCCTGGGCCAGCACGGCGTCGCGGTCAAGGTGCTCACCGGCGACAATGAGTTGGTGAGCAAGAAGATCTGCCACGAGGTCGGCATCCCCACCGAACACGTCCTGCTGGGCTCGCAGATCGAGGCCATGAGCGACACGGAGTTGGCGGCGGTGGTGGAGGAGACCACCCTGTTCGCGCGGCTGGCCCCCACCCACAAGCAACGCATCATCGCCGCGCTGCAAAGCAAGAAGCACGTGGTGGGCTTTCTCGGCGACGGCATCAACGATGCGCCGGCGCTGCGCACCGCCGACGTGGGAATCTCGGTGGATTCCGCGGTCGACATCGCCAAGGAATCGGCCGACCTCGTGCTCTTGGAAAAGAGCCTGCTGGTGCTGGAAGACGGAATTCTGGAAGGTCGCAAGGTCTTCGCCAACATCCTCAAGTA
>PMBY01000417.1 GCA_003153875.1 Myxococcales bacterium | reverse complement strand
GATCGTGCTGGCGAGTCCGCGCTTGATCATGACCGGCTTCTGCGTGTGGCCCACTTCGCGCAGCAACGTGTAGTTCTGCATGTTGCGCGCGCCGATCTGCAGGATGTCCGACTTTTCGGCCACCGGGTGCACCTGCTCGATGGTCATGACTTCCGTGATGATGGGCAGGCCAGCGGCTTTGCCGGCAGCGGCCAGCAGATCCAGACCCTCGCGGCCCAGCCCCTGGAAGGCATACGGGCCCGTGCGCGGCTTGAACACGCCCCCGCGCAAGATGTGGGCGCCTTGCTCGCGCACGAAAAGGGCCGTGCGGTTTATCTGGTCTTCCGATTCCACCGAGCAGGGCCCGGCAATGACCACGAACCCGGTGCCACCGATGAGCAGCGAGCCCACTCGGATGACGGTGTCCTCGGGATGGGTGGCGCGGTCGGCGAGCCGGTAGTGTTTGGAGGCTCGCGCGACCGGCGGACTGGACGCGGGTCGGCCGGCAGACGCAGCGGCGGGCGATGCCTCGACCGGCGTGACCTCGGATGCCTCGGGCAGGCTGGTGGTTTGGGCCTCGGCGGGCCTGGTCTTGGCGGGATAACAGCCGAGGATCTTCAAGTAGAGCGCCTCGCTGCGTAGGGCTTCGAGCGCCAAGGCGGCCCTTTCCTCAGCCACGTTGCCCTCGAAGTCGATGAAAAACATGTACTCCCAGGGACGGTTGGGTCGCGGCCGTGATTCCAGCTTGGTCATGCTCAGCCCGTACTCGGCCAGGATGTGCAGGCAGCGGAGGAGGGCACCCTTTTCGTGCCGGGTGGATAGGATCAGGCTGGTCTTGCACGGCACCCGGACATCCACGGAAACGGGCGCGCGGGCCAGTGCCACGTAGCGCATGAGGATCTCGTCTTGGTTGCCCACGTTGCGGTTCAAGATGTGCAGCTCGTGCGCCGCCGCAGCCTCGGGCGAGCCGATGGCGGCCAGGGTGGGATCCTTGGCCTCGGCCACGGCCCGCATGGCTTCGCGCGTGTCGAGGAAAGGCTCCGCGCGTGCTTGCGGCAAAGCCGAAACGAAGGCTGAGCACTGATCGAGGGCCAGCGGATGAGACAAGATTCGCCGTAGCGCGGAGGCGGGCGCATCGGCCGTGGCCGCCAAGCACAGCTCGACCCGGTACGACTCCTCGCCCACGATGTGCAGGTCCTGCTCGCGCAGGACGTCGTACACCTGATTGATGCTGCCGGCGACCGTGTTCTCGATAGGCAGAAGTGCGAGGTCGACCGAAGCGGACGTCAAGGCGTCGATCACCTGCTTGAGCGTGGGCAAGCCTAGGTAGCGACCGCGCAAGCCTTGACTGGCCAGGTACTGTTCCGCTGCCAGGTTGTTGTAGGTGAGCGGTGAGCCCTGGTACGCGACCGCAACCTCTTCTCCCTCGATGCCAGCCAGCGAGGCTATCTGGCGACTGACCGAGTAGCTGATGATCTCGGAGAAGATCCTGCGTGCCAGGGGAGCCGACAGCCCCAGCGATTGGGCCAGAGTCTCGACGCGGGTCAGAACCTCGCGTTCGCGTTCCGGATCCCGGATGGCCTGGGTCGAGCCAGCCTTCTCCTTGGCGATGAGGCCGACTGTCTCCAGCCGTTTGGCCAGCAGGCGAACCATGTCGTCGTCCACCTGGTTGAGACGTTGGCGCAGTTCCTTCAGGCCGGGCTTTGGGCTTTCGCTGCTCATGCGGGCGCAAGCTTATCAGGTGGCCGGGCGGCGGCACACTCTGGCGCGCAAGATCGGAAAGCGAGCTCACTGTCCCGGCGGCGAGACGGCCATTCCCATGGCGTGATAGCCCTTGTCGACGTAGACGGTGCTGCCGGTGATGCCTGAGGCGAGTGGGCTCGACAGAAAGGCCGCGGTTGCGCCGACCTCGGCCGCAGTCACGGCCTGGGGCAAGGGTGAGTTGGCGCGGCAGTAGTCGATCATTTGTTGGATCGAGCCGATGGCGCTGGCCGCGCGCGAAGCCCAGGGGCCGGCGGAGATCACGTTCACGCGCAGGCTCCACTTGCGGCCGGCCTCGAAGGCCAGCACGCGCGCGTCGCTTTCTAGCGCAGCCTTGGCCGAGGCCATGCCGCCCCCGTAGCCAGGCACCACGCGCTGGCTGGCGAGGTAGGACAGCGCCAGGAAAGAACCGCCCGGCCGAACCAGCGGGCCCAGCCGCTGCACCATGGAGGCGAAGGAGAAGCTGCTGGTTCCCACCGCAGCCAGGTATCCCTTGCGACTGGTTTCGAGGAGCGGCTTCTTCACTTCGGGGCCGTTGGCCAGGCTGTGCACGACGATGTCCAGGCACGACTCGCCGAAATCCGCGCGCAGTCGATCTGCCAGACCCGCGATACTGAAATCGCCGCAGTCGCGATAGCGCCGGTGTTCGCGCACGGCGGAGGGCACGTCGGCGTCGCTGTCGAAGTCGGCGTCCATGGGCCAGATGCGTTCGAAGGCGAGCTTGCTTCCGTCGGGCAGCCGCAGCGACTCGTCGAGCTTGCCGCGTTCGAGCAAGGAGCGGAAGATCCCCAGCACCGGGGGCCAGGTGGCCAGACAAATGGTCGCACCAGCCTCGGCCAGCGCCTTGGCGATGGCAAAGCCGAAGCCGCTGTCGTCAGCCACCCCAGCGACCAGGGCTCGCTTCCCTGTGAGATCAATGTTGAGCATTCTGCCCATGGTTTCGTGGGTTGAGCTTCTCGTCAAGCCGCTGGCTGAGGACACAGAGGGGAGAGGGGAGGTCACAGGGCAGGAGGCTGATCTCAATTCTCCCGTGGGTGGCCGTCTGAATGAATGAACCTACCCCGTTGGTTGCGATTGTCAGGCTGCTGTGTGCTACCAACGCTGCGCTTCTTTCCAGGCCGCGAAAATTCCCTCGAACGTCGAAACATGGTGCGTTCTCTCCGCCTCTGTGGCCTCCCCTCTCCCCTCGGTGTCCTCAAGGGCGGGTGGATGGTGAGGTGAATTCGCGGTTTCCCTAGATCTCCGCTCGAGGGTATGACCCGAAGATGCGCACGCTCTCAGCGGCTCCGGCCAGGGCGGCGAGCGCGCGGCGCACGTTGGCGTCGTTGCGATCTCCGATGAAGTCCAAGTAGAACGAATACTCCCAAGGTCGGCCTACGATGGGTCGCGACTCGATCTTGGTCAGGTCGACCTGTTCGGCGGCGAAAGCGTAGAGCGAGGCGTACAGCGAGCCCGGCCGATTGGCGATGCGAAACACCAGGCTGGTCTTGCGTTCCTTTGCCTTGCCAGGGACAGGAATGCGCCCCACGCGATCGGGGCGCGCCATGATGAAGAAGCGGGTGAAGTTCTGCGGGTTGCTCTCGATGCCCGAGGCCAAGATGTGCGCTGCGAAGACCTGGGCAGCGCTCTTGCTGGCGATAGCGGCCTCGTCGCGCCGCCCATTCTTCACCACCATCTTCACCGCACCAGCCGTGTCGTAAGCAGGCAACACCTCCAGACTGGGGATTTGCTGTCGCATCTTGCGCAGATAATCCTCACACTGGGCTAGTGCCACCGGATGCGAGAACACGCGGCGCACGTCGCCCAGCTTGACGCCGCGGGGGGCGATGAGGTTGTGGGCCACGCGCAGCACCACCTCGCCGACGATGGTGAGGTCGTAGCCGACCAGCAGGTCGTAGTTCTTGATGACCGAGCCAGCCAGGGTGTTCTCGACGGGGACCACCGCGCAGTCGGCGTCACCCCGCACCACCGCATCGAACATGTCGTCGAATTCTCGCTGGGGCACAGGCTCCAACCGTGTCCCCAGGAAGCGGTTGGCCGCCTCCTCAGAGAATGCACCGCGCTCGCCTTGGAAGGCGGCTCTAACTCTCCCCTTCTTTACTGTAACCGTTCTGGTCACGACGTGCCTGGCACGCGCATCTTATAGCCTACGTGGCGCACCGTCTCTATCATCTCGGCGCCCGGTCCCAGTTTTGCCCGCAGCCGGCGAACGTGGATGTCAACCGTGCGCGTGTTGCCGGTGTAGCGGTAGCCCCACACGCGCGACAGGAGCTGCTCGCGCGTGAACACACGGCCTGCGCCCACAGCCAGAAACTTGAGAAGCTGGAACTCCTGGCGGGGCAACTTGAGTATGCGGCTGCGGAAACTGGCCTCCACCGCCACAGTATCGATGACCAGATCGCCCAGCTTGACGCGGCCCGAAGCCGAGAAGGACGACA
>PMBY01000158.1:18322-51105 GCA_003153875.1 Myxococcales bacterium | reverse complement strand
CCGGTCTTGCTGCTCCCCATCTTGAACCCGTTGCCATTACCGTCCGCGGGCCTGCCGGTACCGTAGTTGGAGTACCCACAGCCAAAGGCCCAGGAGTTCTCAACGGTGACCGGAACCTCTTGGTTGATCAGATCGTAGCCATCGTCCGAGTTCCACCACGACCGGCAACCCCGGATGATCGTGGTGGTGCCGCTGGTTTGGTAATGAACGCCGAAGCCGTCGGCATTCTGTCCGTCGCCTTGGGTCGTAGTCGGATCGTAGTTGTCGTGTCCATCACAATTGAGGATGAGGTTGCCCCCACCACTCTTGGTGCCCATGAATATTCCGTTGCCCTGGTTGTGGTGCATGTTCAGCAACTCAAAGATATCGTTGCTGCCACTCACATCCCAACCGTTGTTGGCGTACGTGGTCTCCTTGAGGCAGCATTCCTCGATCCCCTTGAAATGCAGCCAGTTACCCGAGACCGTGATACCCATGCTGTAGCCGCTGCTTGATACGTTCATATTGGAGAAGTCGATCTTCGGGACTTCGCCTTGGTAGGCAAAGTAGTTGATTCGGTTAGTGTCCGACGTTCCGCTCTTCGAAAACGTGATGCCGGCGCTGGGGCTGTAGGTTCCGCCACGCAGCCAGACCGTGTCTCCAGCCGCTGCCGTGCTGGCCGCCTTCTGCACGGTGCCCCAGGGGCTGGCCTGGGTGCCAGGATTCGAATCGCTGCCCGTGGGGGCTACGTAGTACTCCGCGGCCAGTGCATCCTTGGCGGCGAAAAAGCCGAGGCCGATCAACGACCAAGACAGCAGGGAGTGACGCTGGCTTCTTGTCGACAAACGTTCTATGGATTTCATCAAAGTCTCCTTTACAACCTGGCCTGCGCCCTTGTGGTTCCAGCGCCCCTGGCTCAAGCGATGCCGAAGGCTCGGCCCTGGAAGGCGGAGCCAACATTATATAGGGGACAGCCACTTGATGAAATGGGTCAATGCGGTCCCCATATTGTGGCGGGTTTGGCCCAGGTACGCCGGGAAGACAGGAGAATCCGCGACGTCGCGCGCTCCTCTTGCGCGAGGCGGCGCGACAGCCGCTGCCAGCCCTGGACGAGTGCCTCCTGCGGCACCTGGCCCAGGCCGCGCTCGATCAGCGAACCGAAGCGTCGAAGGGTCCCAGCGGGCAGCGGCGTCATCATCGTCCAGCCTCGAACGGGCGAGACAGCGTCGGTGTCCCCGCGTGAACCGCTGCCCGGGCTTTCTCTTGAGGAATGGATCTCTGGAGCGTAGCCAAGGCCTTGGCGAGATACCGCTTCACCGAGGCCCGCGAGATGCCGAGACCCAAGGCGATATCCCCCAAGTCCATTCCTTCGACATACCTGAGGATGAACACCGCTCTGTGCTTGTCTCGCATCCTGTCCAAACTCCCCTGCACACGCGACATCATCTCGCGAGCCTCGAAGTCTGCTGGTGCGCAAGTCGACTGCTCCGGCGAGGCTGGCCACTGCTCAATGATCCGTCTACGCCAGGTAAAACGGCGGACTTCCTCACTCACCACGCGAACCGCCACGGAGAACACGAAGCTACGAATCGCGTAAGCCTTCTCCAGTGTGCGCAGGCCGCGAAAGACTCGGAGGAAGACCTCTTGAGTCAGATCCTCGTGGTCATGCTGCGGGCCGAGCGCCCGGCGCAAGAGCCCGTACACCATGGGTGAGAAGCGAAACCAAATCTCACGTTGAGCCCAGACCTGGCCCACCAGCGCCGCGCGCACCAAGACGGCATCGTCGGCGCTGGTCCGCAGGCGTCTCTTCTGACTAGAAACGCCCCAGATCCCTTCCTTCGGAGAGGCTGACGGGGAATCGGACTCGATCTCCCAAGAACTGTTGTCGGATACAGATCCTTCGGTGTCGGCATACTCGGTTCGCGTCCACATGTTGAATTGCGCTCCCAGTGCTGCAGAAACGCTCTTTCCAAATTGCAGTGTCGCCACGACTCACGAGCGGCTCACGCTTCCTATTCGATGTATGACCGTCAATAACCAAACACGCAATGCAATTGTGTGAGCCAATAATTTTCTCCCCTTCACTGCATGACTGAGACGTTGCAAGACGGGCAATGGGGCCGTTTGCAGGGCGTTAACAGGAAATCGCGAAAGCGCGCAGGATGTGCACCATGGAGGTTGTCATGCGAACCAAATGTCGGAATCGGATACAAACGACAATGCGCGGCTGCGTGATTCTGGTGCTGGTCGGCACCGTCACGTTGCTTCAAGCATGCAGTTCATCCACCGGTGGTTCCAGCGTCACGGCCGGTGCAACAAGCCCAGGTGGTACCACGGGTGGAGGCGGACACGCCAACGGTGGTGAGACTGCTGCGCCAGGCGGGACCGCTCAGATCGGGGGTTCCCCGGGCTCGGGCGGCGTGACCAGCGCAGGCGGCGAGACTAGCGCGGGCGGCGAGACTGGCGCAGGTGGCGACACTAGCGCAGGTGGCGTGACCAGCGCAGGCGGCGAGACTAGCGCAGGCGGGAAAACCGCAGTCGCGGGCATGACGACCATCGGCGGCAAGACAAGCGCAGGCGGAAACACAACGGCAGGCGGCAAAACCGGCGCGGGCGGAAACACGACTGTCGGCGGCAAGACAAGCGCAGGCGGAAGCACCAGTGGCGGCGGCGTCACCGCCGCAGGCGGCGTCACCACGCCGACAGGTGGCAACACGCTGGTTTTCCCGCCGACAACCGGCCACTATCAGATGGAGAACCTGGATCGCGGCACCGTTGCCGTTGTGGTCACCGGCGGCGTCTACGTTGGTTGGCGCATGCTGGGATACGAGTACGACACCACAACGACCAACGTTTCGTACAACCTCTACAGAGACGGCACGTTGGTCAAGAACGTGACTGACAGCACCAACTACCTGGATGCGGCTGGCAAGGCGACATCGAAGTATACGGTGAGCGCCGTCATCAAGGGAACGGAAGGCGCGCAGTCTGCTGCTGTCACGCCCTGGGCGCAGCAATACGCGAGCATCCCGTTGACGGTGCCGGGTGGATCGTACAGCCCGAGCGATGGTGCGACCGGGGATCTCGACGGAGACGGCAAGCTCGACATCGTGCTGAAGTGGGATCCATCGGACTCGCATGACAATGCCCAGTCAGGCGTCACCAGCGATGTCTACATAGATGGATACACATTGGCGGGCGCCAGGCTCTTCCGCATTGATTTGGGACCGAATATTCGCGCCGGTGCTCACTACACGCAGATGTCAGTGGCCGACTTCGACGGCGACGGCAAAGCCGAGTTCGCCTGCAAGACCGCACCGGGAACCAAGGATGGATTGGGCAACTATCTGAGCACGGGCAGTGCTGCAGGCGCCGACAACAGCGCGGTCTACCGCAACGCCACCGGCTACATTCTAACCGGTCCGGAGTGGGTCACCGTGTTCCGAGGGTCAGACGGCAAGGAACTGGCCACGGTTGACTATCCCGTGCCGCGCGGGGATGTGGGCGCCTGGGGTGACACCTACGGCAACCGCGTGGATCGTTTCAACGGCGGAATTGCCTTCGTAAAGGAAGGCGGCGTTGCGACCGGAAGGCCGAGCATCATCCAAAGCCGTGGGTACTACACGCGCACGACGGTTTCTTCGCTAACCTTCCGCAATGGAGTCTTGGCGAAGAACTGGGTCTATGACAGCGTGACCTCTTTCCAATATGGCGGTGGTACCCACTCACAGATGGCGGCAGACGTTGACGGCGACGGGGGACAAGAGATACTCACTGGCCCGCTCACCATCGACAGCGGCGGAACCCTCAAGTGCAATTCGGGGTACGGCCATGGCGATGCCATGGATGCGGCGGAGCTCGTGCCCGGCAAGGGGATCGCTGTGTTCCAGATTCACGAGAGTCTAGGCGGTATGGACTGTCATGATGGGGCCACCTGCAAGGCCTACTTCCTCATTACCAATCCCGGCACCGACGCCAATCGTGGCCGTGCCGAGTATGTGGGCGTGGGCAACGAAACAAGTGCATCGTGTTCGGGCCCAGGTCAGGTCTTGTGCGCCACCGGTGCCAGTGGCGGCCCCGGGGCAGGCAGCAACTTCCTCATGTATTGGGACGCCGATTTGTGGCGTGAGCTTGAGAACGCCAACTCGATAAGCAAGGCCGGCGGCGGAACTCTGTTGACCTGCGCGCAGTGCTCGGGGAACAACAGCACCAAGAATACCCCGACGCTGACCGCCGACCTGTTGGGCGATTGGCGCGAGGAAGTCGTGTGGCGCGAGACCGCGGGCACGGCCTTGCGCGTGTACACCACAACTGACGTAACCACGTCCCGCATCTACACGCTCATGCACGATCCGACGTATCGAGCGCAAGTCGCGTTCGAGAACTCAGCCTACAATCAACCGCCGCACACGGGGTTCCGCATCTCTCCCAACATGGATCCTCCGCCCGTACCCAACATCTTCATTGCGAAGTAGTTGAGAAGGCCGTGGTTGCGCTTGGCTCGTTCAGCCGGAATCACAGCCTTTCCACACTTTCTTTCCCCGGCACGTCGGGGGCAGGCGGGGCTGCCAAGATCTCTTGCAGTTTCTCGAGGCTGGCTGGCTTGGCCATGTGGTGCGCGAATCCTGCCTGCGAAACTCGCAGCAAGTCCTCGGGAAGTGCGTAGTCACTCAACGCCACCAGCAAGATGTCCTTCAGTGACTCGTCCGCCTTGAAGGCTCGCGCGACCTCGAAGCCATCCATTCCCGACAGCCCGATATCACACAGCACGATTTCGGGGCTGAACTCCCGTGCCCTGGCAATTCCTTCGGGACCGTTGTACGCCACCTCAACCTCAAGCTTGCCGCCCGCGAGCACGTCACGCAGGCTGTCGGCCGCTTCGATGTCGTCCTCGATGACCAGCACGCGCCGGCGGACTTTCGCGGCGCTCTCGCGGTTCGCTTGCGAAGCGGCGGCTTCCTCCATGAGCAGCGGAAGCTGAACCGTGAACTCCGTCCCGTGGCCCAGTCCCGCACTGCAGGCCGTCACGTTGCCCCCGTGCAATTCGACCAGCCCCTTGATCAGCGCCAGCCCGAGCCCAAGTCCGCCCCTGCCGCGGTCCAAAGCGGAGTCCGCCTGACTGAAGGACTGGAAGAGGCACGCCACCATTTCTGGCGCCATACCCACTCCTGTGTCCACGACCTGGACCACCGCCAGTTTCTCGGCCTTTTCGGCGTGGACAGTGACCAGGGTGGCGCCACCGCGGCCGGTGAACTTGGCCGCGTTCTGCAGAAGGTTGACCATGACTTGGGCCAGGCGATTCCAGTCGGCGTTTACCAGCACGGGTCTGGGCGCGGGATGGAATTCGAGATGCACCTCGGTCGCGTCGAAGAGCGAGCGTTGATCCTCAATCGTGTCCCGCACCAGTCCGTTGAGCTCCAGCAGCTGGCACTGAAGCTTGACTTTGTTCCGCGCGATGCGAGTCACGTCGAGCAGGTCGCTGGCCAGCCGGGCCAGCCGAACCACCTGTCTCTCGATGACCGCCTGAGCCCGGCGCGCCGGTTCGTTCCCCAAGGTTGCGTGGCCCAGGATGTTCAGGCTGTTCTTGATGGGAGCCAGCGGGGTCTTCAACTCGTGCGCGAGCGCAGCCAAGAACTCATTCTTGCTTTCATCGGCCTCGGCCAGCTGCAAGTCGGCCGCGCGCCGTGATGCTTCGGCCAGCTTGTGCTCGGTGGCATCAAACACCAGTGACAACACAGACAAGCCGCCCGAAGCATCGGGCAGCGTGGAATTGTACCATTCACAATAAATCACCGAACCGTCTTTGCGAACGTTTCGGTTCTTGTGGGCGTTGCGCGGACATTGGCCGCTGAGCAGATCGGCCACGACCTGATCCACCAGCGGCCGATCCGCAGGGTGGATCCAGTTCAGTTCGTCTATGCGCTTGCCGATGGTCTCCTCGGCGGTCCAGCCAAAGACCTTGCTGGCCGCATCCGACCACTGCACGATTCGGTAGTCGACAGAGGACCACTCTATGAGCGCCAGCGGCGAATTCTCAAGCAGGGATCGCAATCGCTGCTTGGCATCGCGAAGCTCCTTTAGCTGGCCTTCGACGACAGCGTCCAGCACGGCGGCTCGCGTCTCGCCGACATCGACGGAGGCCTTGGGAGGCTGCTGGTTCTCGCGAAGGGTCTCCTCGGCTGGCCTGGCTTCGGTGATCACCGCACCGGTCTGGGCTCTGCCCTGGTCGCCGCCCGAATCGAGCTCGGCCACTGGCGCTTCTGGCTCGCGGATGCGCTCGTCCTTCTCATCGCCACTGACCGGCGCCGGCCCAGGCTTGCCGCCCGCCCGTTTTCCGCGCTTGCTGCGAGCGCTCATGAGCCCTCCTCGACGATCGGCGGCGCCGGTGGGTGCAAGCACCCACGCTGCTTCGACTTCTCAACCTCTAACCGGAGGCTCATGTGACCCTTCCCAGACTGGCTGTGCTTAGCACAGGACACGCTGCCTGTCAGCTTGTCGCAGAAGCGGTGCGCGTGCTTCAGCTCAGCGAGAACGGGTAACTGACGATCTGGCTGGTGCCGGCCGGCGGAAAGTGCAGCCGGCCGACCACACCCTTGATGCAGCCGAATAGTCCACCTTTCTGCAAAATAGCCGGCGCCTCGACGCGCACTCCGCGCACCGTGCCGGCGCGCTGGATGCGAAACTTGATAGTCACACGGCCGGGAACGTAGGTTTCCGGGTCAGGCCGCGCGTGCGCGATGCAGGCCAGGATTGTGGATTCCTCACTGCGGAAGCGCTCGTCGATCTGGTCCTGGCTCAGTTCGGGCAATTCCTTCTGGTTCGACATGTCCAGGCGCAGAACGTCGGGCGTGGACAGGTCATCGCCCTGGGCTACGGAATGCAGATCCGCTGCGGACAGCCGGACCGGTTCGGGTTCGGGCTCGCTCGTCTCGATCGCGGCGGGCGCCCGTGCCACACGCACGGCGCCGCGCACGCGTCGCTTGACCTTCTTGGTGGCCGGGACCGGGCCGGTATCCGCGGTTGTCAGCGCCGGCCGGGCCGCCTGGCCGCGCTGGTGCTGCCAGAATAGGTAGCCAGCGAATGCCAGCGCAGCAACCAGGAGGCCGAGAAGAAATCCTTTCACGCGACTGCCTACCTGACTAGGGTGCGATTTCCCTAATGCTGCCCTTCTTGTACCAAAGTCCGTCGCTGCCGACGCCGTCGCTGCGAAAATACACTGTGATGTTCGGCTTGCCGGTCTCCGACCCGGCGCGGGTCGGGTCGCGGGTGAGCTTCATGGCCGGATCGATGCCGGTGGCACAGGCGGTGCCGTTCACGCCGAAATCGCCGCCGGCATCGATGTGCTCATTGATTTTCACCCAGGTTCCGCCGCCGGCACCGTCGCTGTTGTCCAGATAGAGCTCCTGTTTCACAGTGCCATCAGGCAGGTCGTAGACCACGTGTTTGTAGCCGATCCATTGATTGAAGGGCATTCCGCCGGCCCACTGGGTTCGGTTGAGAATGGCGGTCGACTGCGGATGACTGGTCTCCTTCTCGAAATCGATGTGCCCGTCGTAGCGCATGCGCGCGTCGATGCCGCGGGTATCGCATAGGTTCACCGTCTCCTGCCCGATGGTTCCGTGATTGGTGCGGGCCAGGGCCACCATTCCACCCCAGGCAATGTTGCTGTCAGCCACGCGCTGGAAGTACATGGTGATTTCTACATCCCGCCACTGATCGAGCAAGGCCGGATCGTGGACATACATGCGCGGCACGCCGCCCGTGATCTTCAGGATGCCGTTACCCTCCACCTTGTAGCTGGCATCGCCGTGATCGGCATCAAACCAGGGATCGTTCGGATCTTTGCCAGTGAAGGTCCGCACCGGCGTGTCCCACTTGGCGTACCACTGCTTGCCGCTGGCCACGCTCGGGTAGAGCATGCGAATGCCGAAGCGATCCACGGTCGTGGTTACCCCGCCGGTGCCGCCCGTCGCCGAACCGCCAGTCGCGATCACGCCTCCGCTCGCGCTGCCGCCTGCGGTAGACGCGCCGCCAGTTACCGAACCGCCAGTCGCGCTCACGCCTCCGCTCGCGCTGCCACCTGCGGTGGACACGCCGCCAGTCACCGAGCCACCGGTCGCGCTCACGCCTCCGCTCGTGCTGCCGCCTGCGGTAGACGCGCCGCCAATCACGCCGCCGCCGCTCGCACTGCCACCCGTGGAAAACACGCCGCCGGTTGCCGAGCCACCAGTCGCGCCCACACCTGCGGTAGACACGCCGCCAGTCGTGCTCACACCTCCGGCTGCGCTGCCACCCGTGGAAAGCCTGCCGCCGGATGCCGAGGAGCCGCCTGTGCCACCAGTTTCTGCGGAACTCGCGCTGCTGCCGGCGGCCACGCTGCCGCCGGTGCTGGCAACGCCACCCACCGCTCCGGTGCCGGCCGTCGCGCCGCCTGCGTCCAAGGGCGCAGCGCCACCCGAACGGCTGCACGCGCCCATCGAAAGCGCGCCCGCTGCGATTGCCGCGACCACGCCCGAGCGCCACCAGCCTGGCTGACTGCCGGTTCTCTTCATGGATCTCTAGACTTCAACCGTCAGTTCCAAGGCGATCTCGAGCTTGAGGACCTTGGAAATCGGGCAGCCAGCCTTGGCGGCAGCGGCTGCCTCTTCGACCTTGGCCTTATCCGCGCCGCGGGCCTTGACGGTCGTTTGCAGCGCGCTCTTGCTCAGCGTCCCGTTCTCGAAAGTGATGGCACATGTCGTGTCGACGGCCTGGGGGGTGATGCCCCGCTCGCCGAGTTGCGCGCTCAGGGCCATGCTGAAGCAGCTCGCATGAGCCGCGGCGATCAACTCTTCCGGGTTGGTTCCCGGCTCGTCCTCGAAGCGCGTGCGGAAGCTGTACCTCACGTCTTTGAGCACGCCGCTCCCGACGCTGAATTTGCCATGGCCGTCTTTCAGGCCCCCGTTCCAGGTTGCGCTCGCGTTGCGTTTCATCGAATTTCCTCCCATGCCGACTTCCGCCTTGATGGCCGCGGAATTGCGGCCTCGTGCGGCGGCGCCTTGGTTCGATGCCAGTCCTAGCACTATTGTACCGCGGTCGGTGCAACCAGTGCCGGTTCGCACGCCCGGCGCACGTCGGTGCCGAAGCAGACGAAGGTGACAGTGGCAGGCAGCAAATGGTCGGCCAAAAAAACGCGCACCTCCGCCACGGCGATGCGGGCGGCGCGTTCGATGGGAAAGATGAGCCGGACATCGAAATCGTGCGACCGTCGCAAGCGTGACTTGGAAACCGCGAGGGTGGAGAATCGAATCCGTGCTTCGACAAAGAGCGCTCGTTTTGTTCGCCATCGGCCTGGCTCCGGCGTGCGGCCGGAGCGCCATCAGTGTTGACCAGTTGCAAAGAGACGCGCATGTGCCGCCGGACCTGACGCCCGCGTTTGGGTGTGCGGCCCTCCAGCCCTTGGCCGCTGGCGTGCTGACGCCGCGCCACGCGGTACGCGCCCTGTTCGCCCCGGATCGCAGCTCGCTGGTCTTGCAAGTGAGAGGCGAACTTACAGCATACGGAAACTGGGTTGACGATCTTCTGCTGGTGCGGCTGCCGTCAGGCGAGGTCTCACCCATCATCGGTTCGATCAACAGCTTCGAGTGGTTGCAGCCAGGATCCACCCTTCTCGTGAATAGCGGGATCGACCTGGTGGTGGTCAACACCGACGGCAGCGGGGCGCGCACGCTGGTCCGAAATGTGTGCGACCATGTCGCTGCGCCCGACGGCAGCCGCGTCTACGCCCTACATGACTGCGACTCGCAGAGCACGGGCACCATGGACGCGATCGACGTGGCGTCGGGAGCAAGCACGCGCCTGGGGGTGGGGGCGAGTTTCGGATACCCGACACCAACCCGCTCGACCGCCGTGTCGCCTGACGGCCGCTGGGTGGCCTTTGTGACCTTCCTTCCGTCTCTCGATCCCCTCGCGGAGGGGAACATCGTCGTTACCGTCGCAAACGCGGATGGCCGGGTTGAAACCGTGACCCCGCAGCTCTATGGCAACAATCCTGGGTTCGTGTCGAATGACTTGTTGCTATACGCTGCCGGCAGCATGATCGGGGCAGGCGACATTCGTGGACATGTTCCAGGGACAGGCGACGCCTCGTACCTGATCGCTGCCAACCGCTATCCAAGTCTATTTGAGTATCAGGTGTCGCCGGACAAGACCTGGCTACTGGGCGCCGGGGAGAGTACCGGCACCAGCAACCAGCTGTATGCCATACGGCTCGACGGCAGTGGCGAGCGGCTGCTGGCCTCGGACCTCTACGGCTTCGGGGATAGTCCGTTCGCCTTGCGCGGTTTCGCCTTTGGCTCCACCGGCCGTGTCCTCTACAACACGGGTCCCCACCTGGGCGTAGCGACCGTCGGCCTGGCCGGGGGCACGCCCACTGTGTTGTCGACGGATGGGTGGTTCGTAGAGGCGCCACGGCTGGATCAGGTGGCACTGGTCGAGCCGTTTTCTGATCCCCTAGCCTCACCCTCGCGCCTGCGGCTGGTGGATCTCGAATCCGGAACTGACATCTTCGCCTACGATTCGGACGGCGCCATCGGAACCGTCGGCTTTCCGCCCAACCGCCGCGGCCTGGTGTTCGTCGAATCTCGATTCCCGGCGCTGAACCGCCTGCGGTATTCCTCGGCAGATCAATCCGTGGTGCTGGGCGAGTGGCAGGCTACGGAGTTCCAGCCCGACTGGTTGGCCGACCACAACGGGACGGCGCTCGACATCTATCCGGTCGATCCCACCGGATGCTTCACCGTGTTCGACACCGATCAGACGCCAGGGTCAGGCACCAGACTGGCAATCCTGCCGCAGTAGTTTCCGTGGAGCACCATTCCGGCTTGTGGGCAACCAAGCAAGGGTGGAAGATCGATTCCGTGGCTCGGCAAAGTACACTCGTCTTCCTGATGCTCGGCCTAGCTGCGGCGTGCGGCCGCAGCGCCATGGGAGTCCAGCACCCAGCAGTCGATGGCGGGGCGTCGACGGACGCGCAGGGGCTCACCGACGTGCAGTTGCCAGCCGACGCCCAGTTCCCCAGCGACAGTTGGCTGCAGAAGGACGCGCCGTTGCCGCCGGACCTTGCGCCTGCGTTTGCGTGCGCCGCCCTACAGCCGTTGGCCGATGGCGTGTTGACGCCGCGCCACGTGGCAGGCGCGCTGTTCGCCCCGGATGGCAGCTTGCTGGTCTTGCGGGTGAAGGGCGAAGCACCACCCGGTATCGGCGTGGAGGATGATCTGCTGCTGGTGCGGCTGCCCTCAGGCGAGGTGTCACCCATCATCAGTTCGATCGCCAGCGCCGAATGGTTGCAGCCGGGATCCACGCTTCTCGTGAAGACGGTGCAGCAGGGGAGGACCGACCTGGTGGTCGTCAACTCCGACGGCAGCGGGGCGCGCACGCTGGGTCAGAGTGTGTGTGACCATATCGCCGCGCCCGACGGCAGCCGCGTGTACGCCATACACGACTGCGACGCGCACAACACGGGTACCATCTCCGTGATCGACGTGGCGTCGGGAGCGAGCACGCGCCTGGCGAGCGGGGCGTGGATTGGGACACCAACACCAGCCCGCTCCACGGCCGTGTCGCCTGACGGCCTCTGGGTGGCCTTCCTGACCAGCATCCCATCTTTCGACACCGGCTGGAGTGACAGTGTCGTCGTCGTCGCGGCCGCGGATGGCCGGGTTGAGAGCCTGGCCTCGCAGCCCGGCGCTCACCATCCGGCGTTTGTGTTGGACGACTTGTTGCTGTTCACGGCTGACAGCTCATACCGGATAGGCGACATTCGCGGCCATGTCCCAGGGACAGGCGACACCTCGTACCTGGTCGCCGCCAACCGCGATCCGGGTCTGTTCGGTTTTCAGGTGTCGCCGGACAAGACGTGGGTCCTGGGTGCCACCGAGATCACTGGCTACGTCGACGAGCTGTATGCCATACGCGTCGACGGCACCGGCGAGATGCTGCTCGCCTCGAACATCTACGACTACTTGATGGATCAGCTCGCGCGGCGCGCGTTCGCCTTCAGCGCCGGCGGCCATGTCCTCTACAGCTACGACACAGGCCACTACCTGGGTGTTGAGTCGGTCGGCCTGAACGGAAGCGCGCCCACTGTGTTGTCGCAAAACGCGTCGTTCCTGCAGACGCCACGACTGGATCAAGCGGTGCTGGTCGAGCCGGAATTTGCAACGTCCGGGACATCGCACCTGCGGCAGGTGGACCTCGCATCGGGAACTGACATCCTCTCGTACGCTTCGGACGGCGCGATCGGGGCCGTCGGCTTCCCGCCCAGCCACAACGGTTTGCTGTTTGTCGAATACCGATCGCCGGATTCGACCCGACTGCGGTATGCGTCGGCGGATCAATCTCTGGTGCTGGGCGATTGGAGTGCCTCGCAGTTCCTGCCCACCCCATTCTCCGACTACTACGGGACGCTGCCGTACATCTATCCTATCGATCCCACCGGATGTTTCACCGTGTTCGACACCGACGGAACGTCAGGGCCGGGCACCCGGCTGGCGATCCTGCCGCAGTAGCTGTCAGCTTTTCGCGACGGTCAGTCGGCCGAGCAGCCGCCACAACCCGCGGTGCAGGCGATGGAATCCGCGCACCGGCGATGCGTGCATCAGAATACATTCGCCTTGAACCAGATCGATACGGAGCTGGGCCGCCAGCTTGGCCGCGGCATCGCTCTCCGCGCCCTGCTGCAGCCACGCACGGTGAATTCCGGCGGCCGCTGCCTGGCGCANNTGAAACAGGCATCGCCCTCCACGCTCGTCAATTCGGGATGCACCGCCATCACATCCAGGCCGCGGGCCTTCAGCTCGCGATAGGCAAAGTTCCCGTACTTGCGGCGCGCGCGTGATACGCCCACCACGGCCAGACGCCGGTACTGCGAAAAATCGTCAATGGATTGACTCATGGTGACGGACATCCTAAGCCATTCCTGCGCACCAGGCTCGGCTATCCTGACACGCGGCCAGAAGTCCGCGCGCGGAGTCGCCCACCGCGGGTCTTCGTTGTATTGTTAATAGCCGTCCGGTTTCTGACAGGTTCTGACGCCCTCGCGCAGGAACGACGTTCCCCAAAAGCTCTTGTAGCGTTGGTCGCTGTCTTGCACTCGACCCCATCGATGTCTCGCCAACACATAGCACATCGCGTCCTGTGGGCTCTCGGATGTCTGATCGCAGGGCCGGCTTGTGATCCGCTCTTTGGCGGCAGCCAGTGCAACAACATTGACGAACTCTGGTGTGTAGGGGACGTGATCCACAAGTGCCTGGATACCTCGGGCGGCGATGGCTGGGGGCCAGACCGCAGCGACATCGAAATGGGCCACTGCGACCCTGGCATGTGTGTTTCGTGGAAAGACGCCGACAAGAAAAGCAAGGCCGACTGTCTTCTCACCAAAGATCCTTGCCCCCCAGCACTGCAACAAATCTGCGTGGGCAATCAGCTGGCCGAATGCACTCCGAATCGGCAGGCCGTCCCCGCCTACCACAGTTACCGCGATGGCGACTATTGCATGGTCTCGCCGGTAGATGGCGAAGCCTACTGGGTTTTTCAGTACGGCACATGCGCCCCTGATGGAATCAGTAGCGAATGCGAAGCGCAGTGTGATTCCTCCCAGATTCCCTTCATGTGCGGGCAAGGATCCCAGTTGGTTTGCGCGAAGGGCCTGTGGTTGAGTCAAGTCGACGGATGTTTGGTTTCGTGCCTTCCGGCCGACGACACGGCGATCTGCGTGAATGACGCGAGTCTGGCCTGCCAAAGCAACACCGCTCCATTCTGTGCGCTGGGAAAGTCCTTTACCTGCCAGCAGACCGCGGATGGGTGGCAATACGACACAGTCGATTGCTGGGGGGAGCTGCTCGACTATGATTTTGTCGGCTACGGCCATGAGTGCGTGGATCTCGGTGCCGGGAAGAAACCGACCTGTGCGTTCAGCGAGGAAGCCTGCGCCCCCGAGGGTGCAACCAAGTGTGCCTCGTCGAGCGACGGGCAGCGGTCGGGCTATCTGATCTGCCGCGGGCAACTTTGGGCCGAGGAGATCCTCTGTCCAACCGGCTGCCTGGATGACACCTTGGGCGCGCATTGCCTGTAGCAAAGGAAATCCCCATGCCAACCGAACTCTCAGTCTGCGCGACCCAAGAAGAGGGTCTGCGCTTTTCCATGACCGCCCGCGAGCACACCGTCGTCACCGATTACCCTTTGCAGCCGGGCGAGTCGGGCGCGGGAATGCGGTCTCTCGAACTTTTGCTGGCCAGCCTGGCTAGCTGCGCCGGCGGATCCATGGTCGTGCTCCTACGCAAGTTGAAGCAGCCCGCGCAAAGCGTGGAGGTGAACGTGCGAGCCACGCGACGCGATCAGCACCCGACGCTGCTGACCGAGATCGCGATGGAATTCGTGGTGCGCGGTGCGGGTCTGGACCCCGATGCGGTGGCGCGCGCGCTGGCGCAATCCGAGGAACAGATCTGCCCGGTGTGGGCCATGTTGAAGGGCGGGACAAAGATCACGTCCAGCCTGCGCATTGTGGGTAACTGACGGGCCACCTCGGTTGTGATACCCGCTCACCGGGCGGGGCGACGGTCCAGAATCTCGATGCGGACCTTCACCGTTCCCAGGCGCAGCATGTTCAGCTGGCGCGCAGCCGCCTCGGACAGGTCCAGTTGCCGCCCGTGCGTGCAGGCACAGCGATCGTTCACTCGCACCTCCACCGATGGACCGTCGGGCAGGCGGGTGACCCGCAGGATGGTTCCCATTGGCAGGGTTGCGTGCGACGCCGTAAACAGCTCGGGGTCATAGGGCTCACCCGAGGCCGTCTTGCGACCGACGAGCGCGCGACTGTAGTAGCTGGCGCGCATCTCGACGTTCTCTCCCGGCGAGGGCACCAGCGTGGCCGCCGGCCTCGCGCAGGCGCCCATCTGCACCAGGGCCAGCAGGGCTGCATGGCGCGGGAGTCGAAAGATGACGAGGGCGCTGCGCATGTCTGCTCGGCAGTTTGGCTGGCCTCTTCAGGATCGGCGAGGCGCCACTTCCGCGCCCGTGAGACTAAGGTGAAAGTCCGTCGACCAGACCTTCCTGATCTTGTGTCGTTCGAGCAGGCAAAGGCTGGAAGCGTCCACATACGANNCCATACCGATGCAAGAACCAGGAGTAGGCCTCGCCAATAACCAGATACGATGTGCTCCAGCGTGGCCGCGCCAGGCTAAACAGAGCAGTAGCCTGTGTGTGCCACTGGTCGTGGCGGTTCAGGAACGCGATGAAGATCCCCGAATCTAGAAAAGCCGCTTCAGTCACGGTTCAGCTCGCCCGTAGACAATCTCGTCCACGGTGCTGCTGTCTTCGCGACAGCCTTCGATAATACCCGCATACGCCATCCACGGCTTCGATGTGGGCTGTCGCGCGATCGTCTCCTCCAAGCCGCGCCTAACCAGCTCTGCCACGGAAATACCCATGCGACGAGCCACCCCCTTGGCCCTGGCGTACACATCGACATCTACTGAGATCTGCGTCCGGATCATGTTATCACCATATCACATCGTGATAACAGATGCGACCTGCCGGCTTCTGGATTTCCGACGGGTGACCTTCTGTTGACGCGAATCTCCGCCTTGTGCAAGAGCGCCGTCTGTCCCGAGGCACCCTGAGGATCTTCGACCTGACCCAATCTCCGTTGCCAGCATCGTGGGCTACACCAACGCGGGCAAGTCCACCTTGCTCAACACCCTGACCGGCAGCGAGGTGGCGGTCGAGGACAGACTCTTCGCCACACTCGATCCCACCACGCGGCGGTTGCGTTTTCCGCACGAGCTGATCCTGGCCGACACCGTGGGCTTCATCCGCGACCTGCCCAAGGATCTGGCGCAGGCCTTTCGCGCCACCCTGGAGGAATTGCAGGACGCGGATTTGCTCCTGCACGTCGTCGACGCTGCGGATGAAGATCACGAGGCGCACATCGTGGCTGTCGGGCGCATCCTCAATGATCTGGATCTGGCCGGCACGCCCCGCTTGCTGGTGTACAACAGAATCGACCGCCTGACGCCCGACGAACGCGCCGGGCTGGTTGCTGCCCCACAGGCCATCGCGCTCAGCGCACGCGACGCCCAGAGCACCAGACCTTTGTTGGCCGCCATGGAGGAAGCCCTGTGGAGCGAGGGCCGCATGCAACGCAGGGCCCTGCAGGGGTAGCTGCATCGCGATCAGAAAACCTGTCTGACCCCCTCATGGCCCGGTATGCTTGGAACTATGGCCCATGGCGACGGAACCGGCGCGACACGCGCGTTGGCAAAGTGCCTGGCGCTTGAGCCTTCGCTCAAACCGGCACAGGAGCTGCTTGCACGACTTCGTCGCGCGCAGGCCCAGCCATGATCGGACGCGCCCGCGCCAGCCTTCCATTCTTCATCTCGGCAGCTCTCGCCCTGGCTGCCGGCTGGTTGGGCTGGCGCTCGGTTCTCGTCGCCGCGCACCCGCTTGGCGATGAAAGTGCCTATTTGTGCGCCTTTGCGGCTGCGCGCAACGGAATCGATCCGTATCTTTCTTGTCCGCGATTTCTCTACCTGCCAGCCTTTGCTTGGTTGGGTGCACTCGCCGAGCGCCTGCTGGGCGAGCCCGCGGTGCGCGCCATCCTGCGCGGCTGCGTCCTCGGCGGCAGCACGGTGGTCGCGGTCATTGCTGCAGCCTGGACACGCTGGCCCGCGCGGGTACAGTTCGCGGTCGCGATGGCTTGCATGTTCCTGCCTCCGGTCGCAGAGAGCATCGAGGTGGGCAATCTATCGCCCTTCGTGGCTGCTTTGACCCTGCTGGCTCTGTCCACTTGGTCGCGTCTGCCGGTGCTGGCCGGGCTTCTGCTTGGCGCTGGGCTTCTGCTCAAGCCGATCGCTTTGGTGGCTGTCGTCGCTATGGCTGCGGTGCCTGGGCGCGAGCGCCGGCGGGCGTGGCTAGCAGTCTCGATTGCGGTCGCGCTCGTCGGACTTGTCTCATGGCCCTGGCGTGATCGTCTCATGGCGCTGCCCTCGTTCGAAGATGTGCAGGTGCAGGCACACCACAGGATCGCGCTGGTGCGCGTGTTGTCGACTTTCGGGCTGCGCATCCCGGTGGCTCTGGTGGCCGGGCTGGTGGCGATTCTGGCAGCCATGGCCGTCCGTTGGCGCGCACCCGCCAGCAGTGAAGGCCGTGTGCAACGCGTGAGCACCGTGGCGATATGCGCTTCTCTGCTGGCCACGCCAGTCGTGTGGAGTCACACGTTCATTCTCGCGCTCCCCCTGCTGGCGTTGGCCTTGGCCACGGCCCTGAGGGCGGCGCGTGAACCGCACGCCATCGACCGAAAACGGCCGCTGCTTGACCTGCTGCTGGTGATCATAGCGGTCCTGTTGGTTCTGGAAAGTAACGCCAGTGGAGATCTTGGGCTGGATCCTTTGTCAACGGTCGGTGTGTTGCCCATTCTCTTACCTTTGCTGGCGCCGAGCGCCCTCGCGCTGTACCTCGGTAAACGCGATCATTCTGCCCGCCTCGGCGTGAGTTGAGAGTCTCCAATTGAAGGTCACCAGGAGTATGGCTTCACCTCCCCGATCCGCATACCGAAGCGCTCTGTGCCCATTCGCGGTGATCAATCTCGTCGGCTTTTTGTTGCAGGGTCACCGCTTCGCGATGCTCACTTCGGGAAAGGGTGCCATCCCGCACATCCTGGTGTGGCTGGCCATGCTGGCGGTTTTTGCCACTCTGGCGGCCGCGATCGGCTCGCTTCTCCACGCCCTGTGCCGCTTCGAATTCGGACTGGGTGCGCTACCGCTGGCAGCGCCACTGCTGTTTGCAATTACCCACGTATTTCTCTTTGTCGACGCGACGCTCTACAGTCTCTTTCATTTTCACTTCAATGGCCTTGCACTGGACGTATTGCTCACGCCGGGGGGATTTCAAACCCTGGAGATCCCGTCGCGCGAGCTCATACGTTTCACAGTCGCCTGTGTGGCGCTGGTTGCCTGCGAGATTTTGGTGTTTCAGTTCCTGGCCCGACATCCGTTGCGGACGCCTCCGGCAGGGACTTGTCCGGGTGGTTGGAAGCGTTGGCTGGTGGCCTGGATCGTCGTGGTGGGCGCCGACCGGGCTCTGGGCGCTGTAGCGGATTTCGCCGACGTGACCGACGCCATCCCAGCCTGTGTAGTCGTCCCATTGTACCCTCCGTTTGCCGTCAAACAAATCATCACCACCATGATGGGGTGGCCCCAGTCGTCCGACCGGATGCTACTGGCCGCTGGCCAGAAGCTAGGGAGGAAACTCAACTATCCACGCGCACCTCTGGTGTTTGAGGCACCAGCGAGCTTGCCCAACATCGTCTGGATTGTGATCGAGGGCTGGCGCGCTGACGTTTTCGATACGAAAGTGACGCCCGAAATCGCGCGGCTGGGGCAGGAATCGCTGACCTTCACCAGAAACGTGGGTGAGGCAACCACACGCGGTTCGGGCTATTCAGCCTCTTTACCGGCCTGCATGGGACGTACTGGCGTGCGTCGTAGCCCTTTCGAACGGGGTCTTTCTGCGTCGGGAAACCCTCCCGCCGTGGGCCGCCACGCCCACCGACGCGCCACCCCGGGTTCCGTGAGGCGGATCTGACCGCGGGCAGAGCGTCCTGAGAGGTGTGTCCCGAGCATGCGGCACAGTCTACCGCATCTGCACTCCGCCGAGGCGCCAGTCAGTTCAGCCAGCTCTCGCCGGCCTGCTCCTCGCCACCCTCCACGCCCGGTGAGCTGAGCGGCGGGCGCGCTGGGTGAAGCTGGGGGATGTCCGCCGGCAGGTGCATCGCCTTGACAATCCTCTTGGCGACGTCTTCGGTCTTCGGCGGTCAGGGGCAACCGCCTATTATCCAGCATCACGTCGCAAGTCCAAACCACAAAGCTACGGCGCTTGCTAGCCGGCTTTCGCGATGCTAGCATAGTGCTAGCAGGTGAGTTATGGCAACTCTCACGATCAGAAATGTCCCAGACAAAGTCACAAAGTCGCTGAAGACTCTAGCCCGAAAGAACCATCGCTCGATGGAACAGGAGGTGCGCGAACTCATCAACGAACACGTCGGTGAGCGACTCTCTGTCCTTCACCAAATCGAAGCGGCATGGGTCAAGCAGACACGTCGTCCGACCGCTGCTGAAGTCGAGGGATGGATCGCCACGGAACGCGAATGAAAGCGGTCGTCGACACGAACGTCCTCGCGTATTTCCTCTTGGGCACGCGACCATTCGTCGAGGAAGCGAGCCGCTTCTGGCACGCGCTCGACGACGCCCTGGCGCCGGCCGTGTGGGAAGCGGAGCTAGCGAATGTCATTTGGATGGCCGTACGAGCCGATGTCATTCTGGCCGATGAGGGCAGGAAACGCCTTAGCCTCGCAGCGAAGATGGGGATTCAATCCGTCCCGAGCAAGACTTTATGGCACGGCGCTCTTGAACGCGCGGTTCAGTCGGGGGTGGCGGTCTACGACACCCTGTTCGTTGAACTTGCCAGGCGCGAGAGCCTCCCACTTGCAACCTTTGATGCGAAGGTGCTCGCTGCGTTTCCTGAGATTGCCGTCCGCCCGAAGGTCCTCGCTGCAGGAAGGCGCGGTCGAAGGAAGCGTTGTACGCCACGATGGGCAGGCCGCGCACGAATTTGTGCAACGCTGGCATGACCTCTTCCGGCCGCAGCTGCCCGTGCAGCATCTGGTCGGTGATCCCAGTCAGCGACGTGATGAAGGCCGGCAAGGCAAATCCCGGGTGCATGAGCCGACAGAAGGTATCGACCGGCTGGCGATCGACCAAAAGCGTGGCTGCCACCTCGATGGTGCGATCGCGCCCCGGCACAAGACACCGGCGGCAATTGCCTACTGGGTTCGATCACGGTGCCGTAGCATGCCCATGCGACGCACTCGGCCGAGGGGCTGTTGATGTCCCTAGCGGTCCTTCACAGTTGACACCAGGAAAACCGGCAAGTCTTGTCGCATAAAGAGCAACCCCAGCCCGTTGGTTTTCCACTGCTATCTAGGGGCACGCCGTTAAATGGCCCCAAGTCGCATTGCTCACCAAGATTCGTCTGAATAATGCCATCACCACAGTAGGGGATAACTATCGCATCTATGCCCCCATCTATTCCCGCATCCACACCGGCATCTGTCACATGTCTGCATACAGTGGATCGCGTACAGAGCCTCTTTGAGTAACATGGACTAGGGTACCCCTCACACTCTCCCAACGTTGCTAGTGTGTCGCCAGGATCGCACACCGACAGCGGATCGTCGCAATGCACACCCGCAGGGACCGCGCACAATATTGGGCCACAGCCATCGTCCAAGGAATAGCACTCGCGCTCTGCTGGGCAGTCCCCGGACAGGTCGGTGTAGGGCAAGCCAACCGCCGAGGCCGCCTCTTGGTCACCTTGGTTGCAAATAGGGGACGCCCCGCACCGGCCACCATCGCTGGGCGGAGAACCGGCCGTGCCTCCTTGGCCACCAGTGCCCGAGCTGTCAGCGGTTCCACTATCCCCGTTCGATCCGCCGGAGCCAATCGTACCAACGAATCCTCCGGCAGATCCGCTGCTGATAATACTGCCCGCCTGGCCGCCGCTTGCAGTTCCCGCATCATGGGCGCCGCTTCTCAGACCGGAGTTGCTACACGCCAGTCCCACCAGACCAAGCATGAAAATGGCTGCCCCGGCCGTTGACATCTTGCGGAAGCTCTCGATGCGCTGCCGGACATCCTCCTTTTTCATGACCCAGGAACAGGATACCACTTTCAGGTACGCGGAGTGGTGCCTAGCCGTTTCAAACGGGGTTTCAGCGGTACCCCCAGCCTGGCCAGTTGCGCCGGCGGATCGATGGTCGTGCTTCTGCGCAAGTTGAAACAGCCCGCGCAAGGAGTGGAGGTGAACGTGCGGGCCGTGCGGCGCGATCAGCACCCGACGCTGCTGACCGAGATCGCGATGGAATTCGTGGTGCGCGGTGCGGGGCTGGACCCCGATGCGGTGGCGCGGGCCCTAGCGCAGTCCGAGGAACAGATTTGCCCGGTGTGGGCCATGCTGAAAGGCGGGACGCGGATCACGCCCAGCCTGCGCATTGTGGGTAACTGACGGGCCACCTCGGTTGTGTCGGCGGGCGCATTGCACTACTCTGACCTGGTGTTGACGGCGTATCGAAGACTTTTGGTGGTTGCGGTTGCCGCGCAGATCTCGGCGGCGGGCTGTGACACCATTGGCGGCGAAGGATGCGATCCCTGCGGCGACAATTTCGTTGTGAACACTGACATCTGGGGCTCGCCCGACGGCGAGCTGTTCATCGCGGGCTACCGCGGGCAAAACGGACTGATCCGGCGGCTGGAAACGGGCAACTGGGTCACCCTGTACCAAGGCGGGTATCCCCTGGCAAACATCTGGGGCCAAAGCTCGCAGGACTTCTTTGTTTCCGGCGGATTCAACGGCACNNCCTTGGCGGGGAATGGCAGGCGTGGGATTTGGGCGAAAGCTTCCGCGAGAGCGAGCCCAACGGTGGGCAAGGCCGGGCGCTCTGGGGCGTGGCCTCCGACGATGTCTTCCTGGCCGGCTCGCTCGGCATCATCNNTGCATTTCGATGGAACCTCGTGGCAGCCCATGAGCAGCCCCACCCAAGCCAGACTGACCGCCCTATGGGGAACGGCGCATGACAATGTGCTGGCGGTCGGCGAGCAGGGCACTGTGTTGCGCTACGACGGGACGGCTTGGTCGATCCTGCCCACGCCTACTCAGGCAAGTCTCAGGGCGGTGTGGGGCTCCTCGCCTGACAACGTGTTTATCGTGGGCGAGGTGATGTCCGAGGTCTCACACGTGATCCTTCGGTTCGATGGCACCAGTGTGACCACCGTGCACGAGGGTGAAACGGCCCTGCTGGGAATTCACGGCGCGAGCGCCGACCGCGTCTACGCCGTGGGTGCCAAGCGCACTGGCGACAGCATCAGCGCGGGGGTTTTCCGCTTCGACGGCACCAGCTGGAGTGAACAGTCGATCGGCGTGCACGAGTTCCTGTGGGATGTGTGGGTCAACCCCGATGGCAGCTACACCGCGGTCGGCCCAGACGACACGATCTTCCAGCAGCCTGCGCAGTAGCTCGATACCCGCTCACCGGGCGGGGCGACGGTCCAGAATCTCGATGCGGACCTTCACCGTTCCCAGGCGCAGCATGTTCAGCTGGCGCGCAGCCGCCTCGGAGAGATCCAGTTGCCGCCCGTGCGTGCAGCCACAGCGATCGTTCACCCGCACCTCCACCGACGGGCCGTCAGGCAGGCGGGTGACCCGCAGAATGGTTCCCATTGGCAGGGTCGCGTGCGACGCCGTAAACAGCGCCGGGTCATAGGGCTCGCCCGAGGCCGTCTTGCGACCGACCAGAGCATGACTGTAGTAGCTGGCCCGAATCTCGACGCTCTCCCCCGGCGAGGGCACCAAGTTGGCCGCCGGCCCCGCGCAAGCGGCCACCAGCACCAAGGCCAGCGCGGCTGCATGGTGCCGGAGTGGGAGGATGACGGGAACGCTGCGCATGTCTGATCGGCAGTTTGGCTCGCCTCTTCAGGATCGGCGAGGCGCCACTTCCGCGCCCGTGAGGAGAACGGATCGTGTGCCCACAGAAGCCCGATCAGTCCCTGTTCGACCCCGCCCCCCCAATGGTCGCGGGTCGAGCGGCCTCAGGGCCCGGCGTCCGCCGTTGCCTGAGGAATACACCAGCGTTCGCTCCGGTTGACTGCTCCGGAACAGGCGCCGGACGGTGTCCGCCCAGCGCTTTTCCAATAGGACGAGTCGCCGCAGTAGCTTGGGATATCGCTACCCATTTCTGCGCCGACGAGCGCCAGGGATGTGGAATCGTAGTAGCAGCTCAGCCCGCCGCCACAAGCGTAGTCGAGTACGATCAGATCGTTGCAGCGCGACGCTGCCACGTAGAGGCAGTAGCTTGGGCAAGCTGGGACGCTCTCAAGCCTGCCGTCGAACGTTGCCGGACACCCGGAGCCAACCTCGACCAAATCGCCTTCGCATGTCTTGGACCCCGCGCACGCCGACGCGCAAGCAAGCGCGAGACACAAGCCGAGCCAACGAAGCAATCGCATTTCCATGGTCATGTTGGCTCGGCCAAGGCCATCTGTAAAGCGCGTAGGAACTTCAAGCGCGCCCTCCCGTCGCCGCGTCGCAGTTCAGGTTGCCCGACAACGCCACCTACGTCAACCAGCGCCCCAGCTGGCAGCGTCTGTCGAACGCCTTGCCTACTAGCGCTGCAACGGCTTTATGGCAGCGCATCGGTGTGCGGTGGGTCTCGTCGTCACGTTCCTGGTGCCGCGCGCCGGTCGGTACCGGTGCTAAGCTTGGTCAGTGTCAGCCCCGGAGGATAGCTCATGCGTCGTTTGCTCCTTGGATTTTCAGCCCTGATTGCTGCAGCCGTTTCCTGCTCAGGCGGCCCCAGCCTGGATGCGGCGCCAGTCCCCGCGACTCACCGGCAGGCCGGCTCGCCCTGCCCAACAGAGCGAGGTGCTGGCGTATCGGACATCGGTACGTGTGCGCAGAGTTCAGTTGTCCCCATAGGTTGCGCAAAGGACGGAGACTGCACCGCCGGCACGAATGGTCGCTGCCGCCTCCAGATCCCAGGTCCCGGATGCAGGTACGCATGCACCTATGACGAATGCAGCAGCGATTCCGAGTGTCTTGGCAACGTGCCTTGCGTGTGCCGCTCGTCGACGAGCGATTCGACAGCGAACACGTGTGCGACAGAAAGCAACTGCCGGATCGACACAGACTGTGGTCCTGGCGGCTTTTGCTCACCCAGCCTGGTCGGGCCTTTCTGTTATTGTGTGAATTGCGGCTATGGGTACTTCTGCCACACGCCCAGAGATACTTGTCTGGACGACAGCGATTGCACCAGCGGGACATGCAACTTCGACCTAGCCAGCGGAACTTGGATGTGCACTGCCTGTACCGATGTGCCCTGAGTGTGCGTGACGAACCGAGGAACCGATCGATCCTTCGCCTGCCGAACGGTTTGGCGATTAGCTGCGAGCCCGCCGCCTGGTCGGCGTTTCGATGATACTACGATGCCCCTGCGGCGGGATTGACAGCTTCGTCGGCTTGCTAGCCGGGGAACTCTCAGCGTCCCGCTGCATTGAGCGGATATACGTCGCGTCCACCGGCCGGAGCAACGCATTCCTTGACGATTACTGCCGGCCGACGGCTCCTACCAGTATTCTCGGCCGCGGAGCGGTGAAAACTACTGGGGAATCGCGGGGAGATGAGACACCATTAGACTCGGAGAGCTGCGATGACAAAGACGGTCCACGCAATACGCCATGGCGGGAACCTACAGTTACTCGATCCCATCGATATTCCCGAGGGATCCGAGGTGACCGTTACGGTTGAGCTTCCCGTGGTATTTCGCCCCGCAGTTTCCGTAGTGCTCCCAATCCGCAGTCTTGGACCCATGAAGGGAAGCCTCGGCCGCGAGGACATCTATGGCGACGTCGACTAATCTGCCTTGGCCCTCGCGGCCATGTTCACTCAGCCATCTCCCGCCTGCAGCGAAGCCAGGTACTTGGGCACTTGCTTCTTCGGTTTGCGCATCAGCGTGCTGAGCACAGCTACGGGCGGCGCAGCCAGGCCGGTGTGCTCTGTGAAGCGGGCGTGCAGTTCCTGCCAGATGGCGACTGTATGGTTCACGTCGGCCAGCGAGCGGTGGAATTGCCGCGCGCTCGGCGGGCGCACCTGCAAGGCGTCCACCAGGGTGTCGAGTCGATAGCTGGGCAGTCCAGGCGCCAGCCGGCGCGCCAGTCGCATGGTGCACAGGAATTCGCTCTCGGGCTGAAGACCGGCCCGCGCCAACTCGGCCTGCAGGAAGGCGCGGTCGAAGGAAGCGTTGTGCGCCACGATGGGCAGGCCGCGCACGAATTTGTGCAACGCTGGCATGACCTCTTCCGGCCGCGGCTGCCCGTGCAGCATCTGGTCGGTGATCCCAGTCAGCGACGTAATGAAGGCCGGCAAGGCAAATCCCGGGTGCATGAGCCGACAGAAGGTATCGACCGGCTGGCGATCAACCAGAAGCGTGGCCGCCACCTCGATGGTGCGATCGCGCCCCGGCACAAGGCCCGTGGTCTCGAAATCCAGGACCACCAGCTCGCGCGTGGTGGGCTCGTTCATCCGGCGCTGACCTCGCGTAGACGAGTTTCTGATTCAAGCGGTGCCATGGCCTGCACGCTACCCAGGCCCACGCGCGCTGTCTACAGCGCAGGCTGCCGCGAGAGCAATTTGCTCCGCGCTCGGACATTCCCGTAGTCTGTCCCGCAGGAACCATGGACTTCATTCGCGTATCGCGTCCGGTGTCGCTGGCCCTCTTGGGCGGGCGGGGACACTATGAAGCCGTGGTGCAGGCGGTGATGAACGCCGAGCAAAGCGTGTGGATCGCCACCGCGAACCTGAAAGAGCTGATGGTCGAGGACGCGCGGGTGCGGCCGGGGCGCCGTCGCACGGTTCGCAACGGCGAGTATCGGTCCGTGTTGCAGATCTTCGACGAGCTGGTGGTCGCAGGGGTGGAGATTCGCATCCTGCACGCCTCGCCGCCCTCGCTGCCTTTTCGCCAGGAGTTGCGCCGCTGCGCCCACCTCAAGCCCGGCGGCGGCCGGCGCGGATCCTTCGAGCTGCGCCTGTGCCCGCGTGTGCACTGCAAGATCGTTGTCGTCGATGGAGCCATGGCGTATCTGGGCAGTGCCAACTGGACCGGAGCCGGCCTGGGTGCCAAGGGCGAAGGCCGCCGAAATTTCGAACTGGGGTTGCTCAGCCGCGACGACCTGCTGCTGGACGATGTGCAGGCCTTCTTCGACGCCATCTGGCGCGGCCAGCCCTGCACCGACTGCAAGCGGCGCGACTTGTGCCCGCAGCCGCTCGGTTGACGGTGCGCGAGCCCCTCAACCTACCTGCCTATGATTTCCTCGCCGCAGTTGGTGAAGGCCAGCGTGGTCTGAATCTCGAAATTCGATTGGTTGGTGTGGCGTTCCGCGTGGAAGACCGCGAGGTCGTAGACATTGCCCTTGGTCAGCCCGAGCGAATCGATAGCGACTGACTTGGTCTCCTGCGCGTGCCTCCCGCCCAGGTCAATGACCAACTGCTTGTTGATGAAGACCCACACGTCGTCATCGCCACTGAATGAAAAGTTCTCTCCCCCGTTGTACTGGAAGGCGGTGTGAATCTCGGTGGTGAAAGAGAAGTTGTGGTTTTGGCCCTCGTTGCCAAAGCCTGCACCGTCGAGCGGAAAGAAAGAGGTGGGCTGGGTCGCTTGAAAAGAGGCTACCCCGCCGACGTTCTCGAGTTGCAACGCCAATATGTACGGCATATTGACGCCGGAAACCGTGTTGTACCACTGGTTGAAGTTATCGGCGCCTGTGGTGGACATCGCCGGTTGCTGTCCAGTCGCCGCGTAGACCGGCTTGTTGTCTGCGCCCAGGGTGGTGGCCACGATCCCCGGTTCGTCTTTGGCCGGCGCCGTCTCAAAATCCGGGTGCCCGCCGGGTTGATTTCCCATTTTGAAATCGCGAACCACACCGAGGAACGCCACGCAATTACTGGCTGAAGTCCCATTGATGTCTCCGGTCGTGGGGTCGACCGTGGACGCTGTGATTTCTGGACCCAGCGCATAGGAACCAACAGCCACGGGTGTGTTGTTGGTGTAGCCCGCAGGGGGCCAATCGGCAGCCGCGCCCCCGGTCCCCGGGTTGGTCGTAGTACCCGGGTTCGTGTTCAGACCCAAGTTGGTGTCGGTGCTACCCTTGCCTCCGCCCGAACCGGTGAGGCTGCTGCTGCCAGCGATCGGCACGGGGCCCCCGCACTCCACCAAGGCGACGACGGAAAGGGCGGCCACGCCCAAAGCCCCGATGGTTCGACAGAGCATCCGTGACCTGGTCATGTTGACCTCCTTATGAATACGTGCGGTGAATCGGATCTCCCCCGAAGGAACCGATTCAGCCGCCCTAAAACTGCTACGAGGGCGCGAAATCGACTGGTGCGATAACTAGATAAGTTTAGTGCATCCCGGAGACGGCGGCCTTCAAAAAGAGGCCGCCCATCCCCGAGAAGAGTCTTCTGTTCAAACGGCATGATGTGTACTACTGAATACACATCATCTGGAAACGCTGTTTCTTTCTTCAATTATGTCGAATGGTTCGGATTGGGCGACTTCTTGTCCTGTTGCGGCCTTTTCGACCGCTTCGAGCGAAATTGTCAAGCCGTTTGGGCAGGGCCTATGCTTTCTAGGTTGACTCCCTTTCTGCCAATGCGGCGCCCCTGCCGACTGGACCTGCGTTGAGTTTCCACCAAAGACAACCCCATTTCTGGGTGGTCGCGTGGCCGCCCGCGGTTTGCTGCTTTCTGGCACTGTTCTGGCGGGCAATCTTCCTGGGCGAGACGTTCTTCGACGTTGACCTGGCTTCCTACTACCGCCCCACCCGATCGCTGATCGCGCCGCTCGCCCGGGCCTCGGGCGGTATTCCCTTGTGGAACCCCTTCTTCGCCTCGGGACAGCCATTCGCCGGCAATCCCGCGTACGAGGTATTTCACCCGCTCACGACGCTGTTCTTCTTGCTGCCGTTCGAGTGGGCGTTCCGGCTGCAAGTCATTATCCCAATACTCGTCGGGGCCGCGGGCATGTACTGGTTCTTGCGCACATTGCGCCGCAGCCGCCCGGCCTCGCTGCTGGGCGCCCTGGCGTGGAGTTGTGGCGGCTACCTCCTCTCGACGATTTGCCAGTTGGCCTTCCTGCACGCGGCCTCCGTCATTCCCTTCGCCCTGGGCTTCGCGGTGCGCCTGGCACGGAAACCTGGAAGCACGAATGCGGTGGGACTGGCCCTGCTGGTAGGGACGCAATGCCTGACTGGCGAGCCCTCCACGCTGCTGATGATGCCGCTGCTGGTCGTTGCCGCCGTGCTGGCTGAGCGCAGGCACGTCGATCGCCGCGCCCTTCCGTCGCTGGCGGCCAGCCTGTTGCTCGGCCTCGCGCTCGGGGCGGTGACCTTGATCCCTGGCTTGCACCACGCGGGCAAGACGGTTCGAGCCCTGGGCCTGCCCGAGGCCATGTCCAACGTCTGGTCCATGCCGGCGTGGCGGGCCTTCGAGCTGTTCACTCCCTACCCGCTCGGTCATGTGGTTCCTGGCCAGCCCGGGCTGTTCTGGGGCGGCTTCCTCTACGACCCGCGCGTGATCCCCTACTACCGCTCGCTCTACCCGGGTCTCGTGATCGCGTTGCTGGCGATCTTCGCGCTGGTGGTGCGCGGGCGCTTCTTGTGGCCGTGGATCACGCTCGCGCTGCTCGGCTTCGTGGTGGCCCTCGGCCACAACTTTCCGGTCTGGCACCTGGTGCGCAGACTGCCTTTCTTCTCGGGAATTCGCTTTCCCGAGAAGTTCTCGCTGCTGTTCTGCTTTCCCCTGGTCACGCTGGCGGCGTATGGATTCGACTACACGGTATTGGGCCCGGCGCGTGCGCGCCTGTGGATGAAACGCGCGCTGCTGAAATTCGTTGCCCTGGGTCTGCTCGCGGCCTGTGCCGTGTGGCTTGCGCGCAAACACTTGCCCGTCCATTTTCCCGAGGGGCAGACCCTGCGCGATTGTTTGCGCGTGTCGCTGGTGGCGCTGGCTTCGCTGTTGCCGCTGTGGNNACCGTGGCATCGCTGACGACCCCGCCGTCTTTCCTGGTGCCCCTGGTCCAGCACAAGGAGGCCGACGTCATCTTTCACATGGCGGCGTGGGCTCCTGGCCTCGATGTATCGCTCGGGCTGGCCCGGCCTCCCATCCCGGTAGAGTGGGGCCTCGCCATGACCTACGAGCGAGACTTCGATCTCACCCAACTGCGCTGGACCACGGAGGCGACGGCCGCCTTCTGGAGGGCATTCGAGACAGATCCCCGCCTGGCCGCTCCAGTGCTGGCTCGACGCGGAGTCACGGCCGTGGTCGAGTTCCGCCCGGGAGCCTCCGAGCAAGAAGCGAACATCCGATCGCCGTCCGGCGCATACACCCTCGACGCAAAGGCCACGCGCGATCCTCGGCCCCTGGCTTTTTCCATCCGGCGCACCCGCGTGGTCGACGGACCAGAGGACTGGCTCCAGGCCGTGCGAGAGCTGGGTTCCGAGATCCCGGATGTGGCCCTGGTCGAGAGCGGTCAGGCGCCGGCCTTGCCCGAACAGCCGTCGCCCGCTCGCGTGCGCGTGGTCGCGCGCACACCGGTGCAATTTGCCATGGAAGTCGAGGCTTCGGGGCCGGCCGCTTCTTTCATCGCGGTGAACCAGACCTGGGATCCCGGCTGGCGCGCGCGCGTGGATGGAATCTTGGCGCCGATCGTGCGCACCGACATCTCGCTGTCTGGCGTGCTGGTGGCCCCGGGCCAGCACCGCGTTGAATTCGAGTACGTCGACGATGCGCTGGCTGCCGGTGTGGCGGTGTCCGTGGTGGCGGCGTTGGCTTGCCTGGCGATGGTGCTGTTGGCTCGACGGCGCCGATCCGGCACGGCGCGACTAGCGCCTCCGAAGCGAGTAGATTCATCCTTGCCGTGATCCCCGCGAACGACCGCGTAACCCTTTTCGCCCGCGTCGCCCTTTTCCTCGCGTTCACGGTTGCTTGCACGCACAAGTCCGCTCCGCCGCCGCTGCTCGATCATTCCCCGCGCAAACTCGATCCCCCGCGTCCCGAGCTGATGCCCGGCGTGCTGGCGCCGCGCTTTTTGCCCGCAGCGCAGAATGCGTCGGTGCGCGAGCAGGCCATCGAGAGCATCGGCACCTATGAATGGCAAGATTGGACCACGCCCGGCTCGCCGCTGGTCAACACCAATGGGCACTATTGGTCGCGCTTGGCCGACTTGGCCTGGAATCGCGACATCGAGATTCACTTGGACAGCGTGCCCGTCGACTTGGACCAAGACGGAACCATCGACACCCATGTCACGCGCCACATCTCGCTCAAGGGCGGAATCTTCGCCAACCCCGAGGTGTTCGGCCTGGCCGCTGACCCTGACCAGCCGGCCGGCACGCGCGGCTACACGTCGGCCAGCACGGGATTCTCTGGCCTGCGCGATGCGCTCGATCTGGAAACCGGCAAACCCACGGGCGACATCGGCATGACCTGCTGGTTGTGCCACAGTGGCCGCAATCCGGTTGACGGCAAGACCATCCTGGGCCTGCCCAGCGCGCGGCTGGACTACGGACTGCTGCTGGCCACGTCTTCGTTTTTCGATCCCAAACACGTCATCGATCTCGACAAGGACGGCCAGCCCGACAGCGAGGAGGAGATCCGGCGCCGCACGCGCTTGCCCGATTCCCTGGCGCTCGATCTCAACCACGACGGCCGCGTGACGGTCGCCGAGTATCGCAAGGCCCTCAAGTTGCCGGACGCGCAGCAAACCCTGGCCACGCTGCTTTTGGCTGGGCCAGGCCGCGCTGATTTGACCAATGAATTCGGCCTGGACATGACGGTGCCGGGATTGCACTCGCGCCGCTACAGTGACGCCGGCACTATGCGCACCGGCGCCGAAGGCGTGTTCAATCCCAAGAGCATTCCCACGGCCCTGGGCGTGCGTTCACTTTCCGTCATCAATTGGGCCTCGACCTATCCGACGCGCGCGCCTGACCTATTGGGCCGCTACGTCGCACGCACAGAAATGAGCCGCAGCCAGGCCATGGCCGAGCTGGGCATCGATGTGCCCGCCGGGTTCGAGGGCGACTTCGACCTCATCAACCGCGCCATGGTGCTCGACATTCGCTCCATGGGCGCCATTGGGCTGCAAGCCGATTCCTTTGTGGGCATCATGCTGGTGCGGGTCCTGCGCCACGATTCGCCCGCGCCGCCTGAGCTGGTGCGCAGNNGAGGCCGCCGCTTGTTCTTCGACCAGCCAGCGGGGGAGATCATCAACCAGCAGATCCTGGTCGATGTGCCGCGCGCCTACCGAGACAGCGAGGTTGAGGCGCCCTTGTTCGCGCCCATCGACGAAATGCAGCCGCTCACTGCGCGCATTCCGGTTCGCTGCGTGACCTGCCACTCGGCGACCACAGTGAGCACGATGAAGCCCATTTCCGCAGAAGGCCTCGCCATTCCCCGCTGCACGGATTGTCACTTCTCGCACCGGCCCAAGGGCTTCTGGGCCAGGCTGGGTCTGCGCAAGGTCGAGGGTCCTGGTGGCTTCACGTCGATCTTCGAGGAGTTCGGCATCTCGCGCACGGCCGGCACCGCCAAAGACGAGCCCTGCCGGCACTGCCACAAACAGCACCCGGCCCTGGCTGAACCCGTGACCTACACCAGTTGCCTGATCCTCCCCTTTGATGCCGACGGGGACGGCCGCGCCCAGGGCGACGAGCGCGACGATCTGGCCGCGGGCGGCATTGGTACCGACAGTCTGTTCGGCTTCGAGGTCGACCGGCGCAAGCTGGCTGACAAGAATGTGCGCATGCCCATCACGCGCATCACGGCGCTAAGCAGTCGTGGGCCGGTGCAGGCTGTACAGATCGCCGGCCCTTGGGTGCGCACCCCGCCGCTGGTCACCTTGCTGGCTTCGGCGCCCTACCTGCACAACGGCTCGGTCCCGACCCTGGAGGCGTTGCTGCAGCCCTCCGACCAACGCCCCGCGAGCTTCGGGCTCGGCCAGGGCCAGGGCGCCTTCACCTTCGACACGCGCCTGCCCGGCAATCGCAATTTGGGCCACGAATTCGGCACCCACTGGACCGCGCAGGAAAAGCACGACCTTCTGCAATTCCTCAAGAGCTTGTAGGAATCGTCAGCTCGCCAGCACCGCCACGCCCCCCACGGCCAACACCGCGCCGATAATTTCCAGCCATGATGTTCGCTCGCGAAAGGCCAAGGCCGAGACAGGAATGAGCAACACGGGAACAATGGACATCAATGTGGCAGCCGTGCCCGCGGGCAGAAGCTGAGTTGAAAGCAACCCCAGAGAAACGCCCAGGAAAGGACCGAGCAAGGCTCCCACGCACAAAACCATCAGAGCCCGCCGCAGAGAGCGCATTTGCGCGAGATCGGTGGCAGTCCCGCCTGGGGCGATGGCTTTGCGAAGCTGATCGCGCAAGGCGCGTACTCGCCTGGCGGCCAACAACACCACAAGAAAACCCACCAGGCCGGCCAGCACGCGGATTTGAGTCGCCGCAAAACTGTCTAGTCCCATTGCGCCGCGCTTGCCGAGCAGCAAGCCCGCGGCCTGTCCCGCGGCTCCGGCAAAGGCCATCAGAATTCCAGTCGTGCGACGAGAACGGGCCTCAGAGCCTGTCCCATCTGGCCCTGGTTTGGCGCCGACAGCGACGGCAATGCCAGCCACAGTGATCGCCATGCCAGTCAAAGAGCGGCCATTCATCTTCTCGCCGAGAAACAGAAACCCGCACAGTGCCGTCATGAGTGGCACTGAAGCGTAGATGAGCATGGACAAGCGTGCGCCGATGAGCGCGAAGGCCTGGAAGAGGGGCACATCGCCCATCACGAACCCGACGAGTCCGGAAAGGCTCAGGTAGAACCACGCCTCCTGGGACAGGGCGGGGGGCAGAAGGTGGTGCGTGCGCAGTAGTGAAAGCGCCGTGAAAAGGATTGCCGCCACTGCCAGGCGCAACACATTGACCGATAGGCTGCCGAGGCGTCGGGCTGACGCCTCGAAACACACGGCGGTCGCTGTCCACAGCACGGCCGTGGACAGCCCGGCCATCACGCCCAAGCCGTTGGTGGAGAGGCCTGCGAGATTCAACGGAGCGTTCATAGCAAGCTCACCCCGGTGGAGACAGAATTTCGGTGGACAGCGAGCGCCCGCG
>PMBY01000158.1:0-18246 GCA_003153875.1 Myxococcales bacterium | reverse complement strand
ATGTGCGCTGGTCCGGCCAGGCCAATTCCCGCGATGACGATTCCATAGAGGGTGATGCCCAGTGTGGCTGTGTGCCGAAGTCCCAGCCGGTCGGTGAGTCCGCTCCCGAGCACGCGGATCCCAAGCGCGGCGACCGTGTAGCTGATGAAGAACCCGCGCACGGCCTGGATGCCGTGACGAAGCGCGAAGGGAGCGAGGAACGCCATCACCACGTTGAATCCCGCGCCGGTGACAGCGAGCGCAGCCAGAACGGCGCGTATGTTCGGGCCTGGGATTGCGAACAGAGACCTCGCGTGCGGCCCGAATGCCATTCCCAACTTGGGCAGCCCGCGCGAGGCCATCGCCCCCAGCAGAGCAGCGACGCCCGCGAGCGCAAAGGCGTAGCCAAAGCCGTAGCGAGCACCGAGTGATTCGGCGATGGCCGGAGCCACCGCGCTCATGGCCAGACTGGCCGCGCCTGACAGACCCATGGCCTGGCCCAACTTGTCGGGCGGTGCGACCGCACTGACCAAAGCCACGCTCGCGGCGAACACGATGGATGCGGCCAATCCCTGCAGAGCCCGCAGCGTCCACAGGACCGGGCCGATGCTGTCGACGAAAGCGAAGTTGAAGGCACAGGCAGCCATCAGGAGAAAGCCTGCGATCGAGGCCCGGCGGTACCCCAGGCGCTCGACGGTGGGACCCAGGAAGGGAACGCAGAGCAGGGCGGCCAGCGAGAAGATGCTGGACACCAGGCCGATCTGTCCCGGGGTGGCGGCAAAGCTGACCGCCAGATGCTTGGGCAGAAGATAGAATGTAGAAACCGAGAATCCAAACGCCGCATTCGTCGCCAGCAGGCGGACGAATACCGGCGAGAACAGCCACTTCTCGCGCGCGGTTTCGTCCTGTCCTGGAAGGATTTCCAGGATTGCTGGCGATAGACGTTGCTCGCCGATGTCGGCTGCTGCTTCCTCGGGTAACGCGGACATGATTCGCTCCAGAACTGCCGGACTGGAGCGAGTAAGACCGCATTACCCTCTCCCGTTCGGCGGAGAGGGTGAAAACGGCTTGCTCAGCGGTCGTACACACTCTCCCAGACGGGCTTGTTCTGGCAGACACGCCAGAGATTCGTCGGGAGGATGTGGAGCATTGCCATTGGAGAATTCAGTTTGTTAGAACTGCGCCCGAAAGTCAACCGCGGTTTCCACTGACCCAAGGACTGCAACGAGCGCCAAATGACGAAGAGAGCCCCAAAGGACGGAGCCAAGACGCCGTTGACTGCCAACAGGATCCACCAGTTGGACGCCACCACCGACACCGACACCAGCCCCCCGTATTGCAGGGCCGCCGCCAGTTCGCCCCCCAGGTTGGTGGTAGACCCCCAACCCGCCCCGAGCGCCGCGGCCGCCACCAGCAGGAGTCGCACCGGCCAAGGAAAAATCCTTCCCCAAAAACTGGCCGCTTCCGCGGGATCGACTGGGTCAGGCCCGATCAGAAACAGACGTCTGGCCCAGTGAATGATTTCATCAACTGTGTGGTTCATGCCCTCGCCGCAATATAGGCGACTAGCATGCACTTGCGAAACAGTCGAAAGTGAATCCCTACGCGCGCCGGCGTCGGCGCACCAGGAGGAGGGACAACAGAACGAGGTACGCAGCTCCCGCTGGTTGCGAGAAGCCGGCCACGCGGCAGCTACAACCACTGTTCTTTGCGGCTCCCGTGGTTCCTCGGGAGCCGCCGCTGGCGGCGCTGGTTCTTCCCCCGGCACCACTGTTGCTGGTCATCCCACCGACGCTGCCGCTGCTTCCACCCGAGGTGTTGCTGGCCGTGGTTCCACCGTTGCCGCCGCCACCACCGCCCGAACCGCCCGTGATTCCGCCGGAGCCGCCGCCCCCGGATCCGCCCGCTCCTCCCGCGCCACCGGTGCCGGGATCCTTCGAGGTGTCGCCGAAAACCAGGCTGGTGATACTGCGCGCAGGCAGGGTGATGCTCGCGGGCGCCATTGGCCCTACCGAGGCGCAGTTCTCGGTGGTCGATGTGCGATAGGCCTGGAATGTGGCCGGCAGGTTGGCGCCGGTGAGGGTGACGGACTTGCTCGCCGCGCCGCCGTTGATGGCGATGATGGTGAGAGTGTTGGCAGCGACGTGGTCGAAGGCCGCGACCAGCACCTCGCTGTCGTCACTGGCCGCCTGGACCATCTGTGCGCCAGGACGGACATAGCGATAGTAGTTCTTTGAGACGTAGTACTTCTTGCCCCGCGTGGTGACGCTGCTCATGAGGTCGAACTCGCTCGGCATCCCGGTGCCCAGTTCGCTGCCTTGCCACCACACCCAGCCCGACAGGTGCCCGTGATAGAGGGCGGCGTAGATACTCTGTGCCAGATCCAGGGCGCCCGGCAGACTGTCGCCGGCGGCATTGGGCCCCGCTTCAATGGTGTCGACATAACCGGATGTCTCAGTCATCCAGATGGGCAAGTGCGTGCTCTGCGTGCCGGCGTAGAAACTGGCCCAATAGGTCGACATCTGCGAAGTCGGCGTGGCCAGCACGCCATCGGAGTAGCCGTGAACCGCCCAGATTCCCATCTGACTGAGCGCGGTCGGCCGGCTCATCACATTGGCGGTGTACCAGTAGGGGTCGAAGCCATTCTTGCCGCCACACTCGATGGCCAGCATGTTCTCCGAACCAAAGAGCTTCACCTTGGGATAGGCGGCATGGATGATGGGACCGATGGCTGCCAGGGTGTCGGCGTATTCCTGCGAGTTGTACACACACGAGTTGTAGAACTCGACGAACAAGGGCTCGTTCTGGAAACTGAGTCCGTACACGTCCACGCCGATGTCGGCGTATTGTTTCAACCCGGCCACCAGCCAATCGGCGTAGACGGCCCGCTTCGAGGGGCAGAGGCCGCCGCCGTTCTTGGTCCCGCCGGGGTAAGGCGTGCCGTCCTGTACGCCATTGGTGCCCACCACGCACTTCATGCTCGACGGGGGCGACCACACGGTCAGGATGATCTTCAGCGGCACGCCGCTGGCCTTGGCCTTGTTTGACATGGCCTGCACCACCGGGCGCATCTTGTTCCAATCCGCGTCCTGCGCCGAGACGGCGTCCGCGGGAGGCGGCAATTCGTTGCGCCAGATGCTGATCCCCAGATCGTCGACCACTGCATCGAACCACGCGGTGTTGACCAGATCCTGGGGCTGCCCCCACCAGACATCGTGGGCTCCGAAGAAGCCAAACCCATCAATTGTCTGCGATCGCTGCGTGCGATCGATGGTCACTTGCGCCGCCTGCACAGGAACCGCGACCAGCAGGGTGAGCGACACTGAAGCGACGAGGTGAAGGTGGCGCATGGAAACCTCCATAGTAGCCATGATACTCTGTTCCCGCGGGCGGTGTAGAAACCTGGATCGCGTCGAACAGAAGAACCAAGACTGGAGGATCCTATGCGCATTTCCGTCATAGCTTTGGTCTTGGCGATGGCTGGCTGCGCAGGCGGTGGCGCGAAGCATTCGCAGCAGGAACAAGACGCGGGCCAGGCGGGCGGCGTCACGCAGCCGGAGGGTGGTGGCAGTGGCGGTGGCAGTGGCAGTGGCAGTGGCGGCATCAGTGGCGGTGGCGGCGGTGGCGGTAGCCGTGGCGGTGGCGGAGGCGCTGGGCTACCCACGGACGCCGGCGCGACCAGCGATGCGAGCGTCACCATCGACGGCGGGCCAATTGGCACCATCACCGTCCCGGCCGCTCACCCGCGCCTCTGGCTTAACGACCCGGCCATCATGGCCCGCGCGAAGAGCTGGTTCGCGACCTCCAAATTCCTTCCCGATACTTCGCATACAGCCGCGGACAATCCCGCGTGGCCTGCCGAGCGCGGCTTGTACCATCAGATGACCAAGGACGCGGCCGACGCCAGCAAGCAGGCTGGCATCACCTTCTGCCAGCAGGCCATCGACGTCGTGAAAGGGTTCTCGTTCGGCGTCAATTCACCCGGGGATGACAACCGTTGGTACGGCGAATACTTCGTACTCGCCTACGACTGGTGCTCTGACATGATGTCGAGCAGCGATCGGTCCGCCATCATCTCGAACCTGAACGCCGCCTTTGCCGCCTTCAATGCCAAGGACTGGGGCGGCCCCAGCCAGCCCGAGAACAACTACTTCTGGGGCTGCCTGCGCAACAGCCTCGAATGGGGGATCGCAAGCTGGGGCGAGAATCCCAACGCGCAAGGCTTCCTCGACGAAGCCTTGAATCGCCGCTGGCGCGACTCCTTTGTTCCATTCGCCGCCTCGCGCGGATTGGGCGGGGTCGCAGAAGAGGGCAGCCACTACGGAGCGTACGAGAACGGTTACGGCGTGGTGCCGTTCGTCACTGCCAAGTCGCTGGGCCGCGACGTTTTCAGCGAGAGCAACTACTTCAAAGAAGCGGTCTTCTTCATGATCTACGCGACCACGCCCGGACTGACCACTCGCCGCGACGGAACCCAGCTCTGGGATCAATTCGGGTACGGCGAGGACGAAACCTGGAGTGAAAACCCGGGCATCGCCACAGAAATGGGAAGTCTAATGACCGGTGCGACCATTGAGTGGGATGGCACGCCGGTCGCGTCCTATGGGCGAAAATGGCTGGCCAACACCGGCAACAGTGGGGACTTCTTCATCGCGCCCACAGGCGCAAGCGGCAGCACCAGCGACTTCTCCGGCCTGCCGCTCGACTACTACGCTCCCGGCACTGGCTATTTCTACATCCGCAACAAGTGGGGCGCCGACGCGACTTCGATTGTGTTGCAGTTGGGAAACCTCGACGACCACCTCCGAACCGGCAACGGCCATGGGCACCTCGACGCCGGCACTTTCCAGATCTGGCGCAAGGGGCGCTGGGTGATGCGCGAAACTGTGGGCTACCAGGAGGAAATCAAGGACTACAAGGGCAGCGGGACTATCGCCCTGGGCGAAACCGTAGCCCACAATGGAATCCTGTTCGGCGGTCTGGGCGAGCCGAGCGGCTCCTCCTACCGCGTGGGCCCGGCCCATGTGGTCCGGCTCGAGAGCCGAGCCAACTACGCCTACGCCGCGGTGGATCTCAGCGACGCCTACGCGCTCAACGATCAGACGCGCGGACCGAACCCCTACGTCTCGAAGATCACGCGCGAGTTCCTCTTCGTGCGTCCGCTGGAAGCCCTCATCGTGTTCGATCGCCTGGAAGCCACCAGTGCGTCGGCGGCCAAGACCTTCCTGGCCCACTTCGAAAAGGCGCCGGCTGTCGACGGGGACAGTATGCTCGGCATCGACGGCGATCAGGCGGCGCGGGTCACTACCCTGGTTCCCGCCAGTCCAAGCTATCGCGTGATCGACGAGCACAACGGCAATAGCTACGACATCGAGCAATGGCGCCTTGAAGTGGACTCGAGCGGTGCGACCCAGGGCTACTTTGTCAACGTGATCCAAGCGCGCGACCAGACCGGCGCCAACCTCACGTCATCAGTGTCAGAGAGCGGGACCAGCTTCACAGTCACAGTCAGCCATGTCATAAAGGGCAAGGCGGTGGCGACTTTCACCAAAGGAATGGCCTCCGCCGGCGGCACGCTCGGATATGTCGCCGATTCCGCCGCCACGCCGTCGCCCGCAGCCTTCATTGCCGGCGTGCAGGGAATTCACGTGAGCAGCGACGGCCCGGTTTGGGATCCGTAGGCTACCGACGAACGATCCATGGACTTCAGTAACCAGGCCCGTGCGCGCGGTGGCCCCGGGCACCTTCTTCGTCGAGGTCTGCGCAGGCCCAAACTCCACCTGCGCTCGATCGGACAATGGGACCGCCTGGTGCTGGGGCACGCAAAACGACGGCCTCATGGCCGATGGTCACATGGGCTATAGCCCGTCGGCAGTCAGGCCGGGCGGTTGCCCATGAGGTTGCCAACAACTCCATGGACAGTTGCCGTGAATGTCCCGGCTCCTGGGTGGACGGTTGGCCTGGGCCTAGCGCCGGATGATGTAGCCCAGATCCTCGAGCATGGCCAGATCCAACCGGGTAATCAGGCTGCGCGTGCCAGCGACGTCGTACCTGGCCATGACCACCTGCCTGCCGTCCACGATTACGGTGTTCAGAACGTGGATGCTGTCGCTGGCGAGGGGAACCGGGGCACCGTAGACAGCCACGGCATGCGCGCCAGTGAAGGTGGCGTCTACCACCAGAGCCTGGTAGGCGAGGCTGCTACCCATCCCCAGAACGTGACCGAACTCGTGCATCGCAACACTGTAGAAGTCGTTCTGATCGGACGGGATGTCGTCGCTGGTATCCATGGTCGCATCGACAAAAAGGGCGTTGTCCTTGTCGAAGGCCACGGTTGCCACCCAGGGCTGGAAGGGGTTGCCATTGTACCTTCCGTTCAGCACCGCGGCGAGGTCGGCGGTCATGCCCAAAGTGGTCTTGCTGGAAGTGGCCTCTCCCAGTGTGTCGCCGCTGGCATTGTAGATCGATGCCATGCCCAGGAAGATCACCAGGTCATCGATGGGATAGGTCACGGTGAAGTTGCTTCCGCCCGCATCCATGTTCTCCAGATCCCGGGCGCGAATGTAGGTGCCAGCGGGCACGGGCGCGAAATCCGAGGCAATGAACTGCTCCCAGGAAGCCGCAGCCGTGCGCAGAACCAGTCGCTTGTCGCGGGTCATGGACTGGGTGGTGTCGTAGCGGTAGTCGAGGATGATCTTGAAGCCCTGGCTGGTGCCAAAGTCGGTCATGTCCATCAGGGTCGAATCTGTGCCGACCGATGGCATGGGTGGAACGAACACCTGGCCGGTCCCGTCCCCTGCGCCCGCATCAGGTTGCGGCAAGTCGCGGTTGCCGGCAGCATCCGGTGTGGCCAGCGGGCCCGTGTCGGCCGCACGGACTGCATCAGCGACAAGGGCGTCGGGCGCGCGCTCGGACAACCCAGCATCGACGGAGATCGCTGTTGCATCCGCCTTGGACCCAGTGGTGCCCGGTCCCCCTGACCCCGTGCAAGCGGCCAAGACCAAGGGCGCCAGACAAAGCCATCGTCCGATTTGCAAGAGTGGGTTCAGCGACTTGGCCATGCTCGGGTTCTCCCTGTGAGGGATCCGAACGGACTGCAGCACCGGGAGGAGACTAGCAGGCAGAGCATCACAAGGGGCAACCATTACCCGGCACGGAAACGACGTTTGAGTCAAATACAAAAGCGCCAGCGCCACCTACCCATGCCCCTGCCATGGATCTGCCACAGGCCGTTGCGTGGGTCTTCATCGTGATATCGAAGGCAGCCAGTATGTTGCCCTGGAATTCAGAGTACGATCCAATTGTGGCTGAACTGGCGACCTGCCACCAGACGTTGGAAGCCTTGGCGCCGTTGGTCAGTAGAATGCGGGTGTGTGCCGCGGGGCTCGGGGCGCCATCTGCCGCAGTGAGTGTACTCGCTGACTGGAAGATGAAGATAGCATTCGGATCGCCCTGGCCGTCGAGGGTGATATCCCCGGTTATCAAGATCGACGTGATGGATCTATAGACGCCGGGAGTGAACCAGTTGTCGCCCAGCACGAGCGGGCCCCCAGCCACATTTCCCAAGGTAGTGGGAGCTGCGATAGGGGTGCCCCCTCCCAGTGTGCCGACGGCTGGGGGACCGGCCAAAGGAGTAATGCTGAGAAAGGCCGCATTCAAGGCGGCCTTGATGGCGGTTGAAGTCGTCGTGTCCGGATACAAGTTCGTGATTACCGTCCCGCTGATTGTCGGAGGCATGCCTCCGCAAAGGCCAAAACCCCCGGCATTATCAACGGTCACGGCGTTACACGTCTTGTTTGGGTCCAACACAACGTTTCCATTGATATGGGTGATTGGCGCAGTGATGGTGTTGGTAACTCCCGCTGTCGCCGCGATCGCAAATGGGGCGGCCAGTCCAAGGTTGACCACGATAGCAGGTGCGGGCCTCGAGTCGATGTTCGCCAGGTCGGGGTTCGCCACCGCCAGGTCGGAGTTCGACACGTCGATGTTCGCGACCGGCACGTCGGAGTTCGACACGTCGATGTTCGCGGCGTCGATCTTCCCGACCGGCACCTCGGAGTTCGACACGTCGATGTTCGCGGCGTCGATGTTCCCCACGTCGGTGTTCCGGACGTCAGGGTTCGCGGCGTCGACTTTCGAGGCGTCAGTGCTAGTCCCCCCGGTTGCAGCTATCGTCCCGCCAGTTGCACTCGTTCCGCCAGTCGCTGCCGTGGCTCCGCCACTCGCCACGCCACCTGAACCGCCACTGCCCCCGGCACCGGCCCCGGCCCCGGTCCCGCCCGTCGACGCCGTAGTCCCGCCAGCACCCCCTCTGCCCCCCGCTCCGCCAGTGCCAGTAGCTCCTCCGCCGCCACCCACGCCGCTATCAGGCGCGGAAACAGGCACATCCACAGCCGTGTCAACCGCGCTGTCACCTGTCTCTCGTCCATCCGCCATGGCATCCGCGCCGCCCGCGCCACCACTGCTGACCGCGCCGCCGGCGCCACCACCACCGTCGGGACCTAGCCCGCCATTCTTGAAGTGTGGGTCGTAGCCACAGGCCGATGCCAGCGAAACCGCGAACAGGGCAACCAGTGAAATGCGATTTCGCATCAGAAAGCTCCTTGTGCGGAGATTCCTGCCAAGCCTGGCCCCAGCATGGGCGCGATGCCGGCCATGCCGCGGCTGGTGTCTGCTTGACGCCAGCCCAGCACGTACAGCACTGTTCCGCTGGCAATGGCTGCCGCTCCGACGCTGTAGAACACCCACTGCATGGTCTGGGCGTTCTTACCCGCGCTCTCGTCAGAGGGATTCGGGGGCGTCTGACCGGAAACCTTGTCCGAATAGGATTTCGCCTGGGCGTAATAGTAGATGGCGGTTCCGACCGAGGCCACGCCAAGCACGCCGCAGGCAATTCCCGCGATGCGCAGACCGCGCCCTGGGTTGGCCGCGGGTGGCGCGCTGGTGGCCACCGCAAACTGCTCGGGCACAGGCGTTGCGGGCGACACGGCCGCTGGCGGAGGACTCGCTACCGCTGGCGGAGGACTCGGTGTCACTGGCGGCGGACTCGTTGCCGCTGGCGGCGGACTCGCTGCCGCACTCGGGGCGGCAGGCGCTGGTGGGGCCGCTTCTGTCTTGGGCGCGACCGCGACCGCGCTGTCGCTGGTAGGCGCGGGCGCGCGCTTCTGGCCAAGCAAGTCCTGGCACTCCGCGATGTGCTTTTCGGTGTCGGCCTTGTCAGCCGGGGTGATCGCGGTGGCTTTGCGCAAAAACTCGCGGAAACGGCCTATGGCCTCTTCGCACCGGCTGTTCTGCTCGAAGCAGCGCGCCTGATTGAAGATGTAGTTGGCGTCCTCGGTCTGGATGAAAAGGTCCGACAGGATCGCGACGCCCTTTGCGTAGTCGCCGGAGAGACAGGCCTTTCGAGCCGCGCGCTCCTTGGATTCCTTGCCGGCTGCGTGCGCAGACGGAACCCAGCTCATGACCTGGACGAGTACCATCACACCGACAAACCGCATGATGGGCGCAGTATATTTGAACGGCGGGGTGTGGCGTGTTTTTTCGACCTGGAAACCACAGGTCATCGCTGCGTAGGACGTGATGCGGGCGGGTCGGAGGCACACCGGCCGCTAGGGGCTGGCAAGTCCACCCTGGTCAAGACGCTGCTGGTAATCGTTCGCCCCACGGCTGGAACTGGCGCACTTTTCGGACTGGACATCCGCGACGCTATGGCTTGGGCACGATGACACTCACCGACTGGGCCGGCATGGTGTAGAGGAATTGGTTGGCCGTGCTGCCGGTGAGCCCGTGCGCGGGATTGACCGACGGCCCGGCCGAGGTCAAAGTGAAAACATCGGCGTGCGAATAGGATGTCGTGTGCGCCACCTGGATGGACGCGAGCAGCGGCCGGGCTCGCTTGTTGATGGCCACGATCACCATTCTGTCAGGCGCTGCGGAATCCACGCTGGCGTACACCGAAGATGCCTCCATGTCGCTGCTGGTCGCCTCAATCGAGGTGTCGCCGAACTGTCCGCCGGCCCCATCGAAGTTGCGGTAGGCGCGAAATGCGGCCCGCATGAACGGCTGGGCGGCGCCGAAGTCCCAGTTGCACGCCAGGCCCACGCCTTCGCGTCCGAAGATGCCGAGCACGTCGGCGCTGGCGATGGCGCCGCTGATGTGCGTCCCGCCGCCGTAGTTCCACTCGGTGAATGCCAGCTCGGTTCCAGGATATTGCGCCGTGATCTGGTCCTTGATGCGCGGGATGAGGCGAATCGGGCCATGGGAGGACCACTTCGTGATCCAACTCACCTCGATGTAGTGTGGATCCCACAGCGAGCGAGGGGCTTGCACCCGCGCCTCGACCACGACATCGGTGTTCACGTCATCGATGATGCGCGTGCCATTGTTGCCGCTCGCGTCCGCCCCACCCAGAGCTTCGGGATACCAGTGAAGATCTAGGTAGTCGATTAGCCTGTAACCGGCCGTGGTCGATTGCGCCTGCATTGAATTCAGATAGTAATCGATGAAATCTCCGTTGGCTGCGGCGTCAGGCGCATCCTGCAAAGTCATATAGCCGTTCCATCCGTAGCTGACGAACCCCAGCACCTTGGCCTCGGGCCAGGTGTCCTTGATGGCCCCGGCAAAACGACCGTTGCGCTCGACCAGTTCGGCGTAGGTGACGGCGTCTGGGTGGACTTCGGGGTGCGTGCCGGTCGGCCCTCCCCAGAGGTCCGGCTCGTTGTCGAGGTCGAAGAGCACCGGGCCGTCCGAAAAGCCGGTCTTCACCCAATTGACGAATTCGTCCTGGTACACAGTTGCATCGTTGGCATCAGGGGCGAGCGAGAAGGCCGAACCCTTCTTGGCTTGATTGCCCTTGAAGCGCGTCTGCAGGTAGTCCGCACCCGAGTTGCGCACGTCCCCGCCCTCGGCCTTGTCCGCGGCCACATAATCGACATTGGGAACCGTCAAGAGCGCGGCTGCCCCATTGGCGTGGCTGGTCTGCAGTACCCCCCGCACGGCTTCGCCCGGTGCGTCCCCATTGGCCATGCCTTGCACCAGATAGCCGTCGTTCTGATACTGCCAGTCGGCTCCTGCGTTCGAGGCATTGTTCTCCCAGTTGTATGCGGTCCAGCGGTTGCCGCCCAAGCGGACCACGGTCTGGCGCGTGGTCGCGATCTCATCGGTGGAGTTCAGTCCATAGATGAGCGGAGAAATCGCGTGGACTGCATTGGCGCTGTTGACCACCATGGTCACGTCTGGTGGGCCTGAGCTGCCCTCACAGCCCAGCCCAAAGAACGCCGAGAGAATGAACGTGAACAAGATCGGGACGCATTTCCGCATGAACGACTCCTATGTGCTTCAGCTTGCTGGTCAACGGCGCCGACAAAGCGCATCTGCCAGCGTATCAGCAAAATCGCCCGAGGCCACGTTCAGCGGAGAGAATGAGTTCAAGGCACCAGGTTGGGCGTGCCGGTGTCGAAACGTGCCTTGGCAGGCCGGGTGTGGACACGACCAGCGCGCCCCATTCGAAAAGGAACGCCTGGCTGTAAGGAACAACCGGGCTCACGACACTAGGCAATGGTGCCCAAATCTTTGACCCCCGCCGAGTGCGGGGCGACTCTTACCGTGCGGAGGTACCCATGAGCCGCGCGCCCGAACACCGTGCCGACCCTCAGGACGCACGGCCGGCCCAACAACTGAAGTGCCAAGTCCTGGTCCTGCCCCTAGAGCAAGTCCCTCACTTCAGCATCGTGGAGAGCGGTTTCTTTCAGGCGGGGGAGGATCTGGCGGCCGGGCCTGCGGCTGCCGACAGCTTTGAGGAGCCAACCGCCGCCGGACAAGCGCGCCCCTGGCGGCGCAGACGCGCATTCTGGGCGCTGCTCGGCATGTCTGCCGTGGTCGCCGCGTGTGCCACGTTGGCTGTCTCGCGTGCGGACCATGCGCCGCAATCGCTGCCCCAGCTGACCGCCTTCCAACAAGAACCGACGCCAACGCCTGCACCAGCCCCGGCCGCGGAACTCCCCGTACCTCCTCCCTCCCCCGCCGCGACCGGGGCGGTTGCGGCCCTCGCCGACGCCCCTGCTCGCTCAGCAACTGCGGCCGGGGTGGCTGCGGCCCCGGCTGACGACTCCGCGCTCGATGCGTGCAAGAAGGCCTACGACCAACGTCGGTCAAAGGAAGTGGTATCCATCTGTGCTCAGGCGTTCGCCAGTGGTCTCCCATCCGCGGATATCGCCATCATACTTGCCAAGACTGAACTTGAGCGCGGACGCTCTCACCCCGCCTTCGATTGGGCGACCAAGGCCATCGCACTCGACGCCAACCGAGCCGATGCCTACGTCTTTCTTGGCGGCGCCCAACAAGCCTGCGGCCACAAGGCAGCCGCCAAGGCCGCCTACAAACGCTACCTGCAACTTTCTCCGCACGGCCGATACGCCGCCGACCTGCGCGCCGTTCTCGGCTCGCTGTAGTTGGTACAAAGAGCGCTCCCACCGTGGCGCTGTCCTGCACATCCCCGGAACACCTGATGGCCGGTGGGTGCGCTGGGCTTGTTTGGTCGCTACGGGTACAATGCTGGCCGCGTGAAACTCGATCGCCGGCGTGGCTGGTTCCTGGTTGCTTGCGTGTTCTGCCTCGCGGCAGTACACGCATTCATCTCGACCTGCGATCATGACGAGATCGCCTACCTTCACGCGGGCTGGCTGGTTGGCAGCGGACAAAGGCCGTTTCTCGACTTTTTCGAGCACCACCACCCGGCTCTCTCCTACCTGCTTGCGCCAGTGACGCTGCTATTCGGTGACCACCCTCGCAACCTGGTCTTCGCTTGCCGCTTGCTTGACCTTTCGCTCGTCGGCGTGATGGTTCTGGCTCTCTCGCGGGCAGTGTCCGGCTCGTCTGATGCGCGCGACCCCGATCGCGCGCCCTGGGTGGCGATTCTGCTTCTGGGAAGCTGGTATTTCCTCCGCAACGCCATCGAGGTGCGGCCCGACCCGTTCATGACCCTATTTGCCGTCCTGGCCCTCTGCGCTTGGCTGCGCCATCTGCGCGAGCGCCGCGCGCGCCACGCATTTCTGAGCGGATTCTTTCTCGGCGCATCCTTCGTGTTCCAGCAGAAGGCGCTCATTTTCGCAGCACTGCTCATCATGGCCAGTGCTCTCGTGGTCATCCGTCGCCGCACGGGCGGCGCCGCGCTGGCCCGTAGCGCAGGTCTTGCCGTGCTTGGCATGTTCTTGCCGATCACCGCCTTTGCGATCTTCCTGGCCCGATTCGGTCTCTTGAGCGAGACGGTCTTCTGGAGCTACCGCTTCAACTCCTTCTATTATCTGCAGCCCACCGTCTCGGCGTTCTTCGCCGGTCCCGTCGTGGCCCACGCGATAGCCGAGGCACCGGTGCTTTGGTGTCTTGGCCTTGCTGGCATGGTCGCCGCCGCGAGGTCATTTTTTCACTCGGACCGATCGCGCGTGGACGAAGAGGGCATCATCCTGGCGGTGCTTACCGGCGGCCTCTTGCTGGCGCTATTCCGTAGCAAGCTGCCGTTCCAACACAACCTGCTGCTGATGCTGCCTCCGCTTTCGGTACTGGCGGCGCGACAGCTTGAACGGATGCCACAGTCGCATTTGCGGGCCGCCGTCGGCATCGTGGCAGTGCTTATGGTCGTCAAGATCGCCGTGTACGCTTTCGTCTACAACGAGAACCGCGGTCACGAGAATGTGCAGGCGCGGGCCCTCAGTCTGGCCTCGCCGGGCCAGGCCGTCTTCATCGCGCCGCCCTTCAATCCCATCTCGCGCCCAGATTCCCTCTACTTCTGGTACGATGCGCCCAGGAAGACCAAGGTCTACGCCGAATACTGTCGAGCCAACCCGTGCGTCGACAACAAGTTGGATCGCGAGCGCACGTTGTGGAGCACTCACCCGCCCGCGCTGGTCTACGTCGCGCCCAAGGATCCGGAAGCGCTGCCATTCGAATGGGCGCTGCACCAGCGGGAATACGAACCCATCGACGGCGCTGGCTCTACCGGCTTTCTGCGTCGGCGCAGCGGAACCACGGCAGCGTCAGCTGCGGCATCACCACAGCCGGTTGTGCGTTGAGCACGCGTGCCTGCCTCATACGAAGACGCGCCGAATTTCGGTAGGAGGGTTGCGGATCCAGCGTGGCAAGGGAGAAGGTAGTCGACGTGGTCTGCTTACGGCAAGCCCTGCACCATGACCGGCCGTGAGCTGCTGTTCATTGTCCCGTCGCCGAGCTCTCCGAGATCACCGCGTCCCCAACACCACACCGTGTGGTCGCTGAGTAGGGCACAGGAATGCCCGGCCCCCAGTGCGAGTTGCAAGGCGTTCGACAGGTCCTGCACTTGTACCGGCATGGACCTCTTCTCGGTCGTGCCGTCGCCGAGCTCGCCGCCCGAATTGTCACCCCAGCACGTCACCGCACCTGTCTCCAAGCGAACACATGTGTGGTACGAGCCTACGGCAATATCTATTGCCCCGGTCACACCCAACGCCTCAACTGGCGTTGCACGATTGACGGTCGTACCATCGCCCAACTGGCCGACCGCATTCCAACCCCAGCATTTCACGGTCGCGTCCGCGCACAGAGCACAGGTCTGGTCGACACTTGCCGAGATTTTCGTTGCGTCCGACAGATTCTGCACGACAACGGGTGTTGCATTGTATGTGGTTGTACCATCACCGAGTTGGCCAAGAGGGTTGGAACCCAGACACTTGACCGTGCCGTTTGCGAACAATGCACAGGTATGGTGGCTGCCTGCCACTATCTGGATTGCACCTGACATCCCCTGGACCGAAACCGGTGCCTGCATCGTTGCAACGGCCCCAGAGTCGGGCCGCCCGAAGACCAGGCTGCCCCAGCAAATCACTGTATGGTCGCCGAGTAGCCCGCACGTGTGCGATGTTCCGATCGCAATGTCTATCATGTTCGACAGGCCTTGCACTTCGACCGGAAATGGGCGGTCGGCGGTTCCCTCTCCGAGGGTGCCGGCGGCGTTGGGGCCCCAACACTCTGCTGTGCCATCGCTGAGCTGAGCACAGGTACCACTCGCGAGTCGTACGACGCCCGACAGATTGGCGACAACAACCGGCACAGCGCTGCTGTACGCGGTTGAGCCATCGCCAAGTTCATTGTTGTCGTTGTATCCCCAACACCTCACGGTGCCATTGTTCATCAGTGCGCAGCTATGGTACAAGCCGGCTATGACTTGGGTGACTTCCAAAGCAGCGGAGTCCCCGCCTGTTGCGATCGGGCCTCCGTCCATCTGCTCGATGAGCGGTTCCGAGCCACCCGCCGAGTCTGTCCCGCTGGTGGTCGCCGCGTCGGTCGTGCCACCCGAAGCCATAGAACCGCCTGCCGAGTCTGTCCCGCTGGTGGTCGCCGCGTCGGTCGCGCCACCCGAAGCCATAGAACCGCCTGCACCAGTGTCCGGGTGTAGAGTGCCGAGACCGTGATGCGAACCACAGGCCGCAAGACAAAACGCCAAGCACGCGATTCGATTCATAGCGTCCACCGCCAATTACCCGGCATTGCCGTCGGAGTCTTCGCTCTTGTCCTCGTGCCCTAATTGTAGGGCACATTCGAGTCTGTGACAAGCCGTTGTGAGCCGCAAGAATGCCGTACGGACCAGTCACTGAGATCGCCTAGGCGAAGGTAGAGAAGAAGAAGACGGCATGGTCACGCGGGCGGGTTCCGGCGCGTTGACGAAGTCGACCAGGCGCACCGGCGCTCCGTAGCTGAGCGCCAGGGTGTCGAGATAGCTGGGCAGGAGAGTGAAGGTTCGTTCTGCCCAGACCGAGTTGACCAGGTTCAGAGTCGACATCTCGACCGGAAATTCCGCGGGCGCATTTCCCTTCACACGCGCTTCAATGTGTCGTAGCCTGCGGAGCTTGTGAAGTAGTCAGCCGTGTCCGTTGTGGACGATTCGTGGAAAAAGGAAAGGAGAGAACATGAAACTCGTGAAGACGCTCTGTGCTCTTGGTCTGGTTGCGATGATGCTGGGTGGGGCCTTCGGCTGCGCCGTCAGCGCTATGACGACGACGGCGGACGGAACCGTCTACGTCGCCCGTAGCGACGGTCTTCTGATGGGAGCCCTCCGGAAGATGTATGCCTGCAAGCCGGCGGGCAACAACATGAACTGCACCGAGGTGCTGGGCCCATAGTTCGAACACAGAGAACCGGTAGGGGCCACGGTGTCTTGTGGCCCCTACTGTTTCTTTGTCTATCATGACGAGAGCGCTGCTTGGTAGCTTGGTTCTGTTTCTTGCCGTAGCCGCGTGCAGGCCTTCGGGCCGCACGAAGCCGGTTGCCGGCGTTGGATGGAGGCTGGACTTGCCGGGGGAGCGGCTGCGGGGGGGCAGGGTGGTAGCGGAGCCGGGGGGACGCGAGGAGATGCTGCTGCCCGCGCTCGCTCAGGCTACGCGGGCCTGGGCTCAGGCATGTGCCCAGAACGACGTCGGCAAGGATCAGTTTGTCAACCTGACGCTCGACCTGTCCGCAAATGGGGCTGTCCGCAAGGCGGAGCCGGTAGGCGAGTCCGGGCTCGCCAAGTGCCTGGCTGCGCAGGCGGCCCAGCGCCAGCTCGCCTCTGTCACCCTGCCCGGAGATACCGTGGTCCGCGTTCTACTCACATTCGCNNAACGGTCCTTCGGTGCCCAGAGCGCGTATCCGATAAGCCCGAGCGGAGCTCGGATGGTCAGCGCCACCACCGCGGTGACGGGCTCTGTTGCGTGGACCTGTGCCTCCAGGTGAAGGACGCTGAAACTGCAACCGGCGGACGCGCCGAACTCGCCGTCGAGTGAAATCATCGCTGCGGCGGACGCGCCCAGCCCCGATGCGAAGGCGTTCATCTCCGCCCCCAGGCCGATTGTCTGCTTGCCTCGACCGAGCGTCATCGCCTGGAGGGTGAAGCTGCGGACGTAGTACCGATCGATCAGGCTCAGGCCGGCGCCCGCGCGTCCGAGGAAGGTCCAGTCGGCGGTGCGGGGGAGGCTGGCGACGCCGCCCTCCACGTCGAGAGCCAGCCACGGATGCTTGGGGCCGGGCGGGAGTATCTGCGCATGGGCTGACCTCTCGACCGACAGGACGGCGGCGAACGCGAGCGCGAGCACGACGGCTCTTGTGAGGCAGCTTGCGATCATCGCGAGCTCTTCTAGCCCGAAACCCGTGCGCCGCAAGACCTCGGTTCTTGGAAGAGCGGGATGTCGATCATCAGCACTTCGCGCACCTTTCCTTCGCCAGGCTGTCATCCAAGCGCTGATGGGAGGCCGATCCTGGGCGGGGCGGTGAGATCAGCCGCGTGCTCGCGCGCCATCACGCCCCATCGGGCGCGCGATCGGTGGCGGAGCGGATGCCGCCCGTCCAGGGGAGAGGTTGGCCCTCCATGCCACACCGGAGGGTTATCGGCAACGTCGTCACTTCGGGTGCGTGCGCCGCCCGCCGCCTGGAACCTCAGACCGTCGCGCTGTCTTGCCGCTCGCTGGCCGCTCGCGAGCGCACCGGGCGCGCAGACCGATCCGACGTGATCAAGACCGGGCCGGGCGTGCAATCGGGCATGGCCACGACCAACGGCGAGGCCGGGAACGCGGGCGCCTCCTCGGGGCGCTGCCACAGGCCACGCAGCGACTGGCCCAGCCAGCCTTGCCAAGCCGACACGGTCCCGACATAACCGAAACCGAAAAGAAAGAGCAGCAGGAAGGGCACCGAGATGTAGTGGCCGTGATTGACCGCGACCTCGACCGCAACCAAGAAATAGGCGGCCATGAGCAGCTCGGCGGCTGGGGTCAACGACCGGGCCGCGCGATAGCGTTTGCTCGACCAGTTACCCAGCTTGCCCCGGATGCCGTGCTTGGGTGTGCGCACGAACTCGGTCTCGCGTCCCAGCATGGCCTCGAGAACCGCGCGCGTCTGATTCACGCACAGTCCGATCCCGATCGACAGAACCAGGGGCAAGCGGCGTAGCGTGCTCCACGGCGTGCGCAGGAGATCCCCGCGCAGGCGCGCGATCTCGCGTTCCGAGGCGAGATAGAACGAAGCGATGGACAGGGTGGTGCCAAAGAAAAGCGGGATGTCGATCATCAGCACTTCGCGCACCCCGTGCGTGGTGCGCACCACGAGATTGGGCAACAAAAGCAACGACAGAAGCAACAACAGCGGGTAGGCGAAGTTGTTGGTCAGGTGGAAGAAGGCCTCGATCTTCTGCGCCAGGGTGGCGTGCGAACGCAGGATGCGCGGCAGCAGCTTGCGTGCCACCTGAATGGAGCCCTTGGCCCAGCGGAACTG
>PMBY01000280.1 GCA_003153875.1 Myxococcales bacterium | reverse complement strand
AACTCGACCTTGAGGTTGCCCAGCAGGCCCTTGAGCGTCTCCACGGTCTTGCCACCCCAACCCAGCGAGCCGATGACCGTGGCGAAGCGCGCCTTGGGGCGCAGCATGTTGGCCACAAAAGCAGCGGACGCAGCAGCCGGGTGCGGTCCGGCCAGCACGGTGGACGTGCCGATCACCACTGTGGCCGCATCAACCAGGGCCATGGCCATGTGCCCAAGATCCATGGTGGGCAGGTTGATGCGCGTGACGCCCACGCCTCGGGCGATCAAGCCATCCACCAGCCGGTCGACCATGATCTTGGTACTGCCGTGCATGGTCACGTAGGCCACCACGGCTTGATTCTTGGGCTTGTCCCCGATCCAGTCCTTGTGTGCGTCCAGGATGAATTGCGGCCGGCGATACACCGGGCCGTGGCTGGGCGCGATCATGTCCACGCCCAGGGATTCGATCTTCGCGATATATCCGCCCAGACGCGCGCGGAACGGCATCATGATCTCGGCGTAGTAGCGCTTGGCCGCCAAGTACGCTTGCGCTTCGTCGTCGGCGAAGAGATCGCTTGACGCTCGGTGGGATCCCAAAAAATCGCAGGTGAAGAGGATCTTGTCTTCGCGCAGATGGCTGAACATGGTCTCCGGCCAGTGCACCCAGGGCGCAAAGATGAACTGCAAGGTGCGGCCGCCCAGGTCCAGGATGTCGCCGTCTTTGATCAGGGTGACTGCCTCGGCCGGCAGGTGCACGTGCGTCTTGAGCAGCTCGGCGCACTTCTGGTTCGTGACCACTTTGGCCTCGGGGAAACGCGCCCGCACAGCAGGCAAGCTGCCCGAATGGTCTTGCTCGGCGTGGTGCGCGACCACGTAGTCGAGCTTGCTCACACCCGCTGCCGCCAGATTGGCGAGCAGCTCGTCGGCAAANNATGAGATCGTCGAAGAGCGGCTTGTCCCAATCGAGGACGCCCACCGCATGAACACCCGGTTTCAAGGTTCGTGCTGCCATGGGATTCCTGTTCGCGCTAGGCGGGGGAGAATTCGTCTTTGCCCAAACCGCAAATTGGACACACCCAATCCTCGGGCAGATCTTCAAACGGGGTGCCGGGCTTGATGCCGCTGTCTGGATCGCCCACAGCCGGGTCGTACTCGTAGCCGCAGGCGTTGCACACGTACTTCTTGTTGTCAGTCATGGACGCCAAGGACTAGCGTTCTTTGCGTCAGGTTTCAACGTCCGTCGCGCGTCGCCGCGTCGGCACGTTGACAGAGGCGCGGGGCAGGGCAAGGATTACGGTTCGTGAGGACTTTACGATGAAATGGGTGGCATTTCTGATGGCCGTTCTCGTCGGCGGCTGCGCCGGCTGTCTCAAGAAATCGGAGACGCGGCCCGCGCCGGTGTCGCAGAAGCCTCCCGCTGCAGCGTCGCCCGCGCCCGCCGCGCCCGCGGATGCGACCCGCAGGATTCGTCGGGCTCAGATGGCTGGTTCCTGGTATTCGGAGAACAAGGATCAGCTGGCGGCCGAGGTCGACGGACTCTTTCGCGAGGCCAAGGCGCCCAAGATTGACGGTAAGGTCATCGCGCTCATCTCGCCGCACGCGGGCTATCGCTTTTCAGGCAAAGCCGCGGCCACCAACTACCAGCTCCTGCGCGGTCAGGACGTCCGCCGCGTGGTGCTGCTGGCCATCTCGCACCACTATCCCCTGCGCGGCGCCTCGATTCCCGACGTGACCGACTTCGAGACGCCTCTCGGTCTGGTGCCAGTGGACGGCAAGGCTGTGGCACGGTTGCGGCGCAGCCCGGTGGTCAGCAGCGTGATGCGCGCCGAGGAAGGCGAGCATTCGCTGGAAATCCAGCTTCCTTTGCTCCAGCGCGCCCTGCCCAGGTTCAGCCTGGTTCCCATCTTGGTAGGCCGCATGAGCGATCAGGACTACGTGGATCTGGCCGCGGCCTTGGCCGAGATCGTCGACAGTCACACGGTCGTGGTGGCGTCCAGCGACTTCACCCACCGGGGAGTGAATTACGGCTACGAAGTTCCCGCCGGCCCAGGCGATGTGCAGGCCCGGCTGGCGCGACTGGATCAAGGGTCCATCGATCAGATCACCAAACTGAGTCGGCCTGGCCTGCTGGCCTACGCGGAGAAGACCGGCACCACGATTTGCGGTCTGCACCCGATTGCGCTGCTGCTGGAACTGTTGGGCCGCTTTCCGGGCAGCAAGCCGCATGTGGTTAGTCACTACACTTCAGGCGACGTCACTTCCGACTGGTCGAGTAGCGTGACATATATAGGCATGGCATTCACGGGCAAGTGGCGCGAGGAGTTCATCACAATGCATCCTGACAGCGTTTCCGTAGATGACGCTAGAGCACAAGCCGAGGCGTTGGAGTGGAAGGAAGCGACCTCGGCCGACACCAAAGCTTCGTACGAGAAGTATCTCAGCAAGCATCCGGCGGGGGCGCACTCGGGCGAGGCCCGATCAGGAGTGAAACGCAAGGCTCTTCTTTCGATCAAGCACGTGGTCCTGAGGACGTCTTCAACGAATGTCCGGGGTTCCACCGACAGTTCCTTTGGAGGTATCAGGGCGGCATTTCTGGGCAGTGAAGACCAGATCCGACCTCTTGCGGTAGACCACTCGGTCAGAGACGCATTGGTTAGACTCAACGTCTTAGTGGTTGAGAATGGCACGGGAGAGGCTGTGCTGGAGGTCATCTGCTCCAGGACACTTCGATGCGACGTGGACACCCTGAGCTTCGACGCGCGCCGCATGCCGAATCCGGTGTTTGGGTTGGACTACCGTTGCAGAGTAGCGGTATCGGCCGATGGGGAGACGCTCGCCACGGACTCCGTTTCTGCCACCTATGAGGGAGACTCGCGGGAAGTTGCCGATCCAGACAAGGCGATTCTCGCGTTCGAGGCCGCGAGCGCCAGAAGATACTACGTGCTAGCTGGAGAGGCTCTGGAAGAAGCCGATGGAAGGTTTGCTGCCGAGCTGAAAGAGCATCTCGCCCGGCTGCTGAGGCCGGCAGGTCCGCTCAGCGACGACGAGAAGCGAACCTTGCTGCCCGCGTCCGTCTCTCCGACCGCGCGGTGGGTTCCGGGTCCGCTCAGCGACGACGAGAAGCGAACCTTGCTGCGGCTGGCGCGTCTGTCGCTGGAGGCATCCGTGCGCAAGGGGCGCTTCGATCCCGAGGGCATCAAGTCCATTCCCGTCACGCCCTCGCTGGAACGCAAGGCGGGCGCGTTCGTCACCCTCAAGTGTAAGGGCGGGATCGACGGCACCTGTACGGGCAAGGGCGACGAGTTGCGCGGTTGCATCGGCACTCTGGAGCCCAGTTCATCGGTGTACGAGGTGGTGTCCCATCGCGCCGCTAGCGCCGCCCTGGAGGACACGCGTTTCCCTCACACCGTCACCGTCGAGGAATTGCCCTTCATCACGGTCGAGGTCTCCGTGCTCACACCGCCCCGGCCAGTGAAGAGCGCGGAGGAGATCGTGATCGGGCGCCACGGAATCATCCTGTCGCTGGGATGGAATCGCGCCACGTTCTTGCCCCAGGTGGCGCCGGAGCAGGGTTGGGATCGCGAAACCACGCTGCGCCATCTGGCACAGAAGGCCGGGCTGCCCGCCGAGGCGTGGAAGAAGGCCGAGTATCAAGTTTACGAGGCGATAGTCTTTTCGGAAGGGGAATTCAAGTAGCCGCGAGCGATTTCTCCAACGGCGCTCCGCACTTCCGCGGGCTATAATTTCGCCGTGTCCCGCGAACGAATCGACGCTGACCGTCGACAATTCCTGCTCACCATGGGCTCTCTGGCAGCGGTTGCTACCGGGTGCAGCTCGTCCTGCGGCAGCACCCGCTTGGCCGGGAATTCGACAGGCCGCAAGCCGGCCAGCGCGATTGCCCCGAATGGACCAGCGCAGCCCGCAAGACCACGCGTCGTGGTGGTGCGAGCCAAACAGGCCCTGACCCACGGCTACGACGCCGACCGCGGTGCCCTGCGCGCCATGCTTGCCGCAGGTCTTGCTGCATTGGCAGGCACACCAGACGGCGTGGCGGGTTTGAGCCGATACTTCAAGACGGGCCAGACAGTGGGATTGAAGATCAATGGACTGGCCGGCCGTAATGCGGCCACACATGTGGAATTGGTAGACGAATTGTCGGCACTATTGCGGCAAATAGACATTGGCGGTCCTCAGCAGGTCGTTTTTGATCGTTTTGCGTCCGATCTGACTGCGTCGGGTTTTGCGTTGAACGAGCGCGGCGAGAGCTACCGCTGCACCGGCAACGATGCGCTTGGCTACGAAGAAGAGGCGACTGTCATGGCGTCCTCGGCTTCGCGCCTCGCCCGGGTGTTGACCGAACGCGTGGATGTTGTGTTGAATCTGCCCGTGCTCAAGCAACACATGTTGTCGGGCATGTCGGGCGCGCTAAAGAATCAATTCGGCTGCATTCATAATCCCAACAAAATGCACCTGGACAAGTGCGACCCCTATATTTCCGAGGTCAACGCTTTGCCCACAATTCGACAGAAGCAGCGCCTGATTGTGATGGACGCCCTTCGCCCGGTGGTCGACAACGGCCCCAGCTACCAGCCTGGCATGGCGGAGGTGGCCAATGCGTTGCTGTTTGCCGTGGATCCCGTGGCGATGGATGTCGTGGGATTGGAACTACTCGAAGAATTGCGCCGCAAACGTGGCTTGCCCTCGCTCGACAAAGTCGATCTGACGCCGACGCATATTCAGACCAGCGCAAAGATGGGCCTGGGCGTAGGCGAGCGCGCAGCCATTGACGTGGTGTCAATCGAGGTTTGACCATGAGCTTCTCCCGTCGTGATTTTGTTCGAGGCTGCGCGGGGACGGGCTGTGCTCTCGCAGTTGGTGGATCGGTGGGCAGCCTGGCACTCTTTCAGCCGCGGCCCGCGCGGGCGGGCGAGGCGCCACGGCCGCACCCGGCGCGGTTCTGGAAGAAGCTGGACAACAAACGCGTGCAGTGCCAGCTCTGCCCCAAGCAATGTTTGGTCGAAGACCGCGAGCGTGGCTTCTGTGGCGTGCGCGAAAACCGCGGCGGCGAATATGTCACTCTGGTTTGGGGCCAGCCCTGCGCCGTGCACGTGGATCCCATCGAAAAGAAGCCGCTCTTCCACTTTCTGCCTGGCAGCCGCGCTTTTTCGTTGGCCACGGCTGGCTGCAACCTGGAGTGCAAGTGTTGTCAGAACTGGGACATCTCGCAGTCCCGACCCGAAGAGGTGGACTGGCACTGGATGCCGCCCGAGGAAGTCGCGCGTCGGGCGCAAGCCGAAGGCGCTTGTGTGACCTTCACCTATTCCGAACCGATCGTCTTTCTCGAATACTGCATCGATACCGCGGTCGCGGCGCACAAGCTGGGCGTGCGCACCACCATGGTCACAGGTGGCTCGGGCGAAGCGGAACCGATGAAAGAGGCGTGCAAGGTTCTCGACGCGGTGAAGATCGATCTCAAGGGTTTCACCGAGGACTACTACCGCAAGCTATGCAAGGGCAAACTGGCGCCGGTGTTGAAGACCATCGAAACCGTCCGGCAAAGCGGGGTCTGGTTGGAGCTGGTGCACCTGTGCATTCCTGGCGCCAATGACAGTGAGCCCGAGATTCGCGACATGTGCCGCTGGGTGAAGACCCATCTGGGCGCGGAGGTGCCATTGCACTTCACGCGCTTCTCGCCGCAATACCAGATGAAGAATGTGCCGCCCACGCCTTTCGAGACCCTGATCCGCTGCCGCGACATCGCTCTCGGCGAGGGATTGCAGTACGTGTACACGGGCAACGTGCCCGGGATTGAAGGCGAGAACACCTGTTGCCCGCGCTGTCACAAGGTGGTGGTGGCTCGCCACGGCTTTCACGTGGAATC
>PMBY01000529.1 GCA_003153875.1 Myxococcales bacterium | reverse complement strand
CTGCGCAGGGCCTTCTTCAACAAGAACAAGGGCGCTCAGAAATAGCTACTGATGGGCCACTCGAAAGAGTTGCTGGCCCATGAGGAGCAAGCTGCCAGAAGGCACCACCCGTGCGTCGCGAACGCGGAGGAAGGTGCCGTTCGATGACCCCAGGTCAGTTAGGTACACGCGGCCGTCACGCAGAGTGATCTGCGCGTGCGTGCCGGAGACGTAGCCGTCCTCCGGAAAGAGGATGTCGCCGCGCTCGCGGCCGAGCACAACCGTCTCGTCGAAGAGCGGGAAGGCAGGGCCATCCACGTCCCGGCCCACGACGACGGACAGGCGGCCCCAATACCCTGGGTTGGGCGTGCCGATGATCTCGGTTCCATCTTCGAGAGGCGAGGGCGGGCTGATGGCGTCGAAACGCAGCAGTTCCTGACCGATGCGCAAGGTGTCGCCCGATTCCAGCGGTTCTTCCTGCGTGAGCTTCACGAACACGCCATTCAGGCTGCGCAGGTCGCGGACTTCGAGCCCTGCCTCGGTGAGAATAAATTCGGCGTGGCGAGGGGACAGGTAGGGGTCGGCGTCGAAGAGATGGCCCTGGCCTCGTCCGACCAGATTTTCACCCTGGCGCAAGGGATGACTTCCCCCCTCGGTGCCGTCGGGGCGGATGAGCGTCAGCTGGCCACGAACCGTGGCCTTGACGGGCTCCGGGGCCAGCGCCGCGGCTTGCTCGATCGCGGCCTCGACCACGGCACCTGCGGCCGGCTTCATGCGATGACCGCAGGCTCCGCAGAACGCGAAGCCTGCGGAGACGGGGTTGCCACAACGTGGACACGGGGTGGGCCCCGAGGCTGCGGCAGGGACCGGAGCGGCCGTCGCCAGCGGATACGCGGCCGCTGCGCCGATGGGGGCTGGCGGCGCGACGATGGGGCTCGGCTGCCCAGTCGATCGGGCGGGCGCAGCGACCGAAACCCGCGGCGCCGCGCCGGCAGTGGGAGGACTCGGTGCCGCCGTGGAAGCGCCCCCGGGGCGCCAGGCGGTCGGTGCGGTGGCGAGCCTGGATGCCCCGGCGGCAGCGTCCTGCGGCGAGGTCACAGGTCGCGGCCGGGAGGCGTCCTGCCCAGCGGCAGGGGTGGGCGAACGAGAGGGGGAGGAAGCTGGGCCCGTTGAAGTTGGCGCTGTCCGCTGGCCTCCGATGGCCCCACTGGCACGGACTACATGGGGAGCCGAGCCAGGAGAAGCAACCGGCCGAACCACCGGAGCTGCGGCGGGAGCGGGTGCCTGGAAACGCGTGGCCTGAAAGGCCACAGCGGACTCGGGATCAGCCATGGCCGTAGGCGGCGGGGGCGAGAAAGTCTTCGCCATGCCCAGAGGGGCGGGCTCCGGGGCGGCCGGAGGCGCCCTGAAGGGATCCGCCGGCGCGGGAACTGCCACCTGCAGTTTCGAGCCGCAGCCGAGGCAATACTTGAACTGGTCCTGGTTTTCCTTGCCACAGCGAGAGCAGATGATCACGAGCTATCCTCCGCGCAGTTCATGAAAAGGAACATTAACCCTCATTCGCTTCGTCGTCGCGCCGCATTTCTCCTACGAGATCTCCACCCGCAGGAGTTGTTGGCCGAGAAACACGTAGTCGCCATGTTCTAACGGCGACTCATCGGTGATACGCACGAACGTGCCGTTCTTGGAGCCCAGGTCGTTCACCGTGAACACCCCATCCGGGGCGATGGTGACTTCGGCGTGGCGGCCGGAGATGAAGGGGTCGTCGGGGAAATTGAGGTCATTCTCCTCGCGACCGAGCGTGACGCTGTCACCGCGGGCGCGAACAATGAGGCCGATTTCGCCCCCGCGCAGTCGCTGGATGACCCGCATCTTGGAGGCCCGCTTGGGGCTGGCGTAGAAGTACGTCCCTTCGGCATCCGGCTGCGGCCCGAAATCGGGTGCCAGAGCTTCGACTTGCAGGAGCTGCTCGCCCACCAAGAACACGGAGCCGGACTCCAGCCGCGTCGGGGTGCGGATGCGCACGAACACGCCGTTGATCGAGCCTTCGTCGCGTACCAACAGCTTGCCGTCTCGGTAGAAAAAGTTGGCGTGGCGCGGGGACACCAGAGGATCCTCTGCAAACAGAATGGCACCCTCGGTGCGGCCCACGATGTGCTCGGTTCCCCCGAGTTCATAGGCCAAGCCATCAGCACTGTTGGCCTTGACCACCACCAGCTTGGCTATGCCGGCGGCCTGGACGCCCGAGAAAAACATGGTCTTGCCGGCGCCGACGCTGGGGTTGGGCGCGGCTGGCACCTCAATGCGTGTCCCGCATTGGCCGCAGAAACGATCGCCGATCGGGACCGGATTGCCACAGGTCGGGCAGGGCTTGGTTGACATGGAATCCTCCACAGGGACAGCGGGCTGGGCTCGGCCAGGCGATGGCTCGCGAGAAGCCGCCTCGACGATGGGAGCTTGGCAGACCGGGCACAAGGTCGCGTCGAGGCCGGTCAAAGCGTCGCAACGGGGACAAACCAGGCCGACGGGCATGCTAGTGCAGCCATCTTGCCCGCATCGTTCGGCCTGTCAAGCAGGCGCGTTCCCTTAGCGTCTCGACGAGCTGTTGTCGCTGGCCGGGCTTGGCTCATAGCGTTCGCGCAGATAATCACGCACGGCCACCCTGACCCGGTCGGGCATGCTCAACGCCAAGGCCTCCCGAGAAATCTCGGGCGTCATGCGGTAGGTTTCAAAGAATCTCATGCAGTCTGGACAGTTGCGCAGGTGGGACGAGAAAAGCTGCTTTTCCCTGTTGGGCAACGAGCCGCTCAGGAAATCAAGGCAGTAGTCCACGATTTCCCGGCAAGAGAGAAACCCCAATTCATCGTCAGAAGGCTTCACGTCGTTGCTTTCCCGAAAACCGCTCTTATTGGACTATACCCTACCAACCATGACTGCCCAAGCCCGATGGCAGGCTTTTTCGTACGACGCTTTGCCGCAGCTGCCCGCTGAGGCCGCGAAATGGGCAGCCGCGCTGGCTCGGGCTCGCCTGCGCATCCCGTCGGCCGTGACCCTTGCGGCAAAGGGGGTAGGGGAGGTTGAGATTCGCCCAGACCACGTTGTCCTCTCACCGAGTGAGCCTGGAAATGAGGGCGGCCTCGACGGCATGGACTGGTTCTCGGTGGAATGCGACGGGCAGCGCGGTTGGGTGGGAGTGGGCCATCGGGTTTCACTGGCCATGGTGCACGCCATTCTGGGCGGGCCGGCGCCTTCCGTGCTTCGTCCGCTGGGCCGCGGTGAGCGTGGCGTCATGGCGGCCATTTTGCTCTCGGCGCTGGATGCTATCGGGGTTTCCCATAGGGTCGAGCTTGGGCTCGGGGTCTCGTCTGGGCCGCCCGATCCGGGGCCTGATCGACTCGTGGTTGGCGGTTCGGTTCGCACCGCCGCGGGCCTGGGTGGCCGGGCCGTTCTGTTGATTCCGGTCGCGTGGCTAGCCGACGTTGCTGGGACCGGCCCGATCACGGCGCACCTGGATGGGCTGGTGGGCAGCGCGACCTTGGAGCTTGCTCGAAGCGATCTGTTGGGTGCTGCCCTTGCTGCGGCTGTCGTGGGCGACGCCGTGGCGTTTGGCGGCATTCCTGGAATTCAAGCGGACCATCCCTGGCCCGCCTACTTGCGCGTGGGGGACTTCGCCGCGCCCGCCTGCCTGGCTGCTGATGGTACGTTGACCATGGTGGGCCCTTTTATTCAGGCTGAGGAGGATACAAAGCCGATGGCATCGCAAGACGAGAAACCACGGTACAAGCCGGAAGAACCGTCATCGTCCGAGGTGGCACAGGTTCTCGCGAGCGCGCCGGTAGAAGTGGTCGCCGAGATCGGCCGCTTCACGCTTCGAGGCGACGAACTGGCGGGATTGATGAAGGGCGGCGTATTGAGCCTCGGGCCACGCCGAACCGAAGCCATCGAGCTTCGGGTGGGCGGTCAACTCTGGGCCGTGGGCGAGCTGGTCAGCGTGGGCGACGAGTTGGGCGTGCGCATCCTCAGGCTGCACGCGGGGTGAGACAGACCGCCTCCAGCGAGGTGGCGGTCGCTGACCAGCGCGGGGCCGCGCGCATGAGCGAGCCCAACAGAGGTTGCCATAGCTCGACGTTGGTTCGCAGCGCGATGGCGCGCTGGATGGCGCCAACCCCGCCCCACGGATCTGCGGGCGCATAGAGCAGGCCGCAGCCCGTCTGCGACGCCACGTCGCGATCCACCAGGTAGTCTCCGTTTGCGCCTACGTCGGGAGCCAAGGGAAGGGCGCCGTAGCGAAGGGCCAGGCTCGCCGGTCGTCCGGTCAGGTCGGTGGCGTCCGCCAAGAGCACAGCGTCGGCCGCGGCCAGGATCTGCCGCTCGGCCTCCCAGCCCGACTCCGGGAAGACCGTGACCTTGCCCGGTGACCCAATGGCCAGAACGTTGGCCTGGTCGACGAGCGTCCGATCCCCTCCCGCGGGGAACACAACCGCAACATCGGCGCGCCCCAGCCGCGAAACAGCCTCGAGGATTTCGCGACCGCCCCGTGCCGGATCGAGTGGCCCTGTCGCTAGCAGGAGCGTGCGCGGTCCTACCGCTAGTGAGGTACGCCGGACAAGGGTCCGACGACATTCCTGCTTGCCGGAAGGGGACTCAGCGGAGAAGGTGGCGGCCAGCGCAGGATCCGTAGCCGGATCGTGCGGCAGCTCGTCGCATCCGAAACGCATCGAGGTGACCGGCTGGTCCGAGGCACGGCAGGACAACTCAGCGGCGTGGCGGAAGGCTTCCGCGGCCCCGGGGCATGGGAGAATCACCACGTCCGCCTCGATGGCGCCCAGACCCACCAGCATGCCATTCGAGACGGCCACCGCAGGGTTTTCAGGATCCAGCTCGGCGCGCTCGTCGTCGGATAGAGGCTGGTTCCAGCGTCCGTCTGGCACGACCAAGGCGGCATGGGCGCTGGGGGCACAGGCCAGGGCCAGCGCCGATGTCTCGCCCCAACCCACCACCACGTCCGGCCAACAGATCTGGTCGCGAACCAGCGAGGTGGCAGCGCTGGCCAGCAGGACCGAGCGGCGACCGCGATTGTCCGAGTGGGCGCCGAGCACGTAGAGCGCACACTGGCTCACCGCCGAGCGTCCCTCGTAGAGCGATAGATCCTGGTCCCCCCCCCCCACACGAATCGCAATGGTTCGCAAGCGGCGCGCCATGCCGGGCAACTGCGAGGCCTGGTCCGGCGTGGCCAACGACAGGATGGTCACGCGGTGTTTGGCCACTGACAGAGCCAGCGCCAAAGCGGCCGCACACCCCGACAACTCGCCTTCGACCACAGGCGAAACCTGGTCAGCGACAAGCAGAAATTCGGCCATCTACCCCGAAGGTACCTCGGTGTCAGAGCGACCGCCCTTGTGGTCCGGCGAGGACGCCCAAGCACGTCCGCGGAAAAGCGGCCTCACTCGCTCGCGCCGCGCTCGTCTTCTTCTCCGGGAAACTCGTTCACAGAGGGGTATTTCATGATCTCTTTGCGAGAGATCTTCCATGCCTTCTGCACTATCCAGGAGAGAGAACGGTCCTGACGCGTAGCCTCTTCTTGGATCTCTTTGAGCATCTCTTCTGGAAAGTAGAGACTTTGTTTCCTCTTGTCCGAACCGGCCATGAAGCACCCCGTTGTGGCTAATCTCGCCTGGGCGAATTCTTGCATTTACGCAGTTCCAGGGCAGGCTGTCAAGGACACGGATTCATTGGCATCTTTTCTGCGACATGATTCAATCCGGCGGTACACTAGAAAACGGATGTCTGTACAACCTGAGTCAAGGGGCTTCATGGAAGGGACTGGTTTGAAGAAAAGAGATCTCAAGCGGTTTCGCGAGATCTTGTTGAGCCGCAAGAAAGAAATCCTCCGCAACGCGCAGCGGACGCTAAGCGAAGACATGACGCTTGAGTCCGATGATCTGCCCGACGAAATGGATCTTGCGTCGTCCGAGTACCTGCAATCGTTCACGTTCAGGCTGCGTGGGCGCGAGAAGACTTTCTTGCAGAAGATCGACCACGCGCTTGAGCGTATTGAGGACGGGACGTTCGGTCTGTGCGAGCAGTGCGGCGAACCGATCTCGGCTAAGCGGCTTGAGGCGCGACTGGAAACGACGCTTTGCATCCGTTGCAAGGAGGATCAGGAAAGGATGGAGAAGGCCTACGGGTAGGGGGCGGGAGGTGCCCCTGGAAGGAATGGCCAGGGCCGCCAGTGTGCTGGTTGAGGCGTGTCTGGGCGGTTCCCTTGTTCGTTTGACCGCGAGCAAGGACAGATCAAAGGCCTGGCAGACGGTCGCGTTCGCCGTCGTGGCATTGAGCCTGCTTCCGGGTTGCGTGGGGATATTTGCTGGAGGCGGGGGAGCGAGCCTGTCGTGGGGTACTCATTCACATGGGGCCCTCTTGGGCGCGGTCGCTTTGCCGGTCGAAGGAGACGGCTACCAGGTTCACCGCGACTGGCGCACGCGCGGCCGCACCTTCGCCATCGAGGAACTCGTCGGCGGACTGACACGGGCCTTTGCTCGGGTCCAGCAGACCGCCCCGGGCAGCGTAGCCTATGTCGGAGACCTGTCGCTGCGTCGCGGGGGAGACTCGAGCATGCACCGTTCACACGAGAGCGGGCGGGACGTGGACATCTTCTACTATGCCGTGGATGACGATGGGAAACCGCTGCCCCACCCTCCGGCCATGATTCGCTTCGCAGATGATGGCGCCGCGGTCGCGTGGTCCTCGGGCAAGCCGGGACGGCGCATGCGCGAGCCGCTACCCGATGCCCATCTCGACTTGCGGCGGACCTGGGCCTTGGTGGCGAGTTTGTTGTCCGATCCGATCGTGGAGGTGCAGTGGATCTTCATCCACCAGCCGATAGCGGAGTTGCTCTTGCAAGAGGCAGAACGGGAGAAGGCCGATCCGGCGCTGGTGGCGCGGGCTCGTGAAATCGTGCACCAACCCACGGATGCGCGGCCGCACGACGACCACATGCATGTGCGCGTGTTTTGTCCCGCGCAGAGCCGCGTGCTTGGCTGCGTCGACAAGGGGCCGCGGCGATGGTGGAAGAAACGCTGGAAGTACATGAGTTCACTGGCCGTCGGATCTGGCTAGAGGCGGTCGGAAACCTGCGCGTCGCCTGAAAGGCCGGCTCGCGGCTAGCGGGTCGCGTGGGCGAGGGCGTGAGCGTGTTCGTGTGGGGTGCGCGGGAGGCGGAAGGCGCGGGGCGAGGGCGTGTGTGCTTCGCGTGTGTGCGGGCCGCGCGCGCTCACGCCAGTCGCCCACGTTAGCCGCGCTCACGCTACCGCTACCGCTCACGCGCACGCTGGCCGATCTGTGCTGGACTGGAAGGTCGTTCGCCCAGAAGGGCCGGCCACCTGAGCGTGGCCTACAGGCGATCGAGCAGTGCCAGTAGGACCGCTGACCGGGTGTGAGCGTCGGGCGAGCCGCCGACCGGGCGAGGACTGACGGACGCGGGGATGCGGGAAACACCTGAACAAAAGCCTAGTGGTTTTACCTATTGAAAAGAATCTATTGAATAGAATACAGTGACTANNCGCTACCCCAAGGGCATCAGCTCGCGCGAGATCGTCGACCTGTTCGCTTCGCGGGGTGTGCGTTTCTCGGAGGCAACCCTGCGCAAGTACGTGCAGCTCGGCCTCTTGCCGCGGTCTGTGCGGGTGGGCCGCAAGGGCAAGCACTGCGGGTCACGCGGCCTGTACCCGGCCGGCGTGGTCCGGCGGGTGAACCAGGTCAAGTCGATGATGGCGCGCAATCTCACCATCGAGGACATCCAGCGTTCCTTCGTCCAATTCAAGGAAGAGATCGAAGGAGTCAGCAAGGGTCTTCGTGATCTCATCGCCAGCTTCGAGCGGGAGGCCAAAGGGCCGGCCCTGAGCCCGGAGCGGCGCCGGGAGGTCGAACGAGAGATCGAGGCCGCGAAGCACGCCGCCGGCGAACTGGTCCGGCGCATCTCCGGTTTGGAAGCGAGTTTTTCCTCGCAGGCCGCGGCGGCGGCAGCGGGGACTGCCGCGGGGGGCGGCAGCGATTTGTACTAGCGCGATCCCCGACCGACGCGCGTGAGGGAGGAACACCATGGCCGACGACAGAGCCGAATTCGAGGAGCAAGAGGATGAGATGTTCGACGATCAGCCGCAGCCCGAGGTTGCGAAGATCCGCCGCAAGGTGGTTCCCTCGCGCGACGGCCGCTTCCGATCGAAGACCATCGCACCCAAGCGCCTGACTCGCGACGAGAAGCGGCTCGCGCAAGAACTGGTCTACCCCGAGGATGTCGCGCGCCCGCACACGCGCGAGGAGTGCCTCAACATGCCCCGCCCCTGTCCGTTCGTGAGCTGCGAACATCACCTGTACCTGGACGTGAATCCTGACAGCGGCGCCATCAAGCTCAACTTTCCGCATCTGGAGGTGTGGGAAATGGCCGAGACCTGCTCGCTGGACGTGGCGGATCGTGGCGGCATCACCTTGGAAGACGTGGGCTCCATTCTCAATCTCACGCGCGAGCGGATTCGCCAGGTGGAGGTGCGTGGTCTGGTCAAGATCCGCACCAAGAACAGCGAAGCACTCGGCCTGAGCAATCCCTGAGTGAGTCGGGCCCTTCGATCAGCCGACCTCCTGGGTCCGAACCCGCTCGCCGGGATCGACGCGGTTGTGGCTGAGCAACTCCTGGGCGAGGCGTTGGCCTCGGGCGGCGATTACGCCGACCTGTACTTCGAGTTCCGTTGTGGAGCCGATTTCGTCCTGGAAGAGACGCAGGTGCGCAGAGTCGGCCGCGTCCTGGTCGTCGGTCTGGGCGTGCGCGTGTTGCGCGGGGATGCCACCGGTTACGCCTACACCGAGGAGCTTTCTCCGGCTCGCATGAGCGAGGCTGCGCGTACGGCCGGCCAGATCGCAGCGGCTGGCGGCAAGGTGGCGCCGGTGGCGCTGACCCCGCTCCAGTGCTGCGACAGCTATCCTGTGCCGGAGTCATCGCTGGCCCGGCCCGGCCCGGACAAGGTGGCGCTGCTCCGCCGGGCCGACGCGGCGGCGCGCGCATTCGATGCGCGCATCGTGCGCGTGGAAGTCTCGTTGTCGGAGGAGTGGCGCGAGATACTGGTCTTCACCTCGGATGGACGGCTGGCACAGGACAGCCAGCCCATGCTCCGTCTCGGGGTTCACGCCGTGGCAGAGGAAGCTGGCCGCCGTCAGGGTGGTCGCTCGGGCACGGCCTTGCGCCGGGGTCTGGAACTGTTCGCGCTGCCTGGGCATGCGCCCGAGGAGCACGGCCGCGAGGCAGCCCGCATCGCGGTCGCCATGTTGCACGCCGAGGAGGCGCCCGCTGGTCCCATGGAAGTCGTGCTCGGGCCGGGCGAGTCCGGCATCCTGCTGCACGAGGCAGTTGGCCATGGCCTCGAGGCAGACTTCAACCGCAAGAAGACCTCGAACTACACCGACCAGGTCGGCAAGCCGGTGGCGTCGCCCCTGTGTACCGTGGTCGACGACGCAACCGTCGGCCACGCACGCGGGTCGATCAACGTGGACGACGAAGGTAACCCAGGCCAGCGCAACTTGCTCATCGAGAACGGCATCCTGCGCGGCTACCTGCAGGACCGCATTTCGGCGCGCCACTTTCACAGCGAGGCCACGGGCAACGGCCGGCGCGAGAGTTTTCGCTGTCAGCCGCTGCCGCGCATGACCAACACCATGTTGCTAGGCGGCCAGGACGATCCGCAGGACATCATTGCTTCGGTGAAACGAGGGGTCTACGCCAAGCACTTCTCGGGCGGCCAGGTGAATATCTCCAACGGCGACTTCGTGTTCTCGCTCACCGAGAGCTATCTGATTGAGGACGGCAAGCTCACGGCGCCTTTGCGCGGGGTGAACCTGATCGGCAACGGCCCCGAAGTTCTGCGCCAGGTGACCATGGTGGGACATGATTTCCGACTGTCCGAAGGAACCTGGACCTGTGGCAAGGACGGGCAGTCGGTGCCGGTGGGCGTGGGGACCCCGACGGTGAAGATCGCGCGCATCACGGTGGGAGGCACGCGCACGCCATGAGCAGGCTTCCGGATGCGCGGCGCTGCCAGGAATGGGCGGAGGAGATGCTGTCCTATGCGCGGACGGCCGGCGCGGACGCTGCCGAAGTTCTGGTGCGGGACGGATCCGAGCTGGAGGTCAAGGTCCGCCTGGGCCAGCCCGAGCTGGTCAAGGACGCGGGCAGCCGGGCGCTTGGCCTGCGTGTTCTGCGCGATCATCGCGTGGCGGTCACGTACACCTCGGACTTCGCGCCCGCAGCCATGCGGCGTTTTGCGCGCGAGTCGGTCGAGCTGTGCGAGCTGGCCGAGCCCGATCCCCTGGCCGACCTGCCCGAGCCGCACGAGATGGCGCGCGAGGTGCCCGACCTCGACCTGTGGGACGAGACAGCGCCATCACTCGACGCCGCCCAGGCCTTGCGTCTGGCCAGGCAGGGCGAGCAGGCGGCGTTGCAGTTCGACCGCCGCGTGACCAATTCCGAGGGCGGAATCTGCAGTCGTGTGATGGGCGCGACCGCCTTTGCCAGCTCGGCCGGTTTCTCGGGTGGTTATCGCGGCACCAGCCTCTCGTTGGTGGTCGCGCCGGTGTGCGACGACGCCGACGGCAAGAAACGCAACGGTCACTACTGGACGGCTTCGCGGTTCGCCTCTGGGTTGCTGGATCCAGAGGCAGTTGGCCTGGAGGCAGCCCGGCGCACTTTGGCCAAGCTTAGATCGCGCAAGATCGCCACCTGTCAGATGCCAGCCGTGTTCGCACCCGAAGCGGCGCGCTCTCTCTTGGGACAGCTGGCGGGCGTGGTTTCGGGCGGAGCCGTGTGGCGCAAGAGCAGCTACCTGGCCGCGCGCGAAGGCACGGCCGTGGCTTCGTCTTTGGTGACGGTGGTGGACGATCCGCTTCAGCCGCGCGCTCCCGGGGCGCGGCCCTTCGACGGCGAAGGTTTGTCCGCGCGACCCAACGTGGTCGTGTCCCAGGGGGTGCTGCGCACCTTCCTGTGTGACGTGTACTCGGCACGCAAGCTGGGCCGCCGATCAACCGGATCGGCAGGACGGGGCCTGGGCGGCGGGCCGCACGTGAGCACGTCGAACTTCGTCTTGCTCGCGGGCAAGACTCCACCGGCCGAACTGGAACGCCTGTCCCAGGGGCTGTATGTCACCGATCTCATGGGCTTCGGCTTCAATCCCGTGACTGGTGACTGGTCGCAAGGCGCGAACGGCTTCTGGATCGACAACGGCAGCCGCGCCCATCCGGTCAGCGAAATCACCATCTCGATCAACTTCGACGATTTGTGGAAGAGCATCGATGGCGTGGGCAATGACCTGGACACGCGCAGCTCGGTGCAAAGTCCGACCCTACGAGTGTCGCGTGTCACGGTGGCGGGAACGTAGTTGCGGCTTGGCGGGAAATTCCCGGCGCAGATCGGCCCGCGTGAGTGTGAGCGTGAGCGGTAGCGAACAGCGTGGTCCGGCCTGCGTGGGCGGTTCGCGTGTGCGTGAGCGGCACGCGGCACGCGATCCGTCCTTCCTCGTACCGCCCACGAACTCGCTCACGCCCTCGCCCACGCCACCCGCTAGCCGCGCCCCGCCGAATTTCCCGACAAGCCGCAGTTAGGTACTCTTCCCCCGCGCGCTCGCCAGGGCTCGGATGACGTGGTCGTGCAGCGGGCCGTTGGAGGCGACCACGCCGCCGCGGTTGTTGAGATCGGCCTTGCCGTAGTCGAGAGGTCGGCCGTCCATATCGCTCATGCGGCCGCCGGCTGCGATCAGAATCGCTTCAGGGCCGCAGGTGTCCCACAGTTTGGTCTGTCCGCCTGGATAGAGGTAGAGGTCGCGCTCCCCTTGGCACACCAGCGCCACCTTCAGACCCACGCTGCCGACACTCATCTCGTCGGTCACGCCCAGGGCACGACGAAAGGCATCGATCTGGGGCGAGCGGCGTGACTGGGAGACCACGATGCGCACCCCGGCCGGCTCGGCCAGCGGGGAGGTAGTGATGGGCATCCGCGTCCCGTCGGCCTGATCGCGCCAGGCGACCTGGCCGACCACACCACTCCACACCGTGCCAGTGCTCGGGTGCGCCACCACGCCCAGCGCGGGCCGGCCGTCGAGGCAAAGCCCGATCATCACCACGTAGCCGGGTTGGCCGCGGATGAAGTCGCGCGTTCCATCGATCGGGTCGACCATCCACACGCGTGGCTTTCCCAAACGCGAGCCGTCGTCGGGCAGTTCCTCCGACAGGATGGCGTCGCCGGGGAATTCTTGGGCCAGGCGGCTGACGATGAGCGCGTTGGCCGCGAGATCAGCCTCGGTGACGGGCTCGCCACCGGCTTTGTACTTCACCGCCACGGGCTGTTGGGAAAAGCGGCGCACCAAGGCGGCGGCCTCCCGGGCCAGCTCGCGCGCGACATCGAGCTCGTGCGAAAGATCGACGGTGCTGCTCACCCTCGCTATTCCTTCATCCGGTCGCGAACGAATGGCCCATGCCCGTAGAGCATGGCATCCGTCCAACCGCCCGAAGTGGGAACCATGACGTTGGGATTGAAGTAGCAGGTCGTGTCCACGCAGCGATCGAATTTCCAAGCGGCCCAGCTGATCTTGTTGGTGTTCATCCAATCGTGCCAGCGCTGGGCCTCGTCGAGGCAAAGGGTGGGGTTCCCCGGCGTCCCGCCCTGGGAATCGGTGGCACCCCATTCGGTCACGAACAAGGCGGCTCCGAGTGACAGGGCCGTGTTGGCCTTGTCGCGCAGCGGCTGCCTGTGGGTGCAGGAGTAGAAGTGCAACGTGTACAGCAGATTGCTCCCGGAAACCGGGTCGCTGGCGGCCACATCGACGTCCTGCGACCAGGTGGGCGTCCCGAGAACAATGAGGTTGTCTGGATCCACGGCCCGGATGGCGTCGACCACCGCCTGATGGTACGGCTTGAGCACGGTGGACCAGTCCTGGTAGGTGGGCTCGTTGAAAGGCTCGTAGATGACGTTGGGATAGATTCCCCAGGTCTGTGCCATCTCGGTGAAGAACGCGATGGCTTCTTGCTGGTGGCTGTCGGCGTTTTCTTCATGCCAGTCGATGATCACGTACACGCCCAGGTCGATGGCGTTCTGGACGATCTGATTCACTTGTGCCTTGGCGATGGCAGGAGCGTCAAAGTAGTCGGTCGGGGATCCGGCCGCGACGCCCATGGCGGCACGGATGAGTGAGGCATTCCAGTTGTCACGCATCCATTGCAGGCCTTGCTTGTCTTCCGCGAATCTCTGGTTCTCCCAGTTCAGCCACATGCTGCTCGGTCCCTTGAGCTGAGTCGGCTGATTCTGTTGATCGACGAGTTTCGTGCCCAGGACCCTGAGCTGACCATGCAGCTCAACCGGGCTTCCCGCGGGCGCACCTCCGGCGGAGATGGCGCCGCCGCCACCGGTCCCGCCGGTGGGGCTGCCGGTGCTCTCCACGATACAATTGATGCAGAAGTTGAATGGCACTGCGACACTGTTGCTGCCAGGGACGAGGATCGCGATCTGCGTGATGGGCTCTCCTCTGTAGGCGTTCCCGTATCCGCCCCAGCAAGCCGTGTTGAAGCTGCCCCAGGGAATGAACCCGCCCTTGCCCCCGATCGGCACGCACCAGCGGTCGTTGGGATCTGTCGCGCCATTCGGGCCCGAGATCTGGACACGGAGCTGCGAGCCCCCGGTGTTCGTGACGTCCACGGTTACGCCAGCGCCGGTCGGCACGACCGAATTTTCGGGCGCCCCCTCGGTGAGGGATTGGTTGAGGTTTACGCCAATCATCGCGTAGCCGCCCCAGTCGTACTGGGCAGCGACGGAACCCGATACGCAGAGAGGACTGCCGGCGGCCAAAGCAGAGAAGTCCTTGGGCGTGATGGTCGACCCATTCTCGGTCGCGGCGGCTGTCCACGCATATCCTTGCCAGCTTCCTGCTATCACGTAGCCACCGTTCGCCACCCCACACACGCTTGCGCTGGTGCCACCTGCGCCGCCGGTGCCCGGGCAATCCTGCGCGCCGGGCACGCACTGCACAGGTGCGGGAGTCAGAAGTGGGGTGATGCCGCAAGCCAGGGAGAGCGTCGAGACGAGCCCGAGGCACGGCAGCGGGGACCGACGTGAAAGGTGCGTGGCGCGACGAATTCGCATGAAGCGTTCTCCCTCTGGGCAGGTCCAGAACGATATCAGATCCGTGACTGGAGGATGGGGGTTAGCTCTGGGGCGGCCGGGCTGAAAGGTCGGCCACCAGCTGTCGGCGACCGATGAGCAGCACCAAGCCGGCCAAGGGAAGAAGCAGGCCGGTGAGCAGCACGGGGATGCGCAACCCGACCGAGTCGGACACGAGACCGATGAGAAAGGGCGACAAGGCGTCGCCGAGAAGATGAATGGTCGTGGTGTGCAGGCCGACTCCTCGCGCACGCAGGTCAGGCGGGAGTACGTTCACCATGGCGGCGTTGAGCGGTCCCATGTTGAGGAACAACAACAGCATCGTGATGAACATGCCCGGCCAGAAAACTGCAGGCGCGCGGGCCAGAACCGCCGCCAAGGTGAAGGGCAGCGAGGCGATGAGCGCCCAGCCCGAGAAACTGAAGTGGGCGCCTGGAAAACGGCGCGCCAGCCGGTCGCCCAGCTGGCCGCCCGCGATGGTGCCCAGGAATCCCGCCACCAACAGCAAGGCGCCGAAGATCGTGCCGGCTGCGGCCACGCTCAAGCCGCGCTCGCGCACGAAATAGGTGGGCATCCACGCGCCCAGGCCGCCCATGGAAAAGGTGAAGACAGTTTGTCCTGCCATGTTGAAGAAGAAGCTGGGCCGCCGGCGTAGCGCTGCGATGGTCTCGCGCAACGAGGTCGCCGGTCGCGACGGCTGGTCGAATCGTCCGCGCGGCGGCTCACGCAGGAAGAGCAAGGCCAGGGCGAGCACCAGGCCAGGCCCGCCAGCCACGAAGAAGGCGGGCCGCCAACCGAAGCGCGCCCCGATCTGGCCGCCCAGCACGTAGCCGAGCGCGATTCCCACTGGCATGGCCGCGTAGAAGATCGACAGCGCGCGGCCGCGGCGGTCGGGCGGGTAGTGGTCGGCCAGCAGCGACGGCGTTACCACCGTGTAGCTGGCTTCGCCGATGCCCACCACGGCGCGCGCCAGGGCCAGCCAGGCGAAGCTGGCCACCAGGCCCGAGGCGAAGGTGGCCAGGCTCCACAGCGCCACGCCCGCAGCGGCAATGTGCAGGCGCTTGGAGCGATCACCGAGCAGGCCCGACGCAGGGCAGGCCAGCGAGTAAACAAAGATGAACACGGTCTGCAGCGAGCCAGCCTGCGCGTCCGAGAGGTGCAGGCTGGCGATGATTAGGGGCAGCACCGGCGCCGTGATGAAGCGGTCCAGGTAATTGAGCGCATTCAGGCCGGTCAGCACAGCCAGGGTGCTGGCCGGACGCTGCGGGAGGCTGGTGCGGGATCCCGTGGTCACAGATTGCATGGGTACCACGAAAGGCCGTATCGCGGTAAAGTGCCGCACATGAGCACACTCAAGGAGATTCTGGGTCCACCCGCAACCCGCAAGCAGGTGGTGGTTGACTGCGAACGAATCATCGAAGAGGAAGTCGCTTCCAAGGGCCTGATGGGCATACCCATCAAGGCTGCTTATGCCGTGGTGAAGGCCGTCAAACCGGGGTTCATCCCGGAAGTCATCGACGCCTTGCTCGACGATTTTGCCGATCGCCTGGACCCGTTGTACCAGGCTGCGCTGGCCAAGAATGAGCCGGTGTCTGCCTACATGAATGCACGCGCCGGCGAGGCGGCCGAGGCGCTGCTGGGCATAACCGACCAGCGCGCACAGCGGGCGAAGAATCAAATCGTCAGGGGCGCCTACGACAAGATGCGGCCCATGGCCAAGAAGCATACCGAAGCGGCCATTCCGCGTGTCAGCCGCATGGTGGCGAAATACACCAGCGCCGCTGCGGCTGCGCCTGCGACGTAGAAACCGTCGGGCGGCCTAGGGGGCCGGCCCGCGGGTCGCGCGGGTGTGGGCGAGTTCGTGTGCGCTACGCGGAAGGCGGAAAGCGTGTGCGGCCTGTGTGCCGCGAGCCGCCCACGCTCAACGCCGGTCGCTACCGCTCACGCCGCCGCTCACGCGTACCGCTCGCGCGCACGCTGGCCGTCCGCACCGCTCACAGGCTACACTGGGGCTTTCGTGCCCTCCCTCCACATCGTGCTCGTCGAGCCGGAGATCCATTGGAACACCGGCAACATCGGTCGCACTTCGTTGGCCGTGGGAGCGACTTTGCATCTGGTCGAGCCGCTTGGTTTCACCCTCGAAGATCGTCATCTTCGGCGTGCGGGTCTGGACTACTGGCCCAGGGTGCGTCTGCGGGTCTGGCCTGGCTGGCCAGCCATCGAGGCCGAGTTGCCGCAACTGGGTGTGCCCTTCTTCTTCACTGCATCGGCCGAGCGCACGCTGTGGGACATCGACTTCCCAGAAGACGTGGTCGTGGTCTTCGGCCGCGAGAGCGTGGGTTTGCCGTCGGAGATTCTGACCCGCTACGTCGACCGAACCGCTCGCATTCCCATGGTGGATCCGGGCCTGCGCTCGCTAAACATTTCCACTGCTGCGGGCGTGGCCGTCTATGAGGTGGCCAGGCAGTGGCGGAGGAGGGCGTGAGGAGCGCATGGATCGAAAGATTGGGCTGCTTCCGCGGGAGGACTATCATCGAGGCCTTGGGCCGATGACCACGAGAGTGCTGCGCCTCGGACGTTTCCAAACGGAGGCCCTGCTGGGTGAGGGCGGGACCACGGAAACCTATCGCGCCCGGCTGGCCGACGTGAAGCCAGGCGTCGATGAGCGGCGCTTCGTGTTGACGTTGCTGCGCGCCGGGCGTGGGCACCCCGACGCTCAGCTCGCGGCCCGCTTTGTCGAGGCGGCGCGTCGGTTGGCCGGGCTCGACCAGTCGGGGTTCGTGCGCGTGGTCGAGCTGTGCGAGGGGCCTGGACAGATCTATGCGGCGTGCGAGTTCAAGGCTGGCGTGAATCTGGCGCAGTTGCGCAGCCAGGCGGCGCCTGGCGGATCAATGGATCCGCGCCTGGTGGGCCTGCTCGGGCGGAAGCTTGCCGAGCGTCTGGCCCCGCTGCACGCGCGCACGCAAGCCCCGCGCGTGCACGGCGGACTCAATCCGGGCAATGTCTTGGTGTCGCCCGATGGCGAGGTGTTTCTCCTGGATTGCGGTTTGGCCGAGGCGGTGCGGCCTCGCAGCGACGCCGACATCAGTCGGTGGTTTTTCGCCGCGCCCGAGCAGCTTGCGGGATCGGCCGCCGTGCCTGCGTCGGACCTGTATTCCATCGGCGCCTTGATTTTCTTCCTCCTCACCGGCACGCCGCCCTTCACGGCGCAAACCGGTGACCAGCTTAGGGACAGGATTGCAGCCGGCGTGCCTGCGTTGCCGAGCATGCCTCCCTGGCTGCATGCCGTGATGGCCAAGCTGTTGTCGTCAGATGCGGGCCTGCGGCCAAGGTCCGCGGCCGAGGTGGCCCGCCAGATCTCGGCCGCCATGTTGGCTGCCGAGGCCGGTCCCATGGCCGCGGCCACGCGCACCCCTGGTTCCGCTCCTGATTCGCCCGCTGTCCCGAGCGCGGCTGCCGGCTCCTTGGTTCCGTTCGCGCTCGACGAAGTCATTACCGAGGACCCGCGTCCTTTCGCCGCGGCTCGTGCAGCGGCGACCGAGCCATCGGCGGTTGAGCCGGTGGTGCCGTTTTCGCTTGAAGCCTCGCCGTCCGACGATGCCGGTGCTGCCGAGGCAGCGGAACAGGACGGTCGGGAGCGCGGACTCTCCGAGATCTCGGCCGATGATCCCGACGTCGGCGCGGTGTACGACGACGACGACGATGTGCAGGAGCAAGTCGAGGTCGGGGCAGACGGAAAGGTCAGGCGTCGTCGCCGTCGCCGCCTACGGATTCCGGTCTGGTACCGGAGTGAGCTGGCCCGCAAGATGTCGCGGCTGGCGCTGATACCTCTGGTCGGGTTGCTAGTGGTTGCGGCGGTTGCGGGCGTCTTCTTCTATCGGGAGTGGGCCGCGACCCGGGTCGAAACCGAGCGACGGAACGCGCAGTTGGTGGCCGAGGCTGCCCGTCGCGCGGCCGAATTGCGCCCGCCCAAGCCGCCTGAGCCTACGCCCCTGCCGGCGGGTCAGCTGGTGGTGAAGACCACGCCGGCTGGTGCGACGGTCTGGCTCGATGGCGTGCAAAAGGAGAAGACCCCGCTCACGCTCGTCACCACGTCTGATTCACATCGCTTGGTGGTGACATTGCCAGGCTACCGCATGTTGCGAGATGTGGTCGACACTGGCAAGGGCGTGTTGTGGGAGCGAGAGATGTTGGTTGCCCCTCGTCTCGACGGCGGGCGCGTGCCGCTGACTGTGACCTGTGCCACCGAGGCCCGGTATCCGGTGTTTGTGGACGGGAGAGATTCGGGCGAGCTGTGTCCCGCCAGCGACTTGAGGATCGAGCCGGGCCGACATTCCGTCGGCCTGTTCGTGATCCCGCAGAATCGCATCTGGACCTTCGACCGCGAGGTCCAGCTCAACCGTCCGCACCGGGTTCAGTTTAACTACTGACCGCCTCAGGAGACTGAGGCCGGCGTCAGGAAACCGAGGAGCCCACGACCGGGAAGGGCAGGGGAGGAATCCTCGGATCCGCGGCCAAGGATCGCGCCAAGGTGGTGCCGACAGCGCCAGCGCGAGCAAACCTTCACGCCAAACTACACCTCGCGCGAGATCAATGGCGAAGGGTGCGGTGTCTGCAGCAGCGGTAGCATCGACGTGGCTTTCCCATAGGGTCAGGTTCGCTTCTAGGTGCATTCTACGGCGGTGGCCTCGTGCTCTGGCCGAGAGCGCGATGGAGTAGACTGCGCCTTTCGAGGAATGGCCATGTGGAAGCGCCAAAGTCCGTGACCTTGCTGCGACGCGCGCTGCTTGCGTTCTACCGCAAGCACGCCCGCGATTTGCCCTGGCGCAGAACGCGTGACCCTATGCTATCTGGGTTTCCGAGGTCATGCTCCAGCAAACCCAGGTGCAGACGGGGCCGCCGCTCGCGCTAGACGGCGGGGTCACTGATAGACGCAGCTATCGGCAGAGCCAAAGTTGCCCTGGCCGTTCCAGCGCCACACGTAGTCAGCAACCGTACTCGTGCCCCAACAATCGATGCCCACCGGCGTGTCCACCGCCACCCCCTTCAGGTACGCATCGGTGCGGCCCGCGCCTGAGCCCAGCCAGTGGCTGATGAACGTGACGTCGGTAGCTCCAGGCACGCCGGGAACCGCGTCCACCGTCAAGTCGAAGATGAGAGTACCCGAGCCATCGGCGTTCTCGGCATAGCTGTAGTCAGCACCACGGTTCTTCGCCGTGGCCACATTCTGGACGACCATGTGCACGGTGATGGGGTAATTGGCCGTGTCGTAGGCGAGATCGAGCCGCTCCAGGTCGCCGAAATCGTCGACCGGAAATTGAGCGTCGCGTGCCGTCTTCACATCCAGAAGCATGTCTCCCTGGCCCCGCCGGGCGCTTCCTGAAGAGCTGTAGTTGCCGGTCATGAAATCGAAGAACACGGAGTCTTTCTGGGCGGCGTTGCGGAGTTGGATGCTGTAGGAAACCCGGAAGGCCGGCGCTGGCGCGTTGGGGTCGGCGACGCGCACCATCACCACGCGGATCTGCCAACCCGGATGTTTGTCGTCGGCAAACGGGCCCCAGATGCGCTCGGCCCCGTTGCGCGAGGTGGGCGAGTAGCGGCGCACGTCGTCCACCAGACTGACCAGCGCGGCCGCCCAGCCGTTGAAGGTGGTGACCACCTGCCGGGTTAGCTTGTAGTACTCAGACGAGGTGTCGAGAGTAAGGGCCTGCGGGAGCTTGGCATCCAACTCGCCGTCTTCGGGCAACGCCAACTGGAAATCGAGATCCTCATTGGAGTAGTTGCCGCAGGCGCCGAGGGAAAGGGTCGCAAGCAACAAAGGCGCAAAATGCTTCATGGCGCTGCTCCTATAAGTCATAGCTGAGCCCCGCGGAAAGCTCCCAGTAGCCGAGCGAGCGGTTCTCGTCGACGCTATACAGGAGGTAGTGCGCCCGGGCTCGCAACAGGGCGGCGAAGCTGTCCGAAAGCCGGTAGCGAATCCCGGCCACCAGGCCTGGCGAGAAAGTGGACAGGAACTGGTCGGGGATCGTCCGATCCTCGAACTTGCGACTGAGCAGAAGGTAGGCCAGGCGCAGGCCCGCGTAGGGAACCAGGCGGTTGCCCCACAGCGACCACTCGGTGGCCAGCGACATGCCAGCGGTGAATTCGGAAAAGCGGAAAGGTAGGGGTGTGTCGAGGCGGGTGACCTGACCGCCGGCGCTGCCACCCGCTAGATCCAGTGCCCACAGCCAGCCGCGACGGAAGAAGTTGTGCACTTGAAGCTCGGCCGAAAGCAGACCCGTGGGCGGGAACAGGCTGTCGCGCGTGGGCGCGTCGAAGAAAGCCTGCACCGTGGCGCCCAGACTGAGGCTGAGCCGGACCGCGGAATCCCGGCGGCTTCCCTTGACCGGGTCGTCGGAAAACGCGGCGTCGCGCAGCCGGGATTCGTCCAGGGTAACAAACTGGCCCTCGGCCACGCGGAACTCGCCGATGCGCAGGCGATCGGCCAGCCGGCGCCGCACGCGGTAGCGACCAGCCGGCAGCGCAATCTGCCGGTCGGCGTCGGCGGGCTTGACCACCTCGGCGGCAATGAATCCGCTGGTGTCGATGAGGTAGTATGTCCCAGCCGGCGCCGAGGCAGGAACGTACAGGCCTTCGCGTCGGCTGGTCAGATCGGTGAGCACCAGATCGGCGTTGCCCTTGAGGTCGAATGAAAAAGTCGGGTGCTGGGTGCCGGCCGCGCTTTCGGCCGTGTCCGCCACGGTGCGCGCGTAGGCGTAGGCGTAGGCTTCGGACAGGGTGACACGCCGGTCGCCCGAGCGGTCGGCATCGCCGCGCAGGCCGCTGACCAGGTACTGCGAAAAATAGCTGCCGCCGATCTCGTCTGATTCTTGCGCTTCCTCGTCGGCGCTGGCCGAGGAAAGCAGCACCAGGCCGCGTGTCTCCTGCGAGCCGGTGGCTTCGATCTCGAAGGCCGGCGCGCGCCGCGCGCCCTTGCTGCGCGTGACGATCCCCGAGTGGCAGGAATCGAAGATGCCCACGCGGATGTCGGCCGGCGTTGCGGCCAGTCGGGCTTTCAGCGTCGAGAAACCCAAACGCGAGTCGCCCAGGCGCAGATCTCCATCCTTGGCGTGGCCCGAGTAGTAGACGATGAGGACCGTGCGCTCGCCGCGGCGTTGAGCATCGGCGATGCGCGATTCCATCGAGGTGAGGGAACGCAGAAGCTCGTCAGCGCGCCGGTTGACCAGGATGTCAGCATCCGCAAGCGCCACGCCGCCCAGCTGGGTCAGCACCGCGTGAAAACGGCGGGCATCCTGCGAGGCAAAGAGCAGAGGACGGGTGTCGGGCCCGCCGGCATCGTTGCCAGCGACCAGGGCAAAACGCCGTTCGGCGGACGCAAGGGCAGGCGTGAGCAGGAGCGCCGCGATTAGCCCCAGTCTCGGTCCGGCGCGTATCAGATGTCGGCTCGTGCGCATCATGGTTTGAGAAAGAGCCAACTGAACGGCTGCACGTCGGTGCGGCCCGCAAAAGAGGGAAGGGCCAGGGCGCCCAGGTCACCCTTGGCCCGCGCATGGGCATCGCGCACCGACTTCTTGACGGCTGCCCCGTCGAGCGGCCGCTCGGCCAGCAAGAGAAACACGCGTTCGCGGCCGGCGCCGGTCAGTTCCAGGCTGTCAGGCAGGAAGGCAACCTGCTGGGTGGCCCCGACTGCAAGTGATCCGCCGCCTTCGGGATAGAGCGCCGAAACCTCGCCCGCGTCGTCCACGGAGACAGCGGCCAAGTAGCCAGGGACCGCCGTGCTGTAGCCGAGGCGGATTCGCTCCCCGGGCTGCAGCGTGGTCGAGCCAGCCGGGGGCAGAGACCGCTGTGCCCCGCCCGAGGCCGAGGCAATGCGCACCACCGCAGAGAGACCGCCACCCTTGATTCGATTGGAACCCGCGTGGTCGCCGACGGCAGGCCCTCCCCGCCCTCCCACGCTTCCCGAGGGTCGCGCCAGCAGCACCACCACAGCGGCTGCCGCCACCAGGCCGAACGTGCCACCCATGACCCAGCGTCGCTTTGGACTCGGGCGCGGGACGCGGCAGGCCCGCTCGACCCCGCCGGCGAAACGCTCGAAGGGGATGTCACGCTCGAACTGGCGCTGCTCTTCTTGCAGCAGGCGCAGTTTGGCCCGACAGGCTGCGCATTCGGCGGTGTGGCGCGCGACCTCTTCGTGCGCCTCGCCCGAGAATTCACCCGCGCGAAAGCGGCGCAGGCGCAGCTCGCCCACGTGCGGGGCGGAAGAATCAGCTTCGCTATTCACGAGAGTCATGCGGAGAACTCCTTTCCGCACAGGGTTGCGAATTCTTGCAGTCGCTTGCGCACCGTCGGCACCGACCGACCGAGCAGCGCCGCCACCTCGTCCAGAGTCATCTCGTCCACGTGGTAGTGGATGGCTGCGGCCTGTGTCTCAGGATCGACCAGCGCAAGCATCTTGCCCACCAAGTCGCGCATCTCGAAGACCTGCGGTCGCTCGTCCTTGGCCGCGCGGGCTTCACGCTCATAGCGGCTGCGCCACCCCGCCCGCTGCGACCGCAGGAGATTGAGGCAGTGGTGGGTGGCGATCTTCATCAACCAGGTCAGCGGTGAGGCCTCGGCGCGAAAACCCGTGTAGTGCTGCAGCGCCTTGGCGAACACGTCCTGCATGGCGTCCTCGGCCTGGCTGCGGTCCTTGAGCAGATAGGCGCATCGGCCAAAGACGCTGGCGCCGTATTTCTGGTAGAGGTCGCGCAACTCGGATCGAGAATCGGGCGCCGCCGGCTGCTCGCCGGCAATCACCTGGAAATGCGGTGTTTGGCGCCCGACCATGACCTACTGTAGCGTCGAGTATTCGACCGTGAGGAAGGCGCAAGCAGCTTCCGCGCCCCAGCTATCGCCACCCGGCCAGCTGTCCTGCTTGTATACGCTGGTGTAGTTCTGGTCCCAGCATTCGCTGAGAGAGGCGAACGGGATGCCAGCGCTTGTCTTGATCTGCACGTCCGAGCGGCCGGCGCCGCTGAATAGCCAGCGGCTGCGCACCACACCGCGGCCCCCTTCCTGGGTTGCTGTGGCGGGCGAGATGAAGACGAAGTCCATGCTGCCTGGGCCACGGGGCTCCTGGGCGAAAGCGTAGTTCGCATCGATTCGGTTGCCGGGCTGCTTGTCGTCTTTGACCTGGTGGAACTGGGCGTTGATGCTGACCGTGTCCGCCGCGCTCGCGTGTTCGTAGGTGTAGTCCACGCTGCCCACATTGTCGTCGGGTGGTTGGGGCAGAGTGGCGCGGGCGTCCCAATCCAAGGTAAAGCTGCCGCTGCCGAAGCGCTCGATCTCGCGGCCGCTTTGGTTCAGTGCGGGGCTGTGCGTACCGGAAAGTACGGTGACGAACGCGGCCGTGGGATCGGTACGCGGCCGGCCATCGAACTTGTACTGGTACATGTGTGGGGCAACCCGCGTGATGGTCACTTTCCAGGCGACCGGGTCAAGCGGATCTTCCCAGGGTCCCCACACTGCTTCGTCCGGGACCAGCGAAGTAGGCGGGTACTTGAGGATGAGGTTGACCAGAGCGCCCACCGCTAGGGCGCCTCCGTTGACGCCTACGGTTACGTTGCGCGTGGTCTGGTACCACTCGGCGGTCTCGCCGAGCAGGGCCTGACTCTGGGATTCGACCGTCAGCGCCTGACCACTGCTGGCGCCGCCCGGTAGGCGCATGGTGACAGTGTCGGCGCGGGGAACGCCGTTGCGGAATTGGTCCACTTCTCCCTCACCGGCAGGCACACACCCCATGATGCTGGCCGCGGCGGCGAACGAGACAAGAAGGCTGGCTATTGTACGTGTCATCTGTCGTTCTCCTTTCACAGCAAACAGACACACCTATGTCGTCAAAGGCAAAAAGGGAATTGTACTCCCGCCCGTCCCCGCTGGTGGGGCTAGCGCCTCCAGTCAGAGGATCGGCCAGGTTTCGGTCGTTCAGGCGCTGCTCCCATCGGCTCTCGGCCTACGACGCAACCTACCTGGCCCTGGCCGACTCCCGTGGGATCGGCCTTGTGACCGCGGACTCCGATCTGATCACGCTGCGCAAGCCCGTCTGAGCCAGTGGCCGTCGGATTGCAAGTTCCACTGTTGTTCCATGGACCCCGTAAAATTTCGGGATCAACAGCGCCAATTGGCAATCAAGGGCCGTACGGATCAAATGCTGGGTTGCCGTCGGCGCGGAGTGCGTTGAGCTCTTCCTTGCTGAAAGCGTCGGGGCCGCCCGCGGGCAGTCGGCGACGAATGAAGGCCATGACCGTGGCGCAAGCCGACTCGTTGCCGGGCACTTCGGCGAACTCCTTCCACAATTCGTGCAAGATCTTCCGACGCTCGTGTGCGGGCTGGGCTCTGTCGTACCAGATGGCGGAAAGGAGGGACGGCAGATCGGTGAGCACGGCCTTCAGGCGTTCGTTCCGCGCCTGTTCCGCCATGCGCGTACGCATCGTGAAGGTGGCGGCGAGAAAACGGGCTTTTTCCACGCGAGCCTCGTCTTTTGCCGGGATCCGCACCAAGTGATTCTCCCAGTCCAAGAACACGCCCGTGTTGACGAGGATGCCATGTTTGTTGGCGTAGGAGGGCAGGTAGCGGCGATTGCTCTCGCATGAATCCGCGTAGTTGGGCGGGCAGTAGCCTAGGGCTTGCGGGGGCGGGGCCAGGTCTCCGGAAGGCGCAGGCTTTCTTGGTCTGCCACCCAGCCATTTCCTCACCGCACCTTGCAGGGTGGGCGTGTCGGACGGCGCGGGCATGGGCAGGTACGACATGGGTTTCGCCTTGGCCTTGTCCTCGAAGCGGACCCGGCCGTCCTCCGCGACGTGCGCGCCGAACTCCGGGCCTCGGTACACTAGGCCGTCACCCTCGGGCTCCAGCCAATACGTCTCCGCTTGCTTGTCCGCGACCGGCTGCTGCCAGAGATCAATGTGACCACCGGTGGCGGACTGGGCGATAACGAGCGCGAAAGCGAACCCGCGGAACACGCGCGAAGTATGGCACAACCGCGATAAGCGTGGTGGGCGTGGCTGGGTAGAGGGGAGATAGTTTGGGCGTGCAGGTGGATGTGCCACAGCACTCACATCAATCGGCATCGGCCTGGCTCTCGGCATTCCTGGAATCGTCATGCTGGCTAGACAGAGTGAGGCCGAGGATAAAGCGGTTGAGCGCTACCAACTTTCCCGAGTCGGATCGTCGCCAGGGAGTTCCCGCGCTCTGTCCACCGGAGCAGCGAAAAGAACCCTCAGCCTCTCGCTCTGGTCCGTCGCCTTCTAGCCAGGAGACTCGCTAGGAGCGCGGCTGTGGTCGTGCGCCGGGTGTGGTGCCATTTTCCTGGAGCCTTGCCGGAACGTCAACGGACGGAGCGCTCATGAAAACTCTGATGGCACCTACCCCGCGGCAATTCAACTACTAGCTGAACCGTGCGATTGCACGAAGGCGTTGGCGCCCCCGGATGCAGGATCCGTAGCCGCGAAAGATTGGCTGACTGCTAGCAGACGGTCAGGGGCGCGCACAGGGGCGAACTTTGAAGGTCAGCAAAGGGCGCGCATTTCTGAATCGAATTGACACACGCTTCCATCTGCCCAACGGTGGCCTGACAATTTGGGGTGCCGGTGGGGCTGGACCCGTCTGCCACGCAGGATGCCTGATCGGGATATGTCATGAATGACCAGTCGGAATTGCATGTGCTGCCGTAGCCGCCGAACTTCGCCACGGCCCAGTCGCAGAGCTGCGCTTTCTCCCCGTCCGTGAGGTCGACCAGTTTCTCCGAAGCCGGAAGTCCAGAGGTGCTATCGCCTGACCCGCCACCACATCCGGCAAGGCCCAATGTTAACGCGACCAAAGCAGAAGCAAGCCAGGCAAAGAAGAATCTCCGCATGTGATCCTCCAAGCACGCTAGCATGCCAGTCGTCTGGCGGCGGGCAAAGAACTAGGGTGGCTTTTCCAAGTTGCCGCCGGTGGCGTTCGTGGCCGGTGGCTGGGCGGCCGCGCGCATCTGGCTGAGCGCCGAGTGCGGGCGCGAGGGACGATGCACGAAGAACGGGCGCGCGGCGATCCAGCTCACCACTGCGGTAGCCGTGACCACGACAAGGGTCTTCCACCACAGGCTGCCGTCGCTGGGGCCGGGCACGACCGCGGTGGTGGAGGGCACTCTCAGACCCGCCAGGCTGCTCGAAATGGTGCGCGCCTCTTCCAGTGCCGCGAGCAGGAGTTTCTTGAGATCGTCGGCCGAGGCCGGGCGTTGGTTCGCGTCCCGAGCCAGGCACTGCATGATGAGGGCTTCGAGGTCGTCGGGCAGATCGGAACGATAGTGGTGCAGCGGGGTGGGATCCTCGGTCAGCTTGCGCTGCCACACGTTCTGCACGTTGCTGCCTTCGATAGGCGAGTGCCCGCCGCTCAGCATGAAGTAGAGCAGTCCACCCACGGCGTAGATGTCGGCGCGGAAATCGACCACGCCGCCCCCGCCGATCTGTTCGGGCGCCATGAAGCGGGGCGTGCCCACNNCGGTGGGCGGCTTCCAGCGCCCGGCACATCTGAACCCCGACGAGAAGCGTGCGTTCCACCGCCATGGCCCCGTCGCGCTTGATCAGCGCCTCCAGGTCGACGCCGTCGACAAACTCCATGACGAAGAAGTAGTCGCCGTCCTCCGTGGTCCCGCAGTCGGTGACGTCCACCACGTTGGGGTGGCCAATCTGCGAGGGCGCGAGCGCTTCGCGCTGAAAGCGGCGGGCCAGCTCGCTCTTGCGCCGTTCCACGTGACGAGGGACCTTGATGGCCACGCGCTTGCCGATGCCGGTGTGATGGCCTTCATACACACGCCCCATGGCGCCCTCGCCGATGCGCCGGCGCACGTGGTAGCGGTCGCCCAGAACTTTTCCGATCAGGGGATCGTTTTCCGAGGCCGCGCTGTCGCTTGCCTCTAGCACCGGGACTCGGTCGCCCATCGCCGAGACGCGCTGGAGCAGGTCGCGCTGCTCGGCCATCTCGGCCCGTATCTCGGCGTCGAAGAGCTGGGTCAGAAAGGCCGCGGCCGCCAGCTTGCCGCCCCCGTCGCGCGGCATTTCCGCGACCAGAGCCGCGCTCATTTCCTCGCCGGTGGCAAAGCGATCCGCAGGATTGAAGGCCAAGGCCTTGCCCACCACTTCATCTAGCTTGACTGACAGAGCTTCGTTCAAAGTGGAAGGCGGCGGGACTTTCTGGCTGGCCTGGCGCGACTGGGTGGCCGGGAATAGCTGCCGCCCGGTGAGCAGTTCCCACAGAATGATCCCCGCAGAAAAGAGATCGCTGCGGTGATCGACGGGCTTGCCCAGGTACTGCTCGGGCGACATGTAGCTGACCTTGCCCCAGTTGGTGCCGGCCGCGGTCTGCGCCACCTTGTCGTTCCACTGGGCCAACCCGAAGTCGATGAGCTTCACGCCGCCGGTGTAGGTCAGCATCAGGTTAGAGGGCGAGATGTCGCGATGAACCAGATTCATGCCCTCCAGCCGGTGCGCATAGCCCAGCGCCGCCACCAGCTCGGCGATAAGGTGGATGGCCACGCCAGTGGGAAAGCCGGTGTGTTTGACGGCACAGCGGTTCCACGCCTCGGTGAAGGTCTTGCCCTGCACGTACTCCATGGCCAGGTAGCCCTGGCGGTCTTGCACGCCGAAGTCGAAGACGTAGACTAGGTTTTCGTGCGACAGCTTGGTGACGACCTTGGCCTCGTCGAGAAAACGCTGGGTCATCTCCTCGGCGTGGTGGCCGGCCTGGAAGCTTCGTAGGATCTTGAGCGCGCACACACGCTCGACGCCGGCCTGGCCGGTCAAGGCCATGAACACGCGGCCCATGCCGCCGCGGCCCAGTTCCTTGAGCAAGACATAGCGCGGCCCGAATCGTCGCGGAAAGCGCGACGGGTCCTGCGGCTCGTTGTTGACGGTGGCGGGCACGGGGCTAGACCCGGAATCTACCCGTTCTGCGCGAGGGTGGGTACTGCTTCAGACTTGGAAATCCACGCGCTTCATCGTTGCGACGCCCGAATCGTTGATCGCGAACATATGGGTGTGGACGGGGCGATCCGCGACTATCGTCAACCAGCCGCCGGTATTGCAGACCAAGACTAGCGGGTTCGGCAGCGGCATGGCTCCGCCGTGATGCGTGTGTCCGTACACGAGCAGCAACGGTTGCAGATACCATTTCGGCCCTACCTCCTGAAGGAGCGAGTAGAAATCGTTGGGGCTCGTTGCGTCCGGGCCCATGAGATCCGGCGGTGTTTCGTACGGGTAGGCGGCCGCATCCGCCCCGCTCAGGTGCCGACACGGGGTGGGGAGCTTGAACTTGAACATCTCGCTCATCTCGCCGAGCTTTTCGCCGAGAAGGTAGAGCCGCTCGCCGAGCGAGGTCTCCTTCTTGGGAGGATACCACCACTTGTTTGTGAACGGCCATGTTGTCGCCTCGAGTTCTGCCAAGCTTCCGGTCTTCGCGTCCCAACTCCGGCTCAGGGCGTGCATGCCCTTGCTGATAAGGTCGGCCGGTCTGACGAACCTCGGGTCATTGAGGTGACCGTGGGTGAAGATCGTATTGAAGCAGTGGCTTGAAGAATACCCGGCCGGTACGGCGCTTGGGCCGCAGTAGACGGGGTAGCCGATGCTGAAAGACGTCTGCTTGAGGTGTTCGCCGAAGAACATCTTGAGGAGATCCCCGTGGCTGTCGCTTGCGACGGGCTCGGGGCTACCGGGAGCGGACGCCTTGATCTCCACGGCCTCGTACGCGCGGGCCAAGGCTTCCTTCACTCCTTGCGGGTCCGCCTGCCACCAATTTTGGCCACTCTGGATGCAGGTTTTCCACCACATCCAGAAGACGTGATCGTGATTGCCAGGGACGTAGACGACCTCGTCGGCTTCCAGCCACCCGAACAGCCAATCGAAGAAGCTCCTCCCTGCCTCAGCAGCCGTCGGCAAGAGGGCTGTCGCGAGTTCGAAGATGTCGCCCAGAAGGACGAGCGTGTGCACCTGGACCTTTGGCTCGTCCTGGGGCTCGAGCCCGGCGAGCGCTGCAACCTCGTAGCGGAATGGGCGCAGCGCATCCGAGTAGGATGTGCAGTCACCGTCCCGGACATGGGTGATGTCGAGAAGTGAGTACTTCTCGCCCAGGTGCAGGTCGGAGATGCACAGCAGCTTCAACATGGTTCAACCCTTGACGCCAGGCCCGCCGCTCTTGGGTTTGGTCTCGACGATTTTTCGCTCGCCCGGGCGCTGGTCTGACGCCGGTGCGGAGGCAGCGCCTGCCGTCGTCGTCGGTGCCGTCTCGCTGGCGACGCCACCTCGCCCCTTTGCCTTGCCGCCGGCAATGGACGTGATCGCCCCTTGGATGCGTTCGACCATCTTTTCGATCAGCTCGACCTGTAGCTTGCCCGCGTAGCCGAGGATGAACGCCCAGAGCGGCAGGTCTACCTGCCAGTTCTTGGCCCAAGGCTCCGCCCCGCCGAAGACGAAGTACAGAAGGACCACCGTTGTGATCGATCCGGAGACCACGCGGGCCTCGAACACGCCCTTGAGTGCCGGATCGTAGGTATACGTCGCGCCGAATCGTCGGAACCGGATGAGAATCCACACGTATGACCCGACGAGCGCCCACAAGAACGCGGAAATGAGGATCCCGACAGTTTCCAGATCGCCGTGTGGGTTCAGCAGTTCCGCTAGCGGCTGCGCTGGTCGCCCGTCCGTCGGCAACAAGTGGAACCACGTGAGCAGCTTGCTCCCAGTCACGAGCGTGCTCTGAACCAGGACGGCGAAAGTGAAGAAGATGACCGTCCTCCAGTATTTGCCGCGCAGGAAGCTCTTCGCCTGGTTTGCGGTATCTCGGTAGCTCTTGCTCGGTGCTTGCCCGAGCGCGAAGGCAATGTCTGTTTTCGGCAGGCACGCCCGCAGCGATTCGGGCGTAACCGGAAACGGATCGTCTCCCGTTCCGTCTTGTTCTTGTGCTGGGTGCGCAGCCGTGACCAGCTTGTCGATGGTGTCCAGCAGGGACGCGGACGCCGCTGCGATGTGACCGACCGGCGGGATCAGGCCCCGCTCGATATTCTCGATCACCTCCAGCGACGAGTTGAGCGCAAGCTCTGAGGAGAGGCGATCGCCGGCCTCAATGATTTTCGCGAAATCAGCACGGCGCGCCAGGTGGAATCGGAGGAGCAGAACGTCCTCCCGCATCCGCCTCACGCGCTGCACCTCGGCTTTCAGCGTGGGATGCATCGCCATCTCCTCTCGATTCGCACCCTGGGTGTTCGCGTTCTCTGGCATTCTCTCCTCCTTCGGCCGGGCCGACCGGTTGCCCATCCCTCGCAGCCTGTCTATCCAATACGCCAGGTTTCTTCAACGGCCGGGGACCTCGGGTCGCGGCTCGTGCAGAGATGTTCGATTCAGGCGGGCCAGTGTGTGGCCAGGCGCTACTCCTGCAGCCGTTCGGGCGGTACCAGCGGGCTGGGCGTGCCGGTGACCAGCAGCCACAACTGGTGAGCGGCCCGGGTCACGCCGATGTGGAACAAGTGGCGGGATTCGTCGTCGCTGCCATAGCTGCTGGCGTTGGTGTCCAGCATGACGACATAGTCGAATTCCAGACCCTTGACCTGGCGCACGTCGGTGACATCGACGCCGGACCGGAAGGTGAATTCTTGGGCGCGCACGCGGCGCAAGGCCGGCACCTCGGCGCGGCGCAGACCCTCGTAGCAGCGATCCGCCTGTTCAGGGTAGCGAGCCAGCAAGGCCACGGTAGCACGCGGCTCGCGGCCAGCCAGATCGCGCAGGGCCTCGGCGAGAAAAGCCACGGCCGCGCCCACGGCGGAGAAACGAAAGGCCTCAACCGGGGCGCCGCGCCGCTTGGCCTCGGCTGGCACGTCAATGGGCAAGGGCCCCATGGCAAAGCGGGCCAGTTCCAAGATCTCGCAGGTCGACCGGTAGGCGATGCGCAGGGGCTCGATGGCCACATGGTCCAGGCCCAGGTGCGACAGAACCGCGCGCCAGTCGCCGAATCCGTTGTCCAGGAACAGCTTTTGTGCGGTGTCGCCCGCCAGGGTCAGCGAGGGCAGCTTGCGAGTCGAACCGGATCGCGTCTGTCCGATCAGCGCCGCCAGCTTCATGGGCGAAAGATCTTGGGCCTCGTCGACAAACAGGTGGGCCAGAGGCGAATCCACCGGCCGCACCAGTTGATTGGCACGCAGAAGGATGGCGAAGTCGTCGGCGTCGAGCAGGGGTTGATCGTCCTCAGTGCGCTGCCCGTCGATGCCAATCTCGCCGCGCACATTCTCGTCGGAGTCCACCTCGTCGCGCTCGCTCTCGTAGCGCCGCACGCCCTCGGGCAGATCCGAATCCACGGTCTTGCCGCGAGGACTATCGCCTGTGGCAGACCAGACACCGGCCGCAGCCAGGTCTTCGCTCTCGTCGCGGGGCCGTGGGTGGCGAGGCTCACGCTTCTTCTCGGCGGGGCGATCGCGCGGATCCAGGCTGACGATGGCCTGCACGCGCGTGACCATGATCCGGTGCGCTTCCAGGATATCGGCCTCAGACACCGGCATCTCGGGATCGTTGCGCAGCAGCGACAGTAGCAGGCCGCGATCCGTGAGCAGGTCGGCCCACAGTTCCACGGCCGCGCGCGAGCCGCGCTTGCCCTTGCGGGCCGCGGCCTTGCGCTCCAGCTCGTGCAGCAAGGCCGGATGACTCTTCACGCGCGTGACCGCAGGCAGGACGTCGCGCGTGAGCGTGGCGTGGATCCAGGGAATCGCCCTGTGCAGCTCGCGCTCGGCCCATTCGTCGAAGGTCACCACGCGCACGCCGGGCAAGCCCAGGGCCGGCAACACCTGGCCGATGTACGCGGCCAGACCCGTGCCTTGCGTGACCACCACCATGCGTTTGGCCGGGAAGCGATCGGGAAAGGCGAAACCCAGGTAGGCCAGACGGTGCAGGCCAATGGTGGTTTTGCCACTGCCCGCGCCGCCCTGAATGACCACCACACCCGCATGCGGGGCAGTCATGATCTCGAACTGGCGCGGATCGATGAGCGCTGCGATCTCGGGTAGATGCCGGTCCAGTCGCTGCTCGTCCTCGCGCGCAGATCCCAGCGTGCCACGACGAGGAATCGGCCGGGTGGCGGTTCGTTCGCCGCCCGCTAGCTCGCGCAGGGGCACGTCCATGCGCTGCCAGGTGGGCGCGTCCTGGTCCGGCAGCCGACGCTTGACCCAGATCCCTTGCGGGCAGGCGATGCGCAGGAGCGTCCCATCTTGGATGGTCACTGTGCGCCTGACCAGGACGTCGCCCTCGACGTCGCGCTCGCCAAAGGTTTCTTCGTAGTCGCTGCCCTCGGAGTAGCGGTAGTAGAGCTGGCTGACCGGGGCGTTACGCCAGTCCACGATGGCAATGCGCGTGTGCGGATCCGTGAAGGTGGCGCGGCCGATGAACACATCGCGCTCCACCTCGCCCCGGCCGGCCACTCGCTCGCGCAAGTGCAGGTGCCCGAAATACGGCGAGCGCGGATCCACCAGTATGGTTTGCAGATCCGCACGCGTGAGCGAAACCTCTTGCAGGCGTTCCATCTGGGCAATGAGCGCAGGTACGTCTTCCAGGCGCGCCTCGCCGATCTCGTCGCGCAGGGCCATCAACTCGGCATCGTAGGCACGCAAGCGCCCCGGCGCTTTGCCGCCGCCGGCCGGTTTCTGCGCCGCCGCCGCTGCCAAACTTTGCATCACCCGGGCAAAGAGGCGCTCCTCCTCGGCAGGAATGTCGTCGGCCGGGCTGTGCGAATCCGCGTCCATGCAAGTCTAGACTATACCTCCGAGGCCGAGCGCGGGCTTGCGTGGGTCGGGAGTGGTTGCCGCGACACCTTCGATTCGCCGCCCACCCTTGCGCATCCATCCCCCTTGGCGCATAGTAAGGACATAGCGATGCAGTAAGGATAACCCAGATGGCCACGGCGACGCTGACGAGCAAGGGACAGATTACCATTCCTTTGGATGTGCGGCACCGGCTGAAACTGGATACCGGGGCTCGCGTCGAGTTCATAGAAGCTGCGGACGGCGAATTCCTGATGCGACCGGCTGTTTCGGACGTGCGATCACTCAAGGGGTTGTTGCGCAAGCCGGCCAAGCCCGTGTCGATCGAGGACATGAAGAAAGCGATTCGGTTGCGCGGGGCAGGGCGGTGATCGGCATCGACACCAACGTTCTGGTCCGCTACATCGCCCAAGATGATCGCGCGCAGTCGCGCAGGGCCATGGCGCTCATCGAACGTGAATGTAGCGAGTCCGAGCCCGGATTCGTCGGCCTGGTGGTGTTGGCCGAGCTGGTGTGGGTAGCCGAGAGCTGCTATTCAGCCTCGCGCGAGGAGCAGCGCCAGATCGTTCGCCGCATCCTGGAAACGCGCCAACTAATCGTGCAAGAGTCGGAGACTGTCTGGCAGGCTTTGCGCCTGTTTGAGCAGGGCAAGGCGGATTTCGCCGATTGCCTGGTCGAGCGCACCGCCGTGGCGGCTGGCTGCAAGCGGATGGTGACCTTCGACAAGGCCGCAGCCACGATTGGGATGACCCTGCTCTAGCCCTGCCACTCTGCGCGGGGGCCGGCGTAACGGAGATGGCCGGAATCGAGAACCAGCAGCTTGGTCACGCTGCTGGGGATCTCCTTCGGGTCGTGCGTGACGAAGATCATGCCGGCGTGCAAGGCGATGGTGGTGGCTTCGATCGCGGCAAGCAGACGCTCGCGGCTGGGCTGGTCCAGACCGAGGCAGGGCTCGTCGAGAATCAACAGCGAGGGACCATGCACAGCGGCTCGGGCCAGCAGGACCAGGCGGCGATCGCAGGTGGCCAGAGCAGCAAAGGCCTGATCCCAGACGCCTGCCAAGCCCAGACGATCTAGCCACTGCAAGGCGGCTGCTCTCTGGTCGTGGTCTGGCTCGGCGTACACGCCCAGCGAACTCGCGAAACCGGACAGCACGGCATCCATGGCAGTGGCATCAGGCGGGTAGTATGCGTCCAGTTCCGGCGAGACCCAGCCCAGCAGCGCCTTGATTTCCCAGATCCCGCAGCCGGGTCCCAGTTGCCGGCCGGCCACGCGAATGTGATTGGCAAAGGCCTGCGGGTTGTCAGCCAGGATCAGACTCAACAGCGTGGACTTGCCGCTGCCATTCGGGCCCACCAGGGCCCAGTGCTCGCCGCGGCTGATGGTGAAGGTCACGTGATCCAACAGGACGACCGCGCCTTGCCTGACCGTGACGTCGCGGAATTCGACCAATGCAGGACCCGCGGCCGGGCTGTCGTGAGTCGATGCCGCGGCGGACCTGTGTGCGCTTGGCCTGTGCAGCTCTCGGCGCGGTCCCGCGTACACGATCCGGTGCTCTTGCACCTCGATCATGTGGCTGATGCCGTCGGGCAGATCGTCGGGCTGGGCGAAGGCCAGCACCACGCCGGTGCCCTGCGCGTGCAAGGCGTCTAGAATTTGCAACAGCATCTCGCGGCTGCGCACATCCAGGCCTGCGAAGGGCTCGTCGAGCAGAAGCAGACCGGGATCGAGCATCAGCGCCCGCGCCAGCAGCAGGCGGTGCAGCTCGCCGTTGGACAGCGCCACCAGGGGACGGTCGAGCAGGGCTGTCAGTTCGAAACGGCCAATCTCGCGCTGGCGCGTGCTCTCGAAGCGTTGCGCACCTTCATCGTCGATGACCGCGAATGGATTGCGCTGCTCGACTTGACCGCGTTCCAGATACTCGCCCACCCGGGTGCTGTCCGCGGTGAACGAGCCGTGCCAGCGGAGCTGATGAAACTCGCGCGCCAAGAGCAACTGGCGATGCTGTTTCATGGATGCCATGGCGATGCTCCCCGGAGGCAGCACGCCAAAGACCGAATCCACAAAGCGCGCATCGTTTTCGAGAAAGGGATGGCGGAGCCGGCCCTCGGCCAGGATCAATTTGCCTGCCAGCGCGGCCAGCAACAGTTCCTGCCCGCTGTCACTGGGCCCGACTATCGCCCATCGCTCACCTGGGCCAAGAGATAGGTTGCTGTCCGCAAACACCAGCCCGGCCGGCACACGAAAGGTGGCGTTTTCGAGGACGACGTAGGGGGCTGTGCCAGAGGCGTGCATCGGACCGACTATTGCCACAACCGTGATCCATCATAGACCCATCGTGCGGGCTGAGACAGGTGGGGATCGCGAGTCGTTGCCTTCGCGAGCCTTGTGCCGAAGAATCACCCCCATGCCCGTGCGGCGTTTTCGCTTGCCCCAAGTTCTTTGCGCTGTCCTGCTGCTTGCGGCCGCCTGCATTCGGCGTCCCGTTCCGGTCGCAGGACCGAACGCAGTCGCACAGACGGCATCTGCCTCGGTGACTATTCTTCCCACCGAGCGCCACCAAACCCTAGAGGGATTCGGCGCATCCCTGGCCTGGCACCAGGACAAGCTGGTGCCCAACCCCCCGCCCGGGATCTACCAGACGCTCTTCCCCGACCTGGGGCTGGACATCCTGCGCCTGCGCAACCGGTATCAGCGCATGATCAAGCCCGAGGACGGGAACATCGCGCAGGACGTGGAAATCCTGCAAAAGGCCACGCAGACCCTCAGCCATCGGCCCAAGGTCATGCTCTCGGCCTGGTCCCCGCCGGCATCGTTGAAAGCCAACGGCAAGGAAGACTGCACGGGCGACTCGGATTGCACCCTGGCCAAAGAGAACGGCCGCTTCGTCTATGAGAAGTTCGCTGACTTCTGGCGCGAATCGCTGGTGCATTACGAATCGCTGGGCATCGTCCCCGACTGGGTGAGCATCGAAAACGAGCCGTCGTTCATTCCTCCATCCTGGGAAGGCTGCAAGTTCGAGGCGAGCGAGACCAAAGACTATCCTGGCTACGACCAGGCATTGGCCGCAGTTCACGCCAAGCTGGCGAGCCTGCCTCATCCACCCAAAATGCTCGGCCCCGAGGTGCTGGGCATTCACAACGGGCTGTTGCAGAGGTTCGTGAAAGCGATGAAGGTCGATTTGGTTGCCGGCATTGCCCATCATTTGTATGAGAAAGGCAGCGACAATATCTGGGACTGGAAAGAGCCAGGGCCCGACAGCTTCCTGGCCCCGATGCAGGCGGCGGCACAGGTGACCGACAAGCCGCTCTTTCAGACGGAATTCCAGACTGACGAGGATCACGGCTATTTGGGTGGGTTTGAAACCGCCTGGCTGATTCACAATTCGCTAGTGGAAGAAGGCGTGGCGGCCTTCCTGTATTGGGATTTGATCTGGCGCGACGGGGGAGGCCTGGTGTCCATGGAACGCCAGGGTCCGCGCCTGCGCGACCAGTATTTTTCTTTGCGGCACTACGCGCGCTACACGGATCCAGGCGACGTGCGTGTGGGTACGAGGAGCGACAAACTCGAGGTGCGCGCCTCGGCCTTTCTTTCGCCCACAGGGGACAGGCTGACCGCGATCGTGCTCAACACCGGCAAGCTTGCCGCCGAGGTTCGCGTGGATACTGGTGGTTTTGCCGTGGCCAGCTCGGCCGTGTATCGCACCGTCTATCTGTCCATCCCAGGCGCAGCGATCGGCTCTGCCAAGTCCCCGCCCACCTCTGAAACCTGGACTTCGCTCGGTGAATTGCCGGCCAGCCACATGGTGCCGCTGCCCGCGCGCTC
>PMBY01000184.1:1648-3000 GCA_003153875.1 Myxococcales bacterium | reverse complement strand
TCGATCGTCGCTCTGTTGCTGGCGCTGCAGCCCCATGTGGCATCTGACAGCAATTGCCCGTCAGCCAGTGCCATCGAGGAGAACTTGTCAGTGTTGCTGCCCGCCGAGGTCGTCCGGCCGGGAACCGCGGCCGTGATGTCGCGCGCCGACGGCCTGGCCATCCACCTACAACCCGAGGGAAGCGAGCAGAGCGAAGAGCGATCGATCACGGTTGGCAGCGGGTGCGAAGAGCGCGCCAAGGCCGCGGCCGTGGCCATCGCGACTTGGTGGCCGACCCAACCGGCCGCCAAGGACAGCACGCCCGTGCCCGTGGCTGTGACGCTTGTCACAGCGGCCCCGCGCCCCAAGGCGCATGTCGTGACTGTGGCCGCAGGTGGCTTTGCGTCGCTGATCGCCGGCAGCGCGGCCCCAGGGGTGCACGCAGAGGTGACTTGGGCGCCTTGGGCCAGCGCCCTGGCCTTTCGTGTGGACTTGGCAGGCACTGGCGCCCACGGCGCAAGCCTGGGGGCTGGCCAGGTGCAATTCCGCCGAATGGCCAGCGAAGCGGGCGTGGCCTGGTCGCGCGGTCCCCTGCGCCTGGACGGGGCTGCAGTTTTGAGCCTGGTTTTCGTCGAGGGACAGGGCTACACCTCGAATCAACAGTCGAGCGGGACATCCCTGGGCCTCAGCGCCGGCGCCCGCCTGAGCTGGGCCCTGGGACGCGGGGCTCCTTGGCTGGAACTGCGCGGCGTCGCTTGGCCGCAATCGCAGCAAATCTTCGTGACTGACTCGGCGACTGGAACACGCAGCCAGCGCAGCCTACCGCACGTCGAGCTACAATTGGGGGCCGGAGTCTCGGTTTCGCTACTTTGATCGCTTTGATCCGTAAGGTCTGGCGCGGCTGAGCTACTGGAGGGACATGACAACCAATAACTTGCTTCGAGTGATGGCAACGGTCCTTTGCTTCACAGCCGCGTGCAAGGGCGATTTCGCAGCCGGAATTACTGGCAACGGCAAAGACGGCTCCGCACGAGAGACGGGCGCCTTGCAAGACGGCGCAAATCCGAACGCACAAGAGGCTGGACATCCCACCAGCAGCGGCTCGGTTTCCTGCAACCCCTTCCAGCCGCCCACCAAGCCCATCACGCTCACCAATGTGCTGGGCGCGGGCCGGGACACGGACGGGACCCTGTACGTCGTCGATCAACCGCAGCCCGGCGGTGAGCGCGTTTTCGTCTCGTCAGGCACCACGCTACAACGCCAGCGCGGTGCCGGCGCGGGAACCGAGAGCAGTGGAAATGGAGTCGTCAGCTACACCTTCACCATCACCGATCGCACTCCGCCTTTCATGCTCAAGCTGGAGACGGACGCAA
>PMBY01000184.1:0-1544 GCA_003153875.1 Myxococcales bacterium | reverse complement strand
CGATCCGTGGATCAAGTGGTTCGGTACAAAGACGGCGGTTCGACCACCATCAACTTCACCATCGACGGCGCAGCGGCTGTCGCGAGTTTCCCCGTGCAACTGTCACCGGGAGGTCTGGTGATAGATCCGGCCACGCTAACCATTGGCACCACTTCGTTCCCCTTGACCTTGGGCCCAACGGATTCGCAGCCTGCTGGAGAAAGCTACTTCTGTTTCGGGAATCCGTCAGTTGATGGTGGTGTTGATGCTTGGGTTCCGCCGGCCGACGGACCGCCAGTGTGCCGCGCTCCTTCGCCCGACTATGGGCCGTCGTCGGTCTTCCCGTTCCTCCCCAACGGTACACCGGCGGCAACCACCACCTGCCCCGCGGCGTGCGGAGACTCGGCGTGGCCGGTCCTTCAGTCATATCCCAACATCGACACCACGCTTCCCTACGGATCCTGCACACCTGGCACGCCCACATGCGAAGTAATGGCACGTGTTCCTTGTGCCTGCGACCTATCCTGGGGACCGCTTCACGTCTTCAACTGTAGCTGCGAAAGTGGCACCTGGACTTGCGGCATTCGTGTCGCGGGGATGGCGATGTGCATGCCGTGTCCAGACGCTGGCGGCGCTGATACTTGGGTCCCCCCGGCCGACGGACCGCCAGTTGGCGCGGAGGCGGGCGTCCGCGTAGACAGCGGGGCAGAAGGCGGCATGGATGCGGACGCCGCTGTTCCTGACGTGAAAGCGGGCGGTGGTTCGGACACCGGACCCGAGACAAGCACTGACGCGAGCGCGGGGGTGGATGGCTCCACGTCGTGTCCGCCCTCGATTCCGTCGGGCCCTTGCCCGGGCTACCTGGGCCGCAGCTGCGTCTATCCCTACCCGATCACCGTCTCAATGCTCTGCTATTGCTTCAGCACCGGCTGGTCCTGCTGGGGCTGAATCGGAGGCAGAGTGCTGCGAGGGTGGCACCTGGATCTGCCGCATTCGTTCGCAGGGAGCGTCGGCCTGCCCGGCGTGTCCGGACGCTGGCGGCGCTGATGCTTTGGGGACCAGCCCCGGTTGCTCCGGCTGTCCTCCCCTTCCGAAGCTGCTACACTTCCACTTTCGCCGGGCCAGGTGGCCCGGGAAACTCGGAAAGGGAGGGCACCCATGGCTGAGAACAGGCGTATTCGCAAGGTTGTCAGGAGTCGCGCGACCATCGAGGGAGCGGGCGTTCATCTGCATCGGGCCATCGGCTTCGGCGACCCGACGCTCTGCGATCCGTTTCTTCTGTTCGACGACTTTCGCTCGGACCGGCCCGAGCACTATCTCAAGGGATTTCCCTGGCATCCCCACCGCGGGATCGAAACCATCACCTACGTCCTACGCGGCGATGTCGAGCACGGCGACAGCCTGGGCAACAGCGGGGTCATCTCGGCCGGCGACGTGCAGTGGATGACCGCTGGCAGTGGCATCCTGCACCAGGAAATGCCCAAGGGCGACCCGCAGGGCGCGATGTACGGCTTCCAATTGTGGGCCAATTTGCCAGCGGCCAACAAGATGATGGACCCGCGTTA
>PMBY01000485.1 GCA_003153875.1 Myxococcales bacterium | reverse complement strand
CCCATGATGAACAGGACCGCGAAGCTTGTACTCACCTCATCCGCATTGTTCCTCGCATTCTTTGTCGGCAGGCCAGATACGGCCCAGGCAGCACTACCAACGAGCAATGTCACCGTCACGGCAAAGGTCGTCAAGGCTTGCACGATAAGCAATGCCACCCTCGCATTCGGCGCGTACAATCCCACTGCCACCTCGGACACCACGCAGAGTGTCGCCCTCGGTTTCAAGTGCAGCGCTGGCACGCCTATCACGATCGATCTTAGCAACGGCCAAAATCCAACCGGCACGATCCGAGGTATGGCGAACACAACAAACATCCTCCAGTACCAAATCTACTCAAATTCCGGGCTCACGACTGTGTGGGGTACGGGCGCTGGCTCGAACAATGGCATGACCGCGACGGGCGGATCTGACAGCCTCACGATGTACGGGAAGATTCCGGCGCTACAGACATCAGTCATCGAGGGCAACTACCAGGACATCGTCGTAGCCACCCTAAACTTCTAGGGGATCAGCGAAACTTTCGCATTCATCGAACGGGCGTATTCTGACTGGCTATGGGGAAAGCTAAGCTCCAGTTGGCTCTGCTGCTCGGCGTGTTGTTGGGCTTGAGCAGCAGAGCCGATGCCAGTTCTTTCAACGTCAACCCAGTCAAGATCTCCTTGTCCGGTAGGGGGCAGAGTGCGCTGCTGAGCCTGCAGAACCAGAGCGACGAGGAGATAAGGTTCAAGATCGCGACGAAAGAGTGGAAGCAGAGCCCCAAGGGCGAGATTCAGCTTCAGGACACCAAGGACATCGTGGTCTATCCAGCCATGCTGACTCTGGCGCCCAAGCAGGAACGCAAGCTGCGCGTGGGCTCCACGGTCCCGCCGGGCGCCATTGAGAAGAACTATCGCATCTTTGTCGAGGAGATGCCGCCACTCAAGTCGCCCAAGGTCGAGAAGTCTGAGGTGCGGGTACTCACCAAGATGGGCATTCCGGTCTTTCTTGAACCGGCAAAGCCTGCGGTGGCTGGCGCGGTCGAGGGCATGGCCGTGACCAAGGGAGTGTTCGGCTTCACCGTCAAGAACACCGGCAATGTTCACTTTCTGGTGCAGACGGTGCAAGCCAGGGCTCTGGATGCGGCTGGCGCTACCCTGTTCGAGAAGAAGCTCGACGGCTGGTACGTGCTGGCCGGGGGAACCCGGGTGTGGGAGGTCGAGATCCCGAAAGACGCCTGTGCCAAGACCAAGTCCTTCTCGGTTGAAGTGCAGGCAGCGGAGACCAAGTTCAACGGCCGTCTGGACAAGCCCGCAGTGGGCTGCGGCCCCTGAGCGACCAGGGCGCGGTGCTCGCCTGGTCTTCAAGATGGAGCTGGGGGGTGACCGCCGCAATCATTGCTGCGCTTGCCAGGCCAGTCCTGGCCCAGCCAGATGGCTCGGTTGATGCTGGCGCGGACGCGCTGGACAGCGCAGCCGATGCTGGTCAGCCACTGCTCTGGTTGGCCACAGACGCGATCCCAACCCAGGCCGACGGGGGCATTCAGCCAGACTCTTTGCAGGGGATAGAATCCGGCGTGGCCCAGGTTGATAGCCAAGCCGAGGAGGGCCAGCAAGCCTTTCTCCAGGCCAGCATCAACCAGATCAGTATAGGCGACGTGCTGGTTGTCGTGCGGCCAAGCGATCTTCTCATGCGCGTCGCTGATCTGGAAACCGGCGGGGTGCACATACAGGACGGCAAGCGGGAGATGCGCGGCCCAGATCTCTTGGTGTCGCTCCGCTCGCTCAGCCCGAAGATNNTCTACGACACGTCCCCAAGCATGTTCGTCAACTACTCGCTCAGCGGCAACGACCTACAGAGCCCGGAGAAGAACGCCAGTTGGAACGGGTTTGCCGAGGCTGGGCTCAGTGTTCGCGGAGAGCTGCTCTACAGCAGCGGCCAGCGCCTGTCCAACGACACGTGGGCGCGCCTCATGACCAATCTGACCTTTGACTGGCGGAACAGGCTGACCCGGATCATTGCCGGCGACTCGATTGCCACCAGTGACGCTCTTGGCGGGTCGTTGGCGATGGGCGGGCTGAGTGTGACGCGTACTTTTGCGCTGGACCCCTACTTCGTTATGCTCCCGAGTCGGCAGCTGGGCGGCACGCTCCTGACCCCATCCACGGTCGAGGTTTACGTCAACGGCCAGCTCGTACGCCGCGAGGCGCTTCCGCCCGGTCAATTCAGCCTGCAGAATGTGCCGCTGACCACGGGCAGTGGTGTGACCCGAGTGGTGATCCGCGACGCCTTTGGGGGCGAGCAGACCATGGCCAGCCCCTACTACCTGGCGCTCGGCACCCTGGCCAAGGGGTTGTCGGACTTCAGCTACAACTTTGGATTTCGGCGCAACAACTTCGGAATCGAAAGCTGGAACTACGGCGAGCCGTCCTTGCTCTTTCGCCATCGAATCGGCGTCACCAACTGGCTGACCCTGGGTGGCCGAATTGAGGGAACCCCACACATGATTAGTGGCGGACCTAGTGCAGCCGCGCGTCTGCCGGTCGGCGAGTTGGCTGCCCTGGTGGCCGTCAGCGGCACCATGGAGCCATGGACGACACTGGAAACCGCCTCAGATCCAGGGGGAGGCCTGCTGCTGCGTACCCAGCGCGGAAGCCCCGGTGCCGCAGCCCTGTTGTCATATTCGTACTTGGGCAGGCCGGTCAACCTCCAACTGGGCGTGGGGGTGCAAAGTGAGCGCTACGTGAACCTCAGCCTGCCGCTCGAGAGTGGCGGGATCCGTGTGGACCGGAAGCGCCTGGATCTGACGGTGACGGCGGCCAAGGCCTTGGGCAAGGTGGCCCTGGTATCGTTGCAGTATCTCGGCGCCGATTGGCGAGACCAAGGCTGGACCAACACGCTCATGCTGGCTGGCAATCGAACCCTCACACGCAGGCTCTACGCATTCGTGAACCTGACCAACACTTTCGCGCGTGGAAAGCGCGTCGAGTTCGATACCTTTGCCGGGCTTAGCTACGCGTTTGGCGATCACTCCACCGCCAGCGCAAGCAGAAGCGACCGCTGGGGCGGAGACGGCCGCAGCGGGACCAATCATTTGGATGTCCAGCGCTCGCTGCCCGTTGGTCCAGGGTATGGATATCGCGTGGTGGTCGAGTCCGGCGACAACGACCACGAGGAGGCGTTGGCCCAATATCAGGGAGCGCACGGCCGCATCGATGCCGACTATCGCCGTGATGGCTGGACAGGATCCGACCCGGGCCACGCCACGTTGACCGGCATGGGCGGGATCGTGCTAATCGGTCGCGACATCTTCTTCACCCGCCCTCTGACGGACAGCTATGCCCTCATCAAAGTTCCGGGTGTGGCGGGCGTCCACGGTACTATCAGCAACCAGGTCGTGGGAACGACCAGCCAGAACGGCAATCTTCTGGTCCCCAACCTGCTTTCGTACTACGGCAACCGCATCGGGATCGACGACAAGGACATTCCGCTCGATTACAACATCGGGGCTACCGAGATGACCATAGCGCCCCCGTATCGCGGCGGCGCGGTGGTCAGCTTCCCGATCCGGCGCGTGCAGAGCGTCTCAGGGATCGTCCTGGTCGAAGATCAGGGCAAGGCGACGGTTCCCTCGTATGGGCAGATCACGGTCGAGGTCGAAGGCAAGCCGGTGGATTCGCCGCTTGACGAGGCCGGCAGCTTCTATCTTGAGAACGTGCCACCCGGTTCCTATGCGGCCGAGGTCGAGTATGCGACCGGGGTGTGCAGCTTCCGGCTGGCAGTTGTGGCTGGCGCCACGGCCCTGGCCAACGTGGGAACGGTTCGGTGTATCGTTCCTGGGAAGGAGTCGCAATGAGAGGCATACGCTGGTGGGTATCGCTCTTTGTCGTGGGCGCCGGCTTGGTGGTCGGGGGCCGCTCGGCGTGGGCGCAAGCCCCAAACTGCACCATCACAGCGTCGACGCTGTCCTTCGGGGTCTACGACGTCTTCTCTTCAGCGCCCCTTTACTCGACGGGGAGCGTGACCTACCACTGCACCGGAAGAGCGGACACCATCACGATCTGGATGAGCAAAGGGAATGGAACGACCAACAACCCGCGGCAAATGTTGGGGGGAACGGACCGGCTGAACTACTACCTTTGTCAGGATGCCAACTGCAACAAGCTCTGGGGAGATCAGGCGTACCCCTCCGATTCAGGGCCCATCAACACTCGGGCCGGCAATACCACCGTCTCACTGCCTATCTACGGCGTGATTCCGGCGGGCCAAGATGTATCAGCCGGCACCTACACGGACACCATCCTCATGGAAGTGGACTTCTGACGCGCGATGTGGCCGTCGTCGGCCCGCCGACTGCCCGGCGGGTCGGTTCTCGCCGGCCCGACGACGATGATTCTGGCAGACAAAGCAGAAACCAGAAAGAATCTAGCTAGTTGGGATTCATGAATCGCGGGCACAGATTCTGCAATCCCAATAGGCGTGAGCAGACTGCGCAACCAACCGACCCGACCACGGGGCATCCCGAGGCGGTGGGTTCTATTGGGGGCGGCGATCTTATCTTGCGTGACATTGGTTACCAATTCGCGTTTCGCTGCGGCAGACAAGCGGAGCGCGATTGTGACCGTGTCTGTGCGTGTGGTCGAGAGCTGCAGGATCGACGCGGCCAGTGTCTCGACCGGGGAAAACGTCGACCTAAGGACGCGCTGCAGCCTCACGACCCGGCCAAACGTCCACGTCGACCCNNCATCGATTTCTAGATCCGCGCTTTCTGCGCTTGACACGGAAGCTGCTGGCGCTTATGACTCTTACGTAAACGTAAGGGTTTGATTGTGACTGCAGAAAACAGCGCAGAATCGCTATCCCTACTCAAAGTTGGTGATATAGCGCGTCGAACGGGAAAGACCGTCCGGGCCATACACCTCTATGAAGAGTTGGGCCTGCTCAATCCAGCGGTGCGGTCCAAGGGCGGCTTCCGCATGTACCGGGGGGACGGGGTCAAGCGCATCGAGTGGATCCAGAAGCTGCAGGACATGGGCTTCTCGCTGACCGAGATCAAGGTCTTCCTGCGCGTCTGGGAGGAGAGCGCCACTGCGCCCAAGGCCATGGCCACTGTGCGCGAGATCTTCACCGACAAGCTGCGGGAGACGCGCGAGACCATCGCCCGTCTGACCCGCCTGGCCGACGAGCTTTCTGAAAGCCTCGCATTCCTGGAAGGCTGCCGTTCTTGCGATCAGGGCCAGCACCAGCGCGAGTGCGGTGGCTGCGGCCGATCGGACCACGAGGTTCCTTTGCTNNGGCAACGCCGCCAGCCGGTCGCATGTCTTCGGCTGGAACGCAGAGCGGGCGGTGGAACAGGCACGCGAGCAGGTGGCGGCGGTCATCGGCGCCTCGGGCCGAGAGATCGTTTGGACCTCGGGCGCCACGGAATCGGACAACCTGGCCATAAAGGGCGCGGCTGACTTCTATCGCGATCGAGGCAATCACATCATCACTGCTGCGACCGAGCACAAGGCCGTGCTCGACACCTGTAAGCGGCTGGAAAAGTCCGGTTTCGAGGTAACCTACCTGCCGGTGGAGCGCGACGGCCGGGTGAACCCGCAGGCCGTGGCCGACGCCCTGACCGACAGGACCATCGTGGTTTCCATCATGCTGGCCAACAACGAGGTGGGCACCATCAACCCGGTGGCCGAGATCGGCCAGGTGGTCAAAGCGCGCGGGGCGATTTTTCACATCGATGCGGTCCAGGGCGTAGGCAAGATCCCCTTCGACGTCTCCACCTCGCACGCCGATCTGGTTTCCCTGTCGGCGCACAAGATGTACGGTCCCAAGGGCGTGGGCGCGCTCTACGTGCGGCGCAAGCCGCGTGTGCGCATCACCCCCATCATCGACGGCGGCGGCCACGAGCGCGGCATGCGCTCGGGCACGCTGAACGTGCCGGGCATCGTGGGGTTCGGCAAGGCTGCCGAGATCAGCGCGGCCGAGATGGCCGAGGAAGGCAAGCGGCTGCTTGCGCTGCGCGAACGGCTGCGCCTGGGCATCGAGGCGCGGGTCACCAACACCGTGCTGAACGGCTCGCTCGAGCACCGGCTGCCGGGCAGCCTCAACATGAGCTTTGCCTACGTCGAGGGCGAGGCCTTGATGATGGCGCTCAAGGACGTCGCGGTGTCGTCGGGGTCGGCGTGTACATCGGCATCGTTGGAGCCTTCCTACGTCTTGCGCGCCATGGGCGTGCCGGTGGAGATGGCGCACACCTCAATTCGTTTCGGTCTCGGCCGATTCAATACCGAGGAAGAAGTCGACTACGTGATTGACCTGGTGGCACAAAAAGTGAAAAAGCTGCGCGAAATGTCGCCTTTGTGGGAAATGGCGCAATCCGGAGTCGATATCAACGGCATCCAATGGGCAGGACAAAGCTAGCGCACAAAAGAGAAGGACGAGAAGCACAAAAGGAAGAGTTGTTATGGCGTATAGCGGAAAAGTGATTGACCACTACGAGAACCCGCGCAACGTGGGCAGCCTGGACAAGGACGCGCTCAATGTGGGGACCGGACTCGTGGGCGCGCCGGCTTGCGGCGACGTGATGAAGTTGCAGATCAAGGTGAGCGACGCGGGCGTCATCGAGGATGCCAAGTTCAAGACCTTTGGCTGTGGCTCGGCCATCGCCTCGTCGTCACTGGCTACCGAATGGATCAAGGGAATGACCCTTGACCAGGCAATGTCTGTCAGGAACACGCAGATTGTCCAGGAGTTGAACCTGCCGCCGGTGAAGATTCACTGTTCGGTGCTGGCCGAGGACGCCATCAAGAGCGCGATTGCCGACTATCGCAGGAAGCAGAACGGCTCGCAGGCACACGCGGGGCAAGCCTAGGAGAGAGTATTGTCCATCGAAGTCACAGAACGAGCAGTGGAAGAGATTCGCAAGGCTGCGGCCAAGCGTTCCTCGCAGCCCAAGGGCCTGCGTGTGGGGATCCGCGGGGGAGGGTGCACGGGGTTTTCGTATTTGTTCGAGTGGTCGGACGCCGAGGCGCGGGCCGAGGACAAGGTGTTGGAGCTAGGGGGCGGCCAAGTCAGAGTTTTCATCGATCCCAAGAGCTATCTGTTTCTCGACGGATCGACGCTGGACTACGCCAGCAGCATGATGGCCCGTGGGTTCAAGTGGACCAACCCCAACGTAAAGGGAACCTGCGGCTGCGGCGAGAGTGTGCAATTCTAGCCTAACCATGATCTGCTGGTCCTGTGAGAAGAACGCTGGTGACGACATGCTGTGTGCCGGGTGCGGGGCTGTGCAGCCTCCCGATCGCACGGCGGATCACTTTCGGGTATTCGGCTTGCCCCGCAAGTTCGACCTGGACATGGCCGATCTTGAACGGCGCTACAAGGAGATGACCAAGGTTCTGCACCCAGACCGTTTCGCGCGCGCCGACGGTCGGGCGCGGCGTGCGTCCTTGGAGCGGTCGGTGCAGCTCAATCTGGCGTGGAGCACGCTTTCCGAACCGGTGCCGCGCGCGGAGTATCTGCTGTCGCTGCAAGGCATCGAGGTGGGCGAGTCCGCAAGCAGCAAGAAGTCCGGGGAGGTTGACAACCGGGCGACCCAACCTGTGGACACGGCGTTGCTGATCGAGGTGATGGATCTGCGCGAGGCCCTGGCCGAGGCTCGCAGCCGTGGCGACCGGGCGAAAGTCGCCAGCTTGGTCGCCGACGTGCAGGCCCATCACGACAAGGAAATGGCTGAGGTGGCCGCGGGTTTTGCGGCCGCGAAGCCCGACCTTGCCGCCATCGCCGCGCGCATGGTGGCCGCGCGCTACTACCGGCGTTTTCTCGAGGAAGCGGAGGCGGATCGTGAAAGCGGACAGGGCACGGCGAAGTAGTCGACAAAGTTCGCTATGCCAGTAGAAGCCCTCTTCGACATCTCCGAGCCAGGCGAGGCGCAAAGCAAAGAGGTTTGCAAGGGGCGCGCGGTGGGCATCGACCTCGGTACCACGAATTCGCTGGTGGCCGTGGTGCAGGCTGGCCAGCCGACTTGCCTGCGCGACCAGCACGGCTCGCTGTTGCCGTCGGTGGTGCATTATGCGGCTGACGGCAGCGTGGTGGTGGGCCAGGAAGCGCGGGGATTGGCGGCCCAGGCGCCACAGGACACCATTGCCTCGGTCAAGCGATTCATGGGGCGTGGGCCCCGCGATGCCGAGGCCACCCGCCGGTTGACGCCGTACCAGTTCGTGCCCGGCGGCGACAGTGAATCGGTCGTTCGTTTTTCTGTGCTCGGGGGCCAGCGCGCGGTCACGCCGGTGGAAGTTTCGGCCGAGATCTTGCGCGTACTCAAGACGCGCGCCGAGGTCGCGCTGGGTGGCGAGCTGGACGGCGCGGTGATCACGGTGCCGGCCTACTTCGACGACGGTCAGCGCCAGGCCACGCGCGACGCCGGTCGCTTGGCGGGCCTTGAGGTCATGCGGTTGCTCAACGAGCCCACGGCCGCGGCCTTGGCCTATGGCCTGGACAAGCAGGCCGAGGGAACTTTTGCCGTGTTCGACCTGGGCGGCGGCACGTTCGACATTTCCATCCTCAAGCTGGAGGGCGGCGTGTTCGAGGTGAAATCCACCGGCGGCGATTCTGCTTTGGGCGGCGACGATTTCGATCGCGCCCTGGCTGCGCGTCTGCTGCGGCAGATGGGCCTGCCCGAGGATGCGGCTGGCGATCGCTCGCTCACCCGTCGTGTGCTAGATGCGGCGCGGGACGCGAAAGAGGCGCTGACCAAGCTCAGCGCGACGGAAGTTGTCATCGAACGGCGGCCAGGTGACGTCTGGCGTGGGACGCTCACGCGTGAGGAGCTGGACGACGTGGTGAGGCCGGTCCTCGATCGCTGCGAGCCGCCCGCGCGTCGGGCGCTGCGCGACGCGGGCCTGGAGGCGAAGCAGCTCTCTGGCGTGATCCTGGTGGGCGGTGCTACCCGCATGCCCATCGTGCGGCGACTGGTCGCCAGCATCTTCGGGCGCGA
>PMBY01000155.1 GCA_003153875.1 Myxococcales bacterium | reverse complement strand
GCCGCGGCCGCGAACGCCGCACACGGCTTCGCGTACGTCTTGCCCGACCCGACCTGCAGCGTCGCCCCGAAGGCGACGGACGGCGTAAAGGTCAGAGCGATCAGCACGGCCCGAAGGCTCCGCCTGTTGGATTGAGTGGTCATGGGTCCCTCCTCGTGGCTGGTGCGCTTCGCCTAGATGTGAAAGGCCGCCAATTGCGCCAGATCACGCCCGGGACTTCCGCTCGCGCCGTACTTCGCGCACTGCCACGTTGATCTCCCGGTGTAGCGTTGCTGTGTCCGGAAGCTGTCGCTGCGTCCGCGTGATCATGGCCCAGTCCACCTCGGTTCCTTCCACCTCCATCAGGCGCGACAGCAGTCTGATCTTGTCTGCGTTTCGCAGAGGCACTATATCATCGAAGAGGCGATCGACGTCTTTATGGACCAGAGCCATCGTCTTCGTCCTTTGTGTCCAGATTACCACGCTTGCTCCGCTGAAGCCGAGGATTGGACCATGCCCAAGCGTACCGGACTGGGAATCAGCTTCTATGCCATCCTGATCGCGATCGGCGTCCCCTTCGGGCTGCTGGCGTGCGGGCGATCGGGCCTTTCGCCGGGCGACGACGATCCTTGTGGCCATGCGGTTCCTATCAAGGCCATTGCCCCGGGCGCGTGCGTGCTGACGACCGCCGGAGACATCCGATGCCGGGACTACGGCTTCCTACTGCTTGATTTCGAACTCCACGACGGCGGATGGACCGTCGTAGACAAGGCGCCAGGCCTGCAAGAAATCGCGCCCCAGCAACCCGAAGTGCTGCTGCTGGCTGAGAACGGGCGACGGCACCCCGATGACGTCAGTCGGGTAGTCATACTGATGGGACTTCTCCCCGCTTGAGACGCGGAGTTGAAGGACCAGCCGGAAAACGGGGTACTCTTCAGCCTTCTGGGACACGCCGACAATCTGCTCGAATCGAATCGGGGTGAGGTTGAGTTCATCGGCGAGCGACCTGTCAATTGCGGTCTTCTGCGCTCCCGTGTCGATCATGAAGGTCGCATACACCTTGGGCACTTTCTTGTGATCGGCAATGAGTCGCTCCGCCTGAACCAACGGAGGCAGAAGGATGGCATCCACGAGCGGGCCGTGTTGAAGCAAATCCCCGGGCGGCCCCTTGCGACAGCGGCAGAGATAGCTCACGCGCGCGCGCGTCCGAACGCAGAAGCCGCGTTGAGAGGCGTCGGTGCTGTCTCCACTACCTGCGCCACCACGAATCCACCGGTCGGTCCGAACGCCGCGATAGCAGCCGTAAACGCCTCGTCTTCGGTCTTGTGGGTGCTGACAACGGCATCAGCTCTGAACACCACCCACAGCCCGGCATGCTGGCGCAGGAGAGTCGGCAGCATCGCGCGGAATTTCTTGGTCTGCTCCAGGACCGTCTTCTCAAGTCGCGACATGGCACTCCTTCATCTGCATTTCTTTTGTAGCACATCCAGCCGGCACGAGAAATGGCGGAAGATGGCGCAACGGTCGTGGCAGTGCTTGCCGATCTGGGTGATGCTCAGGATCGCCTCGCCGCCCAGCCGCATGCGGCTGCCGAGTCCGAGCGAGCCGAGGTCGAGCCCGGCGAGGATCAGGTTTTCGGCAAAGGCGCCTGCCTGCACATCGAGGCGACCGGTTTGCTTGAAGGACTCGATATCGTCATGGCCGAGAATGCTGACCTGACGATGGCCGGGCCCACTGTGCGCGTCGCCTTCGATGCCGTGATCCGCCCGCAGTCGCGCGGCGGGAAGCGCGGTCTTGGGCATGCCCCTGCGCTCGCTGATGCAGATCCCTTCAACCCTTCCGGGCACGGCTCGCTCCCTTGCGCAGGAAATGCCCCGAGCGGCCCCCGGATTTCTCCAGCAGGCGAATGGGGCCGATGACGATGTCCTTGCTCGCGGCCTTGCACATGTCGTACACGGTCAGCGCCGCGACGCTGGCTGCAGTCATGTCGCCAGCGGCCAGCGAGGGTCCCACTTTCACCAGTATCACCGGGGACCAGGAGCCCACCCGGTGGCGCGGAGACGTTTCTTCGCGCTGCCCGTTGCCGCGAGGGTGGCGTAGGGCATCTGCCGCGACCGTGGCGGCAGCGCGGGGCTGAGGGTTCCTTCCCGGACAGGCTGGGGGTGCTCAGGGACTGCTCGGCTTGTAGCCTTTCCCGTCGAGGATGAAGGTCTCTGCGCGCTCGGTGAGGCGTTTGGCGATGACCTCTGCGTTGAGTGGGTCAGGGAAGACCTTGGTCCAATCCTTGAACGGCCGGTTGGTGGTAATGAGAGTTGCGCGCCTGTAGTCGTAGCGTTCTGCAATGACCTGAAAGGCGAGTTTGGCCTGCGCGGGATCCATGGCGAGGACGGCGAAGTCGTCAATGGCCAGGAGGTCGGCGCGCACGTAGCGGCGCAGGGCACGGTCGAGTGAACCGTGGATATCGGCGCCGTGCAGGTCTGTTAGCATGCGCGGGGCGGAGGTGAAGACGACGCGCTTTTGCGCCTGACAGGCGCGGTACGCGAGGGAGCGAGCCAGGAAGGTCTTGCCGGTGCCAGGCAGGCCGATGAAGAGCGGATTCGTGCCTTTCGCGAGAAAGCCGAGATCGTGCAGGGCGAGATAGCGGGTGCGCATCTTCTTGCGGGCCGGATCGAAGTCGAAATCGAAGGCGTCCACGGTGTTGACCTCGGGGAAACGGGCGTCCTTGATACGGCGGTCGACGGAGCTGCGAATGCGGCTGTCCTTCTCGGCGTCGCACAGGCGGGTGATGACCGCGGCGACGGTGAGATTGTCGGCGGCCGCGCGCTCAAGGACCTCTTTGGCGGCACGTGCCATCCCTGGGAGGCGCAGCCAGCGCAGCTTCTCGACCAACACGTCGATCGTGCTCTCATCGTCTGTACTCTTCACGAGGCTTCTCCTTCGTCGGCTGGCGCGGTGGGGAGATCACCCGGGTCGCGCGTCATGGCGGGTGCAACGAGCCGGTCGTACAGGCTCAGGTCCGGCTCCCGCAGCGAAATGCCGTCGAGCGCCGGGTCACCGAGATACAAAGGGTCCGCCGCCGGGGTCAGGCCTCGCTTGTATCGAAGCACGTACTCGACGTACTCGGCGCCGACGTGACCGGTCGCCATGACCTCGTCGACCGCGGCGCGGGTGGCGGACTCACCGAAGAGCTCGACGAGGAAGGTCAGGCGGACGGTCTCGCGCTGCACCGAGCGCCCGCCCGCGGCGAGCACCTTGAAGTAATCGACGCCGGTCTGCGCGAGGCCGCCCAGACCCGGCGGCAGCGCGCCGGCGGCCGCGCGCGGCTTGTGCTCGAGGAGCCGCGCCTTGTGGGACGGATGCTCGATATCCTCGCCGGTGCCCCAGCCGCGCCGATGCGCGGCGACCTGCTTGGGGCCGAGAAAGATGGCGACGGCATCGTCGGTGGCGCGGGTGAGGACGGTCTGGCCGACGAGGCGCCACGGGACCGAGTAGCGGTTGCGATCGAAGCTGACGCGGAAGCTCTTGGTGACGGTGGTCGTGTCGCGGTCGTCGGTGTCGAAGGGCATCGTGGGCAGCGGCTTGAGGCACCGCTGCTCCTCGTGCGCGAAGACCAGGGCGGGGACCTTGCCGGTGGTGTCGTGCTCGCGATGGTTGGCGAAGTCGTCGCGCCACGCGACGGCCTGGCGATTGAGATCGAGCAGGTCGACGAAGTGGCGGCCGGGCCAGAAGCGGGCGCGGACGAAGCCGATCGGCCGCTCGACCCGTCCCTTTTCGTGGGCCGCGCGGACGTTACAGGCCACGGCGGCGAAGCCCCGTGCCCGCGCGTACTCGAGGAAGCGGTGGTTGAAGACGGTGACGTGCGGGGTGTGCGAGAGCACCACCGTCTTCATGTTATCGAAGATGTCGGCGACGGCGACGCCGCCGTAGAAGCGCAAGGCCCGTTCCATGCAACGCAGGAAGGTGCCCATCGCCTGGCTNNAGCCGAAGTCGGCCCAGTCGACCTGGAAGGCGGCCCCGGGAGCGAAATCGAGGGTGAGGAAGGCTTCGCGACGCGGCTGCGGCCGGAGCGCCCGGACCCGGTCGCGCAGGATGGAGATGCCGCCCGTGTACCCGAGCGGACGCAACCGCTCGAGGATGGTGGGCGCCTTCATCTCGGGCGTGTCGGTGAGGAGGCGCTGCACCTCGGCCGCGTACGGCGCGAGCAGCGACGGGCGCGGGGTCGTGGGCGCGCTCGCCCGCGTCTGCTGGCGCCCGCGGCCGAGCAGCTTGCGCACCGTGCGCCGCGCGAGGTGGAGCCGCCGGGCGATCACGCGGATGGACTGCCCCTCGAGCAGCGCCAGGCGCATGACCTCGCTCAGGCGGACGGCGTCCTGCGCCGACGGGTCCGTGGCGGTCATGGCACACCGCCGCGGTCGGTCATGAGGCGTAGCTGGCGCAGGTCGGCGAAGTCGCCGACGCCGCGGATGCGGCTACCCCGCCGGCGGTGGACGTGGCGCCCCACGACCTCCACGTCGTAGTAGAGCGACCGCTGCTCCAAGCCCAGATCGTCGGTGAGGCCGAGACAGCACGCGGCCTCCCGGGCGTCCACAGACAGCACAACGTGGAGGCTCTGGTCGAGCAGCACCGCCAGGCCCTCGAGGAAGGTCGGCATCGCGCGCTCGTGCCGCACCCGCGACGGCGGCGGCAAGCAGGCCCGCAAGAGCTCGTCGGGACCGCACGTCACCAGCACCCGCGTGCGCGTCACCGACGGGGACAAGACCACCGTGAACGACTCCATGAGCACCTCCTGCGCCGGCCGCGCCCCGCGCTTCCGTCGGGGTTTCCATGCCGTGCGCCGGAGAGCATTCAGCTCCGGTCGCAACTTCTTTCGAAGCAGTACCAGTCAATGCCATGGCTTTCGCGAGCTTGCGCTCGAGGTAGGCGACTTGGTGCGCGAGATGGTCCGCGCGGCCCTCCGCCGACCGCTGGTGACGCGCATTGGCGACCCGGTGCCGCGCCGCCGCCTCGAGCGGCTGGCACCGCGAGCAGTAGACCTGCCCGCGGTAATCCCGGCGGCACACGAAGAAGTCGACGCCGCAGCTCGGGCAACTCAACTCGTAGAGGGAAACCGGGTCGTCCATCCGCCGTCGCGGAAGGACA
>PMBY01000161.1 GCA_003153875.1 Myxococcales bacterium | reverse complement strand
GACCAGCACCCCATCAATTGCGTGGACTGGAAACAGGCCACGACCTATTGCGAGTGGTCCGGTGGCCGCCTGCCCACCGAGGCTGAATGGGAATACGCAGCCCGCGGCAAGGACGGTCGCCTCTATCCCTGGGGCAACCAGCGACCGGACGCCAACAGGCTGAACGCTTGCGGCGGCGAGTGCGGGCAAGCGCACATGTACCCGGACGATGACGGCTGGCCCGCCACGGCGCCAGTGGGCAAGTTCCGCGAGGGCGCGAGTGCCTTTGGCGTTCTGGACATGGCCGGCAATGTCTGGGAATGGACTGCCGACAGCTTCGCCGAATACAGCGATCAGCCCGTCACAAATCCGCAGCACCTGCTGCGCGACGAATCGCCACGCGTGTTCCGCGGCGGGAGCTGGACCAACGTGGACCCCGCCTGGGTCCGCGCCGGCTACCGCAACAAGCGCGACCCTGGCTCGCGCACCCTCATCCTGGGCTTCCGCTGCGCACGCGCGGCCAACTTGTAGGCGCGACTATCGCGTTTCTTCACCGGGCAGTTCGGACTTCATCGCGGCCCGCAGCTCATCGCGGATGACTTGCGGGCTTATCTTCCGCACCATCGCGCGCAGAGCGTGATCTTCGCCGCGCGGATCTGCGGCGTTGACCTTGATCCCTTCTAGGCCGGAGCGAAAGACCTGCCGTCCCGAGGCGCATTCCTGTCCCAGCACCTCAAACACGGGCCGGCAAGTGGGACCGAGGCTGCCGCGGTTGCACTCCGCATTGGCGCGCACGCTGATCAGATAGGTGGCAGTGGGGCCTTTGGGGCAGGTGGTGGCCAGGCGGACTTCGCTGCCCAGGGGAGCCAGCGCCTGACGAAAGAACTCAGTCAACTCCGCGGCCACGGAAGTCATACGCTCGGCGGGCTGCACATCCAGGACGAAACGCACCTGCGCGCGTAGTTTGGTGGATGTCTCGACCAGCGCCAGCCAGCGCGAGGTCAGCCGCTGTTCCACCCGCGCCGGTCCGCCGGCCAGCGCCCGGATCTGCACCAGGGTGGGCGCGACCGCGGCCATGGCCGCCGACAAGTTGCCCAGCGCTGCCACGAACGCGGGCCGGTCGCCGCGGTCTTGCGCCTCCTGCGCGGTCTTGTCCCAGGTGTCGAAACGCTTCACCTCGCTGTCGAGATCGCTTTCCAGCCGGGCAATGGCTGGTCCCCGCGGCAGGCATGCGACCACGTAGGTTTCGGCGCCCTGGCGTTGGGGAGCGTCCACGATCGCAATCAGATCGGAGTGCGGGAAGTCGACTTTTTCCAGCACGCGCTGCACGTCGCGGTACTCGGCCGACTGCTGGCCGTCGACGCTGACCAGACGAGAAAACGACTCGGCCTCGACGTGGATGGAGTTGCCCAGTTTGGTGAGTAGGTTGCGCTTGGCGTGGGCGAGGGCGTCCTCGCGTCCCTGGGTCGATGCGCCCACAGCAGAGAGGTGGCTCGAGCTAGGGCACGAAGGCGGCGGGTTGTGGTCCGGGTCGCTCAGGTGCGCTGGCAGGGTCGGCGCTGACGCGGGTGGCGCCGTGGGCGCGGTAGGCGCCGCGACCGTCACGCAGGCCAGGGCCAGCAAGGGGAGGGGAAGCAAGGCGCGCATGGGCGGCAGTATAGACGTGTCTCCCCTCAGTCTCTATTGCAACCGTCTTCTCCGTGTCCTCTATGGTGAAAAAGCTTTCTTCCCATTCGCCCGCTCTCGGGCAAGAATCACAAGCCATGGCGCGTTCTCGCTCCCGACCCGAAGACGCTTCGCTACCAGAGGCAGAGAACCCGCGCGCGGCCATGCTGGACTCGCTTCCCGTCGAGGAAGTGATCAAGCTCTTGGTCGAGGACGAAACCAGCGCGGTGAAGGCGGTGCGGGCGCGGGCCGCGGCGCTGGCGTCGGCGGCGCAGTTGATGGCTGACAAGCTGGCGGCGGGTGGACGCTTGGTCTACGTGGGTGTGGGCACGGCCGGCCGGCTGGGCGCGCTGGAGGCGGCCGAGTGCGTGCCGGCCTTTGGGCTGCCGCAGTCGCTGGTGACGTCGATCATCGCCGGTGGCCCGCATGCCCTGGCCCGGGTGGCCGAGGCCGCGCAGGATAACCCGCGCGAAGCTGACCAGCGCATGCGGCGCGCGGCGGTGGGGCCGCAGGATGTGGTCTGTGCCCTTGCCGACGCCGAGATCTCGCCGTTTTTGCAGGCCGCGCTGGATTACGCGCGTTTTCGGCGTGCCGCCATCATCTTGCTCACTTGCGCGGGGCCGGCCCCTTCAGCCGAGTCCCTGGCGGACGTGGTGATCGATCTGGCCCCGGGGCCCGAGATGATCGCCGGCTACACCCGACTCAAGGCCGCCACGGCCCTCAAGCTGGCGCTTGAGGCGGTTGCGACCGCCGCATTCGTGCGCTTGGGCAAGACCTACGGCGGCCTGATGGTGGATGTGCGGCCCACCACGCCCCGTGGCTGGCAGCGCGCCACCTGGGTCGTGACCCGACTGACCAATCTGTCGGCTGTTGAGGCCGTCAAGCTGATCAAGAAGGCGGGCGGCCGGGCCAAGGTCGCGTTGGTCATGCATCATGCACGCGTGAACGCTGCGCGCGCCAGGGAACTGCTCATCCAACATAAGGGCCTGCTGCGCGCGATCGTCGGTGATCTTGATCTCGCGGGCTAGTACTAGCTAGCCTATCCGGGATGCGATCCTGAACACCACAAGCAGTAATCGCTGGATCCCACAGCCCAGAAGCGGCACTGGTCACCGAACACGGTGACGCCCTGGCAGCGCTTCTTGTGGAGCTCCTTTCTGCTTGCGGCTTGCGCGGCCTCAGCGGTGGGCGCGGGCAAGGGGTACCGGGGCCGTCCCGCTTGCTCGCACCAGTAGCAGAATTCGCTGCCGGGCAACGCCCAGAACCGGCACGGATCGCCGTAGCGGGTTACGCCCTTGCAGCGAGTTTTGCTGCTTAGTCCGTCGGCGATCGTGGTCGGCGTGGAAGGACTGGGTTGGTCGGCCGCGGGGCTATCGACGCCCGGCTGGCGTGCATACTGTGCCTGTTCTGCACCCGAACTCCGGCGCCGCGATTCCACCTTCTTGTGCATAGACCGCCTTCTAGCCCGGGGATATCGACGAATCCACGGACATGCGCCGCGCGCGGCGGCGGCCCAGCCACAGCAGCAAGGCAGGCAAGGCCAAGATCGCTGCGCTGATGCAGGCAAGCTCGCCCAGAATGGCCATGATGCCAAACCCCTTCAGCGCTCGGTTGCGGGCGGCGAGCAGCGATCCATATCCCACGATGGTGGTCCACGAGCAGACCGCCACCGCCGTGCCGGTCGAGATCACGGCGCGGATCATGTCGCGATCCTGCCGGTAGCGCACGGCCACGTTGAGCCCATACTCGGCGCCGATTCCGAAGGTGATGGGCAGGGCGATGAAGTTGAGGAAGGTGATTCTCACCCCAAACAGGCCCGCCACCCCCAGCATCCAGATCACGCCCACCAGCAGCGTCGCGATGGCGGTTGCCGCCGACGAGAGCGGCCGCATGATGAGCAGCACCAGGAGCAGAACCGCCAGCAGAGCGGCTCCCGTGGCCAGGGGGCCATCGTGCAGGACGGAACGAATCATGGCGGCGAAGACCACCGCGCTGCCCGAGGTGTCGATGGTCTTGTGTTCGTCGTCGAGGTGGAGCACCTGCAGGACACGGGAGATGCGCAGAAGATCCCGGCCATTCCACACCGAGAGGTTGTGCTCGACCGGATAGACCAGCACCACGCGGCCCACCGTCCCATCCGCNNCTTCTTGCGCTCGTCGGGCGTGAGCACGTCGAGGGCGGGGTCGCGCACCAACTTGCGGATATTGGCCAGCAGGGCGAGCTTGCGCGTCTGCACCTCGGGCGTGCCCGGGAGAAGATCGTGCACGGTGACGATCTGACCGATGACCTGCTTGTCTCCCGTGGCGCGATCCTGTTTGCGGATGGCTTGGCGGATGGATTCGGTCTCGGCCCGGGAATCGGCCAGCACGATGGTGGGAGAAGGCCAGCGGCCGAAGAGAGACTCCATGCTGTTGTTGAAGGCCTTGTCATCATCAGTGGAACTCAGCTCCGCGTTGAGCTTGCGGAAGTCATACTCGAAGGGCGCGTCCACGAAGTGCAGGACGCCGTAGCCACACAAAGCAGTGAGCATGCCGGCCACCAGAGTGACGAGCCCGGCGTGCTTGCCCAGCAGCGGCCGCAAGAAGGCGAAGCTGGCTGGCGGCTGAATTGGCGCGCTCTTCGCGCCGGTTCGGCGATCGATGACAACGAACAAGGCGGGTAGGACGGTGAAGGTGAGCAACCAGCAAAAAATCTGGCCGAAGGCCGCCATCGCACCGAATTGGTAGAAGCCCCGGAAGCGGGTCAGCATCAGTGTGGCATAGGCGGCCGACGCGCACACCGCCGCCACCCCGGTGCCGCGCATGACGCTGGCCAGGGCTTTCTCGAGGGCTTTTTCCCCGGGCAGCCCCTCGGCGCGCAGCTCCTGGTAGCGCGAGATGAAAATGATTCCGTAGTTGATGCCGTTGCCCAGGATGATCGAGCCTAGGAACGCGGTCGACGAGTTGACATAGCCGAAGAGCAGCTCGGCCATGGCAAAGGCCATGACCGTGCCGATCACCGCCGAGACGCCGACCAGGGGCACGGCGCGGAAGCGACGGAAATAGGCCCAAAGCGAGAGGGCCACGATGAGCAGGCAGGTGACGGTGACCCACACGATGTCGCGCTCCACCGCCGCGCGCGTGGCGATCAGGGTGGCCACCGGGCCGCCCACGTGCGCCACCATCTGCTCATTGAACTTCTTCGGGTCGTTTTCGCTGATCAGCTGGTGAGCCGCCTGGAAGATCGCCTCGCCCGCCCGTTCCCCGAACAGGCCGCCGGGCGGCAAAGCGGCCACCCAGACGTAGCTGCCGTCCTGGTTGCTGAACACACCGTCGGGGAAGCGCTCCTCCACCCAATCGCGCTTGGTCAAGCGCTCTTTCATCTGATCGACCGATTCATCGTCGTCGCTGAGATCGACCAGCAAGGGGTTCTTGCGCTTGGTGATCTCGCGGCGCAGTCGGTCGCGGATTTCGATCAGATCATCTTCGCTGGCAAAGAGCCACTTGTTGTCTTCCACGAACGAGCGCAGATCGCGCACGTTGTAGGCCGCGAACTCGACCACGGTCTTGGGCAGGGCTCGCAGTTTCTGCGTGAGCAGTTCGGCGTAGCGGAGATTGGCCTCGCGGTCAGGCGAGCGTACCCCGATGAGCAGCAGGGACATGTCGCCCATGCGGGCTTGGGTCTTGGTCAGCGCCANNAAGGACTCTTGGGTAACCATCGGCGCCCGTAAGCTACTCGGCAACCGCGACGGGCACAACCACGACCCGCATGCCCTCGCGGGCCCCTGCTATCGCCGGATCGGCCAGCTCTTCTTCTAGCTCGATCCAGTCGAGTCTGACACCCATGCGCGCCAGCACGGCGTACAGGCCGATGCGAATGCGGAACAGGAACATCAGTTTGCCTGGCAGACGCAGACGCAAGAGGCTTTTCTTCAACTTCGCCACGTGCCCCATGGAAATGGCCTGGTCGGGCTCCACCCTGTGCCGTCCGGGCTCAAGCAAGGGTGCGTAGAACCCGCGCAAAATGGAACGGGTCACGTCGAAATCGCGTGCCGGATCGGTCACCCCAAGGGCCAGCAGCGCAGCCTGAATGTCGCGGGAGTCGTCGGCGCGAACCGCTCGCGACAATCGCGCGAGCCAGGCGACCAGGTCGGGCGCAAACTCGCGCACGCAGCCGTGATCGAGGATGGTCACGCGGCCATCGGGCGCAAACAGCAGGTTGCCCGGGTGTGGGTCGGCGTTGAAGAGTCCGTGGCGGTAGAGGGTGCCGACGTAAAATTCGTAGAGCGCACGCGCCGCCCGGACTCTCTCCGCTGCGCAGATCGCCGTACCGAGAAAGGCATCGAGTCCGGCGCCGTCGTGCCAGTTGGACGTCAGCACGCGCGGCCCACAGAGGTCGAGGTGGACGGCCGGAATCGTGATGGACGCGTGGCCGGCGAAGATCTCGCCGAAGCGAACTTGCCTGCGGGCCTCCAGGCGATAGTCACACTCCTCAAGGAAGCGTGCCTCGGCCTCGGCCACGAACCCTTCGACGTTCGCGCCGGCAACAGCGAGGTGGGCGAAGAATGTGCCGACCGCGGCGGTCTTGAAGTCGGCGCGGATTGCCTCCTCGATGCCGGGATGCCTGACTTTGACGGCGACGCGTGTGCCGTCTTCACGAACCGCGCGGTGGACCTGGCCAATCGAGGCACTGGCCACTGGCTCACGCTCCAGCCGCGCCAGCAGCGCCCGCCCACGCGCGCCCAGATCCTCGACGATGGTCCGCTGGATGTGGGTGAAGGCGGTGGGTTGCGACATCACCTGCAACACCGCCAGCAGGCGCCGCGCCTCTGGGGATAGTGAGCCATCCACATAGGAGAGAATCTGGCCGGCTTTCATGGCCACGCCCTTGAGCTCGCCGAGAGTTTCGACCAGCCTGGATACCGCTTCGGGCGGCAGCGAACCGAGGTTGAATTCCTCCCCGCGCAGCCGCCCGGCCAGTGCGCCGATCCCGATGCGCGCCGCCGCTGATGCCGTCTTCTGCAATCGCCCAAGGGACGACGTGGGCAGCGTGCCGCCCCCTTTCGCGCGGAGATTCCACATCAGTTGCTGAACCGGATCCTTGGCCATGCCTACCTTTCCAATGCAGCGGACACTGTTCTGGCCGCCTTGTCAAAGATCTGTGCGCGCGGATCCTGGCCGTTGCGCATGGTCGTTGCCTCGCGCCGTCAGGGGCGGCAGGAGCGACAAGCCTGAGACGCCAGTCTAATGAACCAGGCTGATGCAGCAGCGGAATCCGGTCTTGTCGCTGACAAACGCGCGTGACATGGAGACGGATTGGCTGCAATCCGGCATGACCTCGCTGGGGCCAAAGGATCCCCCGCGGGACTGGCAACTGTCCGTCGCCCCGGCTGACCTTGTGCAATCGGCTACCCATTCCGACACATTGCCTATCAAATCGAAGATTCCCGCGAATCCGGGGACTGGAGACTGGCACCCATTAAGACGGCGATCGCAAACAAGACTACCTTCTTCATGAGTCACCCCGGAGACCAGATGCTACTCGCGGAGTATCGAACGCGGCAAGCGATTCAGGCGATTCAGGCACCTTCTCTGTCTGCCCTGCCCTGACGAGGAGTATCCTAGTTCCGGAGTCCCCATACCCATGAACACCAAGAAAGGCTCGATAGTCTTCGCGTGCGTGCTGGGGCTTGCTTGCGGCAAAAAGGCCGCGGAGGTGAACCGAGATGGATCGGCCGGCGGGACAGTCGCACTCGCAGGCAGCTCGGGAACCGGAGGAACCGCGTCGAGCGGAGGCGCCACCTTTGCCAGCTCGATGCCAACCGGGGGCGGCGGAACAGCCGGCACGGCACCGTCTTCGACACCAGGCTCGGCAGGGACAGCGTCCAGATCTTCGACCCCTGCCGGTGGGGCCGGCACCAGCGGCCAAACCACAGGAGGGACTGAGTCGGCCTCATCGAGCCCGGCGGGCGGGGCCGGCGCCGGCGGCCAGAGCACATCTTCCGGCGGCAGCAGCATAGCGGACGCCGGTGTGGACCGTGCAAACGGCGGTTCAGACGGAAGCGCGACGACCAGTGGAGGCGGAAGCGCGCCGACGGGTGGAGGCGGAGCCGGCGGTGTCCTGGCAAGCGGGGGGACAGGCGGCACCGGGGGGCAGTCCAGCGCTGCCGATGCCGGCACGTTGCCCGTGCCCGACGGCGGAACTGGACGGACCTGGCAGCAGATCCAAAGCGATTTCATCGATTGGCGCTTCGGTATGTTCATCCACTTCGGCATTCTCACGTACACAGGATCCTGGGCGCAGGCCAATCTCCCCATCAACCAATTCAACCCCGCCAATCTCGACTGCAATCAGTGGGCAACTGCGGCTGCAAGTGCGAAGATGAAGTTCGGCGTACTCACCACTCGGCACCACGACGGCTTTGCCCTGTGGCCGAGCAAGGCCAGCACCTTCAATGTGGGAAACATCTCGTGGCGTTCCGGCAAGGGAGACGTCGTCCAGGAGTATGTCACCGCCTTCCGCGCCAAAGGGCTGGAGCCGGGGCTCTACTACTCCATCTGGGATGCCACCCAGAACAACGGCAGCAACGGGGCGCTATCGGCCACGCAAATGCAATACATCAAGACCCAACTGACCGAGCTGTTGTCTAACTACGGCAAGATCCCGTTTCTGGTGCTCGACGGCTGGGCTTGGAAGATGGGCCACCGAAATGCTCCCTTCGCCGAGATCCACGACCTCATCAAGTCTTTGCAGCCCGAAATCTTGATGGTCGACCACGACGGCGTCCAGGGCCCCTGGGACGCCGACCTGGCGATGTACGAAGAGCCCAAGGGCGTGTTTTCTCCCACGGGCAACACGGTGGCCGCGACCCAGGGCAACAAGGTCAATGGCAGTGGTGGAAATGACTGGTTCTGGGCGCCCGGCCTCGGCGGCTTGATGACCGCCAGCTCAATAGTGGACGGTCATCTCAAGAAGCTGGAGGCTTCCTACACCAACTTCATCCTCAATTGCCCGCCCAATCGCGATGGACAATTGGATGCGGCCATTGTGACCCTGCTCGGTCAAGTGGGCAGTTCCTGGACACCCAATGCCAGCCGGGCGCCGCTGCCCGCGCAAACCCCATTGAACGAGCATCCCTACATGTCGGCGGCGGCAACTGCTTCCAGTGGAACTGTGTCCAGTGCCATTGATGGCGTGAACGACGTGGGCAACAACACGGTCTGGACGTCCTCGGCCACCTTGCCTCAGTCGCTCACGCTCGATCTGGGGTCTGTGAAGCCCGATGTTGGCTACTTCGGCTATCTTCCAGGCTACTCAGGCAGCGGACCAACCACGACTGGCAACATCACGTCCTACAAGATTTTGGTCAGCAGCGACAACACCACGTACACCGCGGTGACTTCGGGAACCTGGCCGGCAGACGGAAAGTACAAGGGAGTCGTCTTTGGGCCCGTGAGCGCGCGCTACGTTCGACTGGAAGCCGATGCCGTGAACGGAACCGGCGGCGCCCAAGCCACCGAGGTAGTCGTGGGCGCCCGGCGATAGTGAGGAACGACTCAGACGATGCTAACATAGCAGTTCCATGCGTGCCCTGGCTTGTCTTGCCACTCTCGCGGTCAGCTTGACCGCCGCGCCGGCGTGGGCGGTGGATGAGGTCATCACCGACATTCAGGTGCACAATGCGGTTCGTACCGACGAGGAAGCCGTCCGCTCTATCGCCGGCCTTTCTATCGGGCAGCTCCTGCAGGCGGATACGCTCGACATCGTACGCGAACGTTTGTACACGTCCGGCTTGTTTGCCGACGTGAACGTGTACTGGGAGCCGCATCAGCACGGCGTGCGGGTCAACATCGTGGTCAAGGAGAAATTTCCCTGGGCGCCCTTGCCCACCTTCTCCTATTCGCCGGGCAACATTTCGGGCGGGGCGATCGTCGCCCATGGCAACCTCTTTGGCCGGGGCAAGCGCGGGGTGATCGGGGGGCGCCTCTCCAACGTCGATTCCGGGGCCCTGGCGGCCTACGAGGATCCGGCGGTGTGGGGATCGTGGGCTTTCTTCACCATCAAGGGGAAGTTCCAGCTCCAGATCATACCCGAATACAGCAACGAGTACGGCAACCTGTCTGGCCTGCCGTTGTCACCTATGCGCAACACCAAGCTGCGCTCGTACGGCGGCGAGATCAACGCGGGCGTGGCCTGGTTTCGCAGGGTACGCACCGCGGTCGGGTGGATCTTTGACCAGAACGACGTCCTCTGGTCGGCCGGCAACACAGACAACAGCTACGCGAAGGTCCTCGATTTGCCGGCAGGAGCGGTCAGCGGACGGCGGGGCGCTGCCACCGCCAATGTGACCTTCGATTTTCGCGCCCGCCAACATGCCGTGATGTACGGCAATGCCCTGGGCTTCTCATTGGAGGTTGGCGGTTCCCGCTGGGGCAGTCAGGACAACGCAAACTACTGGAAGGCCAGCACCTCCTATGAGCATGGGATTCGCTTCTTTCGTCGCCACAACTTGATCGTGCGCGCGGGCGGCGTCGCGGGCGATAATTTGCCGCTGTGGGCGGAGAATTCAGCCGGCGGAACCAACTTGCGCGGGTATCTCTATCGGCAGTTTCAGGGCGACACGCACCTGCGCACCCAGGTCGAGTACCACTTCCCCCTCTTCTCGTTGTGGGGACTTGACGTTCGCGGGTTGGTCTTCAACGACGCCGCAGCCATCTGGTTTCGCAAGCTGCCGTCGATCGACCCCACCACCGACACCTACCAGCCACGCAGCGATGGTCGCCAGTTCTTGCCACCCATCTATCTCCATCAGGGGTTCGTGTTGCAAGAGGATCTGCACAGCTCGGCGGGCGCGGGCATACGCTTCTACCTGCGGACCGTGGCCATGCCTCTCGTGGGTGTGGACGTGGGCAACGCCCTGGGCACCAAGGACGTGCGCATGATCCTGGTGTTGGGCGTGTAACGTGACAATGAAACAGCCGCCCGGACTCTTCCTGCTCTTCGGCGTCGAGATGTGGGAGCGCTTCTCCTACTACGGGATGCGGGCCTTTCTCGTGTTGTTNNGCCAATCTCTACGGTTGGTACACCGGCCTGGTGTACCTGACCCCGCTCTTCGGCGGCTACCTGGCTGATCGGTTTCTGGGCACCCACCGTGCCCTCATTATCGGCAGCATTGTGATCGCCTCTGGCCACTTCTGCCTGGCGGTGTCCAGCCGGCCCACGTTCTTCCTCGGGCTGGCACTCATCATTCTGGGAACAGGGTTTTTCAAGTCCAACATCTCGACCATGGTGGGCCAGCTCTATCAGCCCGGCGATCGGCGTCGCGATTCGGCCTTCACCATCTTCTACATGGGGATCAACACGGGAGCGGCCCTGGGGCCGGTCATCTGCGGCTATCTGGCCAAGAGCGCGCGCTTCGGCTGGCACTGGGGCTTTGGTGCGGCGGGCGTGGGCATGGTGGCGGGACTCATTACCTACCTGGTATTCAAGAAGCGCTACTTGCCCGGTATCGGCGACGTGCCCGCGGGCCGGGTCGCTGACCGGGAGGGTCGCGTCCATCAGCCGCTTTCTTCAGACGACTGGCGCGGTATTGCCGCCATTGCCATTCTGGCCTTCTTCAACATCTTCTTCTGGGTCGCCTTCGAGCAGGCAGGTTCGTCGATGAACTTTTTCGCCGAAGAGCGGACCCAACGACAGTTTCTCGGGATCGACTTCCTGGCTCCCTACTTCCAGTCGGTGAACCCGGTTGCCATCATCGTGCTGGCGCCGGTATTTGCCTGGATGTGGGGCCGGCTGGCGGCGCGCGGTCGCGAGCCGAGCACGCCGGTCAAGTTCGCCGCTGGCCTGTTCCTGGTCAGCGCCGGCTTTGCCATCATGGTGGTGGCTGCCCGCCTGTCCGACGCCGGTGTTCGCATAAGCCCACTATGGTTGATCGCAACCTACGTGTTGCAAACCTGCGGCGAGCTGTGCCTGTCGCCTGTGGGACTGTCCATGGTCACCAAGCTGGCGCCGGCGCGCTTTGCCTCGCTCATGATGGGCATCTGGTTCTTGGCCTTCTTTGTGTCGGATCGCTGCGCGGGTATCCTGGCCGGCCAGGTGGAAAAGGTCGAACGCGGCGAGATGTTTCATGTTCTGGGCGGTCAGGCGGACTTCTTCCTCATGTTCGTGGTCGTCACATTGATTGCCGGCGTGGCGCTGTTCGCCCTCTCGGGCCCGGTCAAACGGCTGATGCGCGGAAGGGCGTAGCGCAGCTTCGCGGCTGCAAGCAGGAACCTGCGCAACTTGCCAAGAAACCCGACGTCAGTAGCATGATAGGCGTGTCGGCGTTCTTGCTGAGCACCCTCATGGCGACAACCATCCCCACCCGTACTGAGCCCGTGCAGGAAACCATCTATGGCGTGAAGGTCGCGGCAGGCGGACGAGATGGCGTTCCTCTTCGGCCAGTTTGGCCTTGGGGTGCCCTGATCTCATGGTGACTGCTTCGACCATGAACCTTGAATTGGTCGCGATGCCGTGGGCGATGTTCGACGCTCCGTCGGCTGCGCTGGGCGTGCTGTCGGCGTACCTCCAAGGCCACGAGCCGCGGGTCAAGGTTCGGTGCCGAAACGCCTTTGTCGACCTCTGGCGGCGCATTCCCGGTCCCTATGAGGCCATCTCGGCCGAACGTCTGGTCGGCGACTTGGTCTACGCCGTGGTCCTGTACCCGGAGCGCCGGCAGGACACCGTGCGCGCGATCGAAGACATCCTGGCGGCCGCCTCGGAGGTCAACGCCCGGGGTGGCCTGCGCAGCACCGGTGCCGGCAAGATACCCTGGGACCGGGTGTTCAAAGCCGTGGAAGAGCACCTGGAAGCCACGGCCCAGCAGATGGCTGCCGAGGCTGACGTCGTAGGGTGCTCGACCACGGTCACGCAGCTTTTTTCCAGTCTGTGCTTGGCCCGACGGATCAAAGAGCTCAAGCCGCAGATCCGCATCGTGCTGGGGGGCTCGTCCGCCCATGTGGCGGGCGCGAGCTTGCTCGACGTCTACCCGTTCGTCGACGCCGTCGTGCGCGGAGAAGGCGAGGAGAGGTTGGTGGCGCTGCTGCGGGCATGGCTCGGGGACCGCCCCATACCGGGAAGCGAGAGCGGCATTCTCACGCGCGGTACCTCGCCGCCCGCGGCGGGAACACCCGTCGTTGTCTTGAGCGACCCGGAGGATCTGGACGCCTTGCCCGTCCCCGACTACGACGACTACACCGAACGCGCTGAGGCGGCGAGTATCTACTGGACAATCCCCATCGAAGGATCGCGGGGATGCTGGTGGAATCGGGCGCCTCGCACCGGCAACCCGCTGCACGCCTGCTACTTCTGCGGCTTCAACCTACAGAGCGCTCGGCGGGACAAGAGCCCCGCGCGCATCGCGAGCGAGATGGGAAGCCTGGCTGACCGCTACCGCAACATGCGCTTTTTCTTTCGCGACAACGTTCTCCGCCAAAGCGGAGTCAGTGAGCTGTGTCAGGCCCTGCGCCAGGGCGGTCGCCGCTTTTCCTTCAGCGTCGAACTGCGCGCGTCCATCACCGCAGCCGAGATCGCGGAGTTGTTCCAGTCTGGCTGTGTCGCTGTCCAGGTCGGCGTGGAAGGTCTGTCCACCGCCTATCTGCGCAGGATGAACAAGGGGACCACGACCATCCAAAACTTGTGCGCCATGCGGGCCTGTTGCGAGTTCGAGATCCGCAACGGCGCGAATCTGCTTATCGACTTTCCCGGGGCCACCTGCGACGAGGTCGACGAAACCGTGCGTGTCATCGAAAACTACGCTTGTGCCTATGAGCCGCCCTCCATTGCGGTGTTCACCCTCAACCCGTGCAGCAGCGTCGGCGTGCGGCCCGAGATGTTCGGGGTTTCCCGGATGGGGGCGCACCCTGGCTATCTTGCGGCGCTTCCTGCTGACATTGCCTCTCGTCTGGAGCTGCCCTGGCGCGGGCACGAACTCTTGGCCGAACCGGTTTCTTGGGATCCAGTTCTGGTGGCGGTCAAGCGCTGGCGCAGACACTTTGACCTTCTCAAGCGGTCGCGCCTGGCGGGCGTGGGAAGCAAAGCCCTGGCCTACACCGACGGTGGCGAGTTCCTCGAGATCGTTGATCGGCGCAAGGACTTCCAGGTCTTCACC
>PMBY01000310.1 GCA_003153875.1 Myxococcales bacterium | reverse complement strand
GCGATGGCGGCGGGCATGGCGTTGTTGTGGAAGGGCAGCGGGAATTGCTTGAACGAGATCTCCAGGTTGTCCTTGTAGATCTTGAGCAGCTCGTCGAGCGTGTTCTTGGCCCGACTGCAGAAGGGGCACTGGAAGTCAGAGAACTCGATGAGCGTAATCTTGGGCGCTTGGCCGCCCTTGCGCGGAGCCTTGTCGACCTCGACCTTGTAGACCTCGTTGGAAACCGGCGGCCGCGGCGGCGGTGCTGCCACGCCCAGCCCCTTGGCCTTGCCGGTTACTAGAGCGGCATAGAGCTGGCTGACCGAGGTTCCCTTATCCAGGAGTTTCTTGGCGCGGCCGATCTCCTCATCCACCACGGTCTTGAACTGCTCGTAGGGCACGGCGCCGCGCATGGGGCGGCCGTTGATGAAGAAGTTGGGGGTTCCCTGCACGCCCAGCTCTCGGGCGTCGGCCAGATCCTTTTCCACCGCGGCCTTGAAGGTGTGGTTGTCAAGGGCAGCCTTGAACTTGCCCATGTTGAGGCCGATCTTCGCCGCATATTTCTCCAGGGCGGGTCGGTCAAGGGCAGACTGGTTGGCGAAAAGCTCGTCGTGCATCTTCCAGAACTTCCCCTGGGCCCCGGCAGCTAGCGACGCCTCTGCGGCCAGCTGTGCCTTGTCGTGGAAGGGGAGCGGATTCTGCTTGAAGAAGACGCGCACCTTGTCCGGGTATTCCTTGACCAACCGCTCAATGGTGGGCACCACGCGGCTGCAGTAGGGGCACTGGAAATCGGAGAACTCGACCAGGGTCACCAGCGCCTTGGCTGAGCCCTTGGGCGTGCCCTCGAACGGCACGCACTTGCGCTCAATATCGTCGTTGGCGCTTGCCCCAACCTTTTCGCAGACGTACTTGCCCGCCGCCACGGTGCGTGCCCCCCAGTTGCCTTTGCCGAGATAGTACCCGCCGACAACGACGCCAGCGGCCAGAGCGAAGATTACGATTTTGCGTACCATGGTGTCTCCTTCGACGCGAGCCAGCTAAACACCGGGAACAACCAAGTGCCCAGGTGGTGCCCAGGGACAGAGTCGAACTGTCTACACACGGATTTTCAGTCCGTTGCTCTACCAGTTGAGCTACCTGGGCATAGGTTCGCGGTTCGGTCGTCTAACATGGGGGCGGTCTTCTCGCAAGCCGCGTCGTGAGCGTACAGTCCCGCGATAGACGCAGCCGTTCGTGGCCGTGGTTGCGACGGGCGCGCGCGAAGCACGCTGGTGCAGGTGGGGTGGGGAGCCCACCGAAGGGGGTGTGGCCGTCCGACTACTGCTCCTGCGTCTCGCCTTCGTCCTCGTGAGGCAGAGGCTCGCCTCGTAGTCGGCGAATCTTGCCGTCGCGAATTTCCAGGGCGGTGAAGCGAAATCCACCCAGGTCAACGGTGCCGCCTGGCCGCAACGGATGGCCCAGATGGGCCTGCACGTAGGCGCCCAGGGTCTCGATGTCGGGACGCAGCGGCGGCAGGATCACGCCCAGTTCACGTTCTGCCACGTCCAGCGTCAGGCGGCCGTCCGCTTCGAAGCGACCCTCGGCCCCATGCATGATGGGCGGCAACTCGCCCACGTCCTGCTCGTCTTGTATCTCGCCTACGAACTCTTCCAGGAGATCCTCCAGGGTGACGATTCCCAGAAAGGCGTTGCCCGCGCCCAGCACCACCGCCATGTGGACCCGGCGACGTTGGAACTCACGCCGCAGCCATTCGCTGGGCGTCTCCTCCGAGCAGTAGATAGGCTCGCGTGCGATCTCGCGCATGCGCTTGGGCGTGCGACCTGCGGCCAGCGCTGCCACGATGTCCTTCAGGTGCACATAGCCGATGACCTTGTCCGACCCCGGCTCGACCAAGGGATAGCGTGTGTACTGATTGGCGGTGGCCAGTTGCACGTTTTCGGCGAAGGGTCGGCCTTCCTCAAGAACCACGACGTCCCGGCGCAGGGTCATCACGTGGCGAGCCACCCGGTGGGTATAGTCGAACACGCGGTCGATGAGTCGCCGCGCTCCCGGGTCCAGGTCCACGTGTTGCAGGACCAGGCGTAGCTCATCGGGCGAGTGCAACATCTCGGCCCCCGAGGCGGGCCGCAGGTGCATCAAGCGCAGGAAGAGGTTGGCGGTTGTGGTCAGCGCCCAGATGAACGGGAAGGTCAAGAGATAGAAGACGCGCAGAGGTGCGGCGGCCCACAGCGCAACTGGCTCCGTTTTCTGCAAGGCCACGGCCTTGGGCACCAGCTCGCCCAGCACCGCGTGCACGAAAGTGATCAGCGCGAACCCTAGACCCAGTGCCAGCGACTGGACCGCGAGTCCGGTCCACCGGCCCAGAAATCCGACATAGGGCTCGATAAGGCTGGCCAGAGCCGGCTCGCCCAGCCAGCCCAGAGCCAGAGATGTGAAGGTGATGCCGAGCTGGTTGGCCGACAGGAACGAATCGAGATGGCCCGTAATCCCAGAGAGAAGCCAGGCGCGGCGGCCCCCTTTGCCGACCAGTTCCTTGACCAGGGTCGGTCGGATCTTGACGATCGCAAATTCAGACGCGACGAAGAAGGCATTCGCCGCAACCATCAAGGCGGCCAGGGCTAGCGCTGTGCTCGGACTGAACATGAGACAAGCTTACAGGCAGATGGCCGGCAAAGGCCAATCGGCGGTCGTCCGGGTCGCGCGGGCGGTTGGCTTTCAACGGCAGACGGTCATCTGTGATATGCAAATGCCATGGGATCCACCATCGGGCGTGACATCCGCACCGTGCCCAACGTCATCACGCTATCGCGCATCTTCCTAGTCCTGCTTGGCGTGGTGGTGTACTTCTACGTTTCTCCCGGTTGGGGCATCGTGTTGTCGACCGTGGCGGGCGTGACCGACTATCTGGATGGCTACGTCGCCCGCCGCACCGGACAGGTCACGCGTCTGGGCGAGATTCTCGACCAATTCTGTGACCTGTGTTTCGAGTCATTCCTGATCGTCATGGCTACGGTTCAGGGTTTCTTCCCGCCGCTGGTCATCTGCGTGTACCTCCTGCGAGAGTTTTGGGTGGCTTCGTTGCGGCGGTTCATGGCAGCGGCGCACATGAACATCCCCAGCAGTCTCGCGGGCAAGGCCAAGTCCAACCTGATCATGTGGAGCTTCGTGCCCACCTATTCGTCCATTGCGAACTGCGCGCCCGCCCTGGAGCCGTACCTAGCCTATGCCGCCTATCTCATCATGGGACTCGGCCTGCTGGCCAGCTACATGAGCGCATGGGGTTACACGCGGGCGTTCGCGACTGGCTATGCGCAGGCAGTGGACAGGATAGACTGAGACCTCAATGTCGCGCTTCCTTTGCGCCCTGCTGCCGTTGCTAGCCGGCGTTCTTGCGTCGCCCGCGGCACGCGCGGAGGACTATTCAGCGCTGGCGGTCTGTCCCGCGGGAAACTTGCTGTCGGGACGGCGCCCCGTCAGTTGGCAGGACACGCGCCGCGATCTCGCCCTGCTCACCGA
>PMBY01000044.1 GCA_003153875.1 Myxococcales bacterium | reverse complement strand
CGCAGGGCACTCTCGCCATACTGGCCACTGGCAAACGACAGATCGCCGCCAATCATCGCCAATGCGCCTCCTGACTGAATGTACTCACGTACGCCCGGCAAATAGGGCTCAACCCAGTATGGCTTGTAGTTGAAATTGTGGAAAATCAGCAGGTCGAACGAGCGCAGTTGCTCGTCGAAGATTTCCTGATACGGGAACGGAATCAGCGACATCTCGTTGGCGCCCAATGGCAGCTCGTCAGTGTCGGTACGCAAAATGAAAAACGACACCAGGTCCACATTGGGGTCCAGGCGCAAAATAGAGCGCAAGAAGCGCTCGTCCCATGACGGCCGGCCGCACACGTGCAAGACGCGCACGCGGTCGCGAATCACCTTCATGGTGAATACCTGGCTGTTGTTGCTCTCCAGCGCCTCGCCCGCCAGCAACGGCGTCTTGACTTCAAAAACGAAGTTGCCCGGCTGCACTGGAGTGTAGTCGAAGCTGACCCTCTCCTCCCCCGAGTCGCCGCTCAGGACCACCGACCTGGCGTCCAGCAATCGACCTTCGCGCGCCAGACTGACCTCGACCTGGCGACCGCCGTAGCCCTGATGGCGCAGGACCGCCTCCAGCTTGATGGGCGTGCGCACGAAGGCGAAATCGTCAGTCAGCACAGCCGCCACCGACAGATCACGCAGCTCGCTTTCGCCGACGAACACCGTGTGCACCGGCGCGTCCAGCCCTTGCAGAGCCAGGCGCGTCTCGCCGTCGAGCGGCCCGCGTGCGATGCGCCCGGTGTCGATGCCGTCGGAGATCAAGATGACGCCGCCCACGTCACGACCGGCCAGGCGCCCGCGCAGCTCGGACAGGGCTTCGCCCACGCGGGTGGCGTCGCCCTGCGGGACCGCGCGCAAGGACTCGGGCGTGGCCGTGGCCAACGCCTCGCCAAAGGAATAGATCTCGACGTGGTGGCCGGCGCGTTCCCATTGGGAGAACAGCGGCCCAGCATCGGCCACGATCTGGGCGGCGCGCTGGGCGCGCGAAGGCCCGCGGTCAGGCGGCGCCACGCTCATCGAGCGCGAGGCGTCCACCAGCACGGCAACATGGTTGGGCAGAAGGCTGACCTGGCCCAGCTCCACGCTGGGCTGCAACGCAACCAACAGGCAAGTCCCCACGGCGGCAAGGCGCAACAGCAAGAGCGTGATGGAGCGGCGTCGGCGCGGTTCCCGCCAGAGTGAAACCGCCGAGAGGACCATCGCCAAGCCGGCTGCCACGCAAACCAGCACCAGAGCAGGCCGCCCAAGCTGCGCGCCCACCGTCACGTGCCAGTCCGTCAGGACAGAATGGGGCGTCACGGAGCGCCTTTCCGGCTGCCCGGTGTGAGCCAGCACACACTGGGATGTCGATCCGCCTTGTTGCTGGCATGCGCGTCGGAGGGAAGACGAAGACCCATGGGCAGTTGCGGCGCCATTCTGCCACCTTGCGAAGCACGTGCGGGTTTTGTCTTGCCCCAGAAGGGGCTAGACTCTCCAGCCATGCCACGCCTTGCCCGTCCCGTGCTGCTGCTTCTGATCTTCTCCACCCTGGTCCAGGCGCAGGCCCGCGCGCAGGAAAACGCGTCTCCCTTGCCCGCCTGTCCCGCGGGAAATCTGTTGGCCAACAGAGCGCCCACGGCCTGGCAGGAGATTGAGCGCAATCTAAGCCTGCTCACCGACGAGACCGTGGCGCCCGAAGGCGCGGTGTGGGACGCGTCCCTGGCCGTGCTTCTTCAAACCGGCGCCTCAACCGTGACCTGGGACCTGGGCCAAGTGGTCAGCGTACGACACCTGGCCCTCCAGGCCGATTCCAACGACACCTACAACTTCTGGGGCTCGCTCGACGGCAAGGAATACAAGTTGATGGGGCAGATCGACCCCGCCACCGGGCACGGGTTGCGCATGCGCACCCTCGATGTGGGCGGCATGGCCGCGCGCTTCTTGCGCGTGGGCGAGGGCAAGGGCGACGGCTTCTACTCGATCTCCGAGGTTGCGGCCTATTGCCAGTTGCCCACGCCCTTTCCGCCGCAATTCAAAGTTCTCGACGCGCCGGCGGCCACGGCGCCCAAGACCTACCTCGACTACTTCAACAACGACGCCAGCGCGCGCTGGGAGATGATCCTCGCCATGTTGGGCGCGATCCTGCTGTGGTGGGAGCGCCGTCTCGTCGGTCTGGGCATGGCCGCCTTCAAGCTGCGTCTGCGCCGGATTCTCCTCGGGACCATGGGCGTGCTGGCCTTCTTGACCTTCTTCAACTTCGGCTTCTGGCACTTCCCCAACTTCGTGCACGGCTGGGACACCTTCCACTACTACATCGGTTCGAAGTACTTCAAAGAGCTGCACTACGAACGTCTGTACGAGTGCGTGGCCACCGCCGATTCCGAGGAGCCGAACCTGCGACGTCGGGTCGAGCTGCGCAAGATGACCAACCTGCGCACCAACGTGGTGGAGACCACGGCCAATATTCTCGCCCATCCCGAGCTCTGCAAGCAGCACTTCACCGATGCGCGCTGGGAATCATTCAAGCACGACCTGGCCTATTTCCGCACGCTGGAAAATCCGCGCCGCTGGGATGATGCCCAGACCGATCACGGATTCAACGCCACGCCGGTGTGGGCCATCTTGGGCACCACCCTGTCCAACCTGGCACCGGCCAGTCGGCTCGACATCCTCTTGCTCGACGCCATCGACGTCGTGTTGATCACCATCATGGCGGGACTAATGTGGTGGGCCTTCGGCTGGCGCGCGGTGTCCGTAGCTCTCATGGTATTTGCAACCAACTTCCCGTCGCGTTGGTATTGGATTGGCGGGTCGTTTCTGCGCTGGGACTGGCTCTTCTGGATGGGCGTGGGCGTGTGCCTGGTGAAGAAGGAACGGCCATTCTGGGCCGGTGCCGCGATTGCGTACGCCGCGCTCCTGCGCATCTTTCCCGGGTTCCTCTTCGCAGGCCCACTGATCGCGCTGGGTTACCACTACGTGAAGACACGCGAGTGGGATCGGCGCTACTTGCGCATGATCATGGGTGGCGCCGTGGCCGTGGCCGTGTTGGTTCCCGTCAGTTTCGCGGTCACCGGCAGCCCGAGCATCTACCCGGAGTTCCTGCGCAACACCGCCAAGCACTCGGAGACGCCGCTGACCAACCACATGGGACTGCGAACGGTGATCGATTTCCGTCCGGCCGAGGCGGCCAACCGCATGAACACGCCGGCCATGGTGGATCCTTGGCTGCGCTGGAAACAGGCGCGCCTCAAGTCGTTCCACGAAAGCCTGCCCCTCTACCTGTCGCTGGTGGCCTGCTTCCTGGTGCTGATGGGCTTGGCCATCCGCAAGGTCGAGCCTTGGGTCACGGTGGCGTTGTCGGCAACCGTGATCTCGTTTGCCTCTGAACTGACTTGCTACTACTACGCCTTTCTCATAATTCCCGCATTGCTGTATGCGGTGGTTCCGCGGGCCGGCGAGTGGATGCTGTGGCTGACGGCTCTGACCGAATTCCTGGGGTGGGCGCCCATCAATCACATGCCGAAGTGGCTGCAAGCCCTCATGCCCGCCTCGATCAGGCAGAGTTCGTTCGTCACCAACTTCAGCATGCCCAATGGGCTCGACGAGCAGTACACCTGGATGTCGGTCGCGACTTTGGTCGTCTTCGTGCTGATTGCCCGGGAGTTGATGCTGGCCCGCCAGCCGGCCGGGGCGCCTGCGCTGGGAGCGGCTGACGCGAATGCTGGGGCAGTCGCAGTCGGCGCCCTAGCGGCCTCTGCTCTCGCGCCCGTTGCCGCGCGATCGTCGCGCCAGCAACGCGTGGATTCACGTTCCCGAACACGCAAGCACAAGCGGCGGTAGATGGATCATTCCGGCTCGGTAGGTGAATTGGATGAGCCGCCCGCAAAGGCAAGAGCCACTTCCTGACAGACTTTGCGAATGATGGGCCAGATTTCACGGAGGAACGCATGAGAACCACGCGCACGACGCAAACTCGAACGGGGCGAATCTTCGCGTCATTTCTGTACGCTATGAGCGCAGCAATGCTGTTCCCGGCCTGCGATGGCTCAACCGGGCACACCGGGACGGCGCCAGGCGGTACAAGTGCTGGCGGCACGACGGCCGGCACGACCGCCAGCCCGGGCGGCACCACAACCAGCCCGGGCGGCACCACAACCAGCCCCGGTGGCACCACCACCAGCCCCGGTGGCACGACCACCAGCCCGGGCGGTACCACCGTGACAGGTGGCAGTACGTTCACCAATGGCGGCACCAAGACCGGAGGGGTCACCACGTCCGGCGGCGTAGTCACTTCTGGGGGCGTGACGAGCACAGGTGGGGTTACGCAGGCGGGTGGAGCAGTGGGTGGAAAGACGGCTACGCCGGCAGCCGGCCCCTACCAGATGGAGAACTTGGATCGCGGCGTGGTGGCCGTGAAGGTCTCAGGCGGCGTCTACGTCGGCTGGCGCATGTTTGGCACCGAGTACGACACCACGGCCAGCAATGTTTCGTACAACCTCTATAGGGACGGCACCAAGGTCCAAAACGT
>PMBY01000245.1 GCA_003153875.1 Myxococcales bacterium | reverse complement strand
GCGGGCCATGGACCATCGTGCCCTGCTGTGCCGAGGTTTCGCTGACGGACCACGGCGGCACTGTAACCAGGACACAAGGACCGAAAATGAAGCGCGAGGACTGCATCTGTTTTAGCGGCGCCGCCACTGGCGCCGAGGCGATGTTCGGGGCCGCGGCGGAACGCTACGGCATCGACGAGGTTAATTTCACCTTTGAGGGACACAACCCGGCACGCCAGCGCGGCCGACGCGTCCTGACCCGGGCCGAATTGCGCCATGGGGATGTCAGCCTCGGCTACCTCAGCAAACTCATGCACCGCAAGTACCCCGACACACCCATCTTCCGCAGCATTCTGCAGACCATCTGGCACCAGGTGCAGAACGGGCAGGAGATCTTCGTCATCGGAAAAATCAATCAGGATGACACGGTGACCGGCGGCACCGGCATCGCCGCCGAGTATGCGCGAATGTTCAACAAGCCGGTGTACGTGTTCGACCAAGTGCGCTCTGCGTGGTTCCGCTGGAATGGCGAAGTCTGGGAAGGCGCAGCCGAGCCGATCATTCGCCAGCCCCTGTTCTGTGGAACAGGCACGCGCTTCCTTGAGGCGAATGGGCGTGCCGCCATCGACGCCCTGTTCGCCCGCAGTTTCGGCTAGCTCGGGTATCCAAGATTCGAGGTATTGACACCGACCCACCTCCACGCTCAAATGTGCGACTGACTATGGTTGTTCCCCACGCTGCCAGGACGATGGCAACTTCGTTGCGGCCCCGGTTGCGCGGGGTGCTGGCGGGAGTACTGGCCTGCGCATTCCTGCTGGCAACGGCCCCAGCCCGTGCGCAAGAGGCAGCTCCGCAAGAGACTCAAGCGCCTAGCGCCCCGGCCGAGGCCCAGCCCGCACCTCCCGCGGTTCCCGCGCCCGCGGCGACAGACAAGTCCGTGGCGGTTGTCGCCCCGGCCGGCGTTGCCGCCACCACGCCGGCCCAGCCGTCCGCGGACTCCCGGGGCGGCGGAATGCGATTGAGCGGAATCGTGGTCGGCTCCGTAGGGGTTGCGGGCATTGTAACCGGCGTGATTTTCAGTCTGAAGGCCCAAAGCATCGCCAACGAGGTCACGGCCGACAACGCCCATCACACCTACAGCAGAAGCAAAGACGATCGCGGCAGGAGATACTCCAATCTGCAGTGGATGGGCTACACCCTGGGCGCGGCTTTGCTCGCGGACGGCGGATTTCTCTACTACCTCGGCTACCGGGAGGCCCATTCGCCCGCTTCCGATTCCTTGAGCTTTCTGCCCGTGCTGCTGCCGGGCGGAACCGGCGCCGTCATGCAAGGGAGTTTCTAGGCCATGGGCCGCAGGAACGCCTTTCTGGTCGCGTCGGCCTTGCTGCTGTCTGGTATTGCTTCCTGCAAGTACAACCCCACGGTCGACCCCAACAGCCTGATCTGCCACGACGACGATGGTTGCCCGTTGGGGTACCGCTGTGTGCTCGGCGCTGGCCAGCAACCCGGCATTTGCTGTGCGCCGGATGCGGGCGGCGCCTGTTCCGTGTCTCCTGATGGGGCAAGCGATTCGGAAGATTCCGAGTCTTTTGATGGGTCTTCTGATGGGGCAGGCGATTCGGAGGATTCCCCGTCTAGCGAAACATCCCCAGACTAGATCACCAGCGTCGACAGCAGCGGCAGAACCTGAGCGGCGCCAGCGACTTCCAATTCAACGCGCCGAGCGGCGTGGCTCGTTTGACCTCGTCGATCTCCCCCGGGCACGGGTGCCATTCTCCTGCTACTCTACGCACCCCCATGGATGAGCAGTTGAACCGCTTGCGAGCCGAGATCGCGGCCCGGCGCACCTTTGCCATCATCTCGCACCCTGACGCGGGCAAGACCACCTTGACGGAGAAGCTGCTGCTCTACGGGGGCGCGCTGCACGTGGCGGGCTCGGTGCGCAGCCGGGGCGAGGGGCGGCAGACCACCAGTGACTGGATGGACATCGAGCGGCAGCGCGGGATTTCGGTATCGAGCAGCGTGCTGCAATTCGAGTACGCCGGCCGGCAGATGAACCTGCTGGACACGCCCGGCCACAACGACTTTTCCGAGGACACCTACCGCACCCTGGCGGCCGCGGACACCGCCATCATGCTCATTGATTGCGTCAAGGGCGTGGAGCCGCAGACCATCAAGCTGTTTCAGGTCTGTCGCATGCGCGGCATCCCCATCGTGACCTTCGTCAACAAGCTGGACCGAGACGGCAAGGATCCATTCGAACTTCTCGACGAGATCGAGCGCGTACTCGGCATCCCGTGCAGCCCGGCCAATTGGCCTATCGGCTTCGGTCGCTCGTTCGTGGGGCTTGTCGATCGCTGGACCCAGTCGCTGCAGGTCTTCCAAGGGTCAGGCGGCAGCCGCCGGGGCGAGATGCGAAAGGCCGACTGGGACGACGCCGAACTGCTGGAGATACTCGGGCGAAGCCAGATGGATCGTTTGCGCGACGATGTGGCCCTGCTGGACACGGCCGGCACGCCCTTTGACCGTGAGGGTTTCCTGGCCGGTCAGATCACGCCGGTCTTCTTTGGCAGCGCCATGACCAACTGCGGGCTGGAACCCTTGCTGGATCACTTCGTGGAGCTGGCGCCGGCGCCGCGCACCCGCATGACCTCGGCCGGGCCGCTGGCTGCTGACGAGCCCGCGTTTTCCGGCTTCGTTTTCAAGATCCAAGCGAACATGGATCCCCAGCATCGCGATCGCATCGCGTTTGTGCGTATCTGCAGCGGCCGCTTCGTGCGCGGCATGAATGTGCAGCACGTGCGCACGGGCAAAACCCTGACGCTGGCCCGTTCGGTACAGTTCATGGCCCAGACGCGCACCGTGGTGGATGAGGCCTTTTCCGGCGATATCGTGGGCCTGTGGGATCCGGGGGTTCTGCGCATCGGCGACAGCCTGTGCGAGGCGCAACCGATGGAATTCGAGGGCATCCCGCGCTTCTCGCCCGAACATTTCGTGCGCGTGCGCCTCAACGATCCACTCAAGCGAAAGCAGCTCAAGAAGGGGCTGGAACAGCTGTCAGAGGAAGGGGCGGTGCAGGTGTTCTACGATCGGCAGCGCATGGAACGCGACCCGATCCTGGGTGCGGTGGGCGCGCTACAGTTCGAGGTGGTCGAGCACCGCCTGCGCGGCGAATACGGTGTGCGCATCGGGTTCGATCGCCTGCCCTACCGCTTCGCGCGCTGGATCGAGGGTGACGGGATCGACTTCGACCAGCTCGAGCTGCCCGGCCGGCAAAGCTGCGTGGTCGACGTGGAAAGCCGGCCGCTGGTGCTCTTCGAAACCGAGTACCTGCTCCGGCGCACCGAGGAGAAGTACAAGAGCGTGACCTTCATCTCCGCTGTGCAGCCCGGAAGAAGCCACCGGGCCGCGGCCTAGGCGTGCGGGACAGACGTCAGTCTGTTCACTGGAAGGTCGAGTTGGTCACCGTGATCCGCGTATCGTCGTGAGCCGAAATCTGAGGAAAGTTCGGGAACGGGTACCACGAGCCGCCAATGTTGTTGGTGATCACCGAGCTATCGATCACGATGTTGCCAGTGTGATCGTTGGTGACGAAGAAGATCGCACTGCCAAAGGCAACCACCTGGTTGTATTCGATGCGCGTGCCACATAGGCTGAGCGTCATGGTGTTGCCGTCATTGTAGATGGCGCCGCCGCTGCCGCCGCCGGGCGTGCCTGAGGTCGCCGGGTTGCCGCCGTTGCCGATGGCGTGGTTGTAGCTGAACAGGCTGTTCAAGATGGTCCACGACACGCCGATGCTGCTGACGCCGCCCCCGTTGGAGCACACGTTGCCGACGCCGTCGGCCCCGCCAAAAGTGCTGTTCACCACGTACACCGGCAGATTGTTGAATTGCTGAAATGCGCGGATTCCGGCGCCGCCCACATCGGGGCCGCTGTCAGCACACACGTTGTTCATGAAGCGCGAGTTGATGACCTTGAGTCGTCCCCCGCTGGCATAGATCGCGCCGCCGCCGTCCCACTTGGTTTCACTCCTGGAGTTGGCGTTGGCGAAGGTCAGATTCTGCACGGTGAGTTGAGGGGTCTCTTGATTGTCGCAGCGGGTGCTGGTCCAGACCTGGTCCGGGTCGCACGTGTTCATATAGAGAATGCGCGTGGTGCCGCCACCGCTCAGGATGACTTTGCCCCCGCCGTCGATGACGACCTTCGGCCCTTTGTCGTTGAACACCTTGGCTGGCTTGGTCAGCGTGATGGTCGCTGCATCCGGGCCACAGTTGAAGGTGATGATTCCGCCTGCTGCGACCGCGGCGATGAATGCGTCGGGGGTGCAGCTCACCGGCGTGCCGGTGCCCACAACCGTGGTGGGATTCGACACGTCCTCGAGTTGCGCCTCGGTCGGAATCGGACAGAGGCCGTCGGGATTGCCAGGCTCGCCGGGTTGAATTGGCACCACGATGCTGCCGCTGCCTCCCGAGCCAGCCGAGGCCGCCGAGCCTGCCGCGGCCCCCGAGCGGCCTGAAGGCCCCGAACCAGCCGAGGCTCTCGAACCGCCCGAAGCCCCCGCGCCGCCCGAAGTCCCCGCACCTCCTGAGTCCCCTGAACCACATGCGCTGAAGAGTACGGCGGAACCGATGGCGCAAGCGCGTGCCGTGGAAACCAACAAGCGACTTTTCGTCGAACCAAGCCTCTCGATCATGGCGCTGGCCTCCGTGGCCCGATCATAACAGAGATCGCGCGTCGTGTGCCGAGCACTGACCACCCTCGTGGACACTGTGATGTCAAAGGGNNTTCATAAGCGATTGGTAGGGAACGTCCCTCTTGTTGGCCAGACTCTTCAAGTCCTCCAGCATCGCCACTGGCAGCCGAAGAGAAATCGCCGTGGTCGTGGGCTTCAAGGCGGGCAGCGTCGGTTGCACGGCCTTATCCCAGTCGAAGTAGTCAGCCGTGTCTTGCTTGGCCCAGAAACGCCGCTCCTGGTCCTCGTTGGCGAAGCTCGGAATCTCCTTCCTAGTCTTTGCGGCTCGCTTGCTCATAGCCGCCCCCTACCGTCCCAACGCCCGGCAGTCGCGTTCCGCCCGCTGGCGTTTGCTCGTGGTCGCCGCGTCGGCGGGCAACTTCTTGTAGGCCTCGGCCAGGCTGCAGTGCACGCTCGGGTCAAAGGGATTGGCGGCCAACGACGCCAGCAAAGGAGCCACGGCTCCCGCCGCGTCTCCTTTGGCCAGCAGCGCTTGTCCGGCGATGAGATGCGGCCAGGGCACTTCAGGGTAGAGCGCCTGCGCGGGAGCCACAGCCTGCAAGGCCCGGTCGGCCAGGCCCATGGCCAGATAGCTGCGACCCAGTTTCACCGAGAACAACCAGTACGCCGGGCCCGCGCTCTTCGCGCCTTTTTCGTATTCGGCGCTCGCGGCTCGCACGCGCCCGCGCTGAATCAACATGTTTCCCAAGCGCAGGAATTTTTCGGCGCTGGCGTGCTCCGGGGTGGCCTCGTCCTCAACCGGTGCCCGGCGGGCCGCGATGGCGCTGCCCTTGCGATACTTGGGCGACAAAGCCTCGAAGCCGGGAATGACCTTGTAGTGCTGGGCGGTCATGAAGGCGCGCCACGCCTTTTCGAACTCGGCCCAGGTTGCACTGCCGCCGTAGGCCCGGGCCACTGCCATGCGCGCGTCGGCGCCGAGCGCGATCATGGAAAGCACATTGCGCAGGGCCGGCATGCCCGCAGTCGCGTAGAGCAGCCCGATGGCGGTGGTCACCTCGGCAAAGGCCAGCGACGCGTCCTCGGCGCGCGGCAGTTTGGCCATGGACGGGTGCATGGCATCGAAGCCGATCAGCTTGTGGGTTGCCAGCCCCTTGGCGAGCAGGTGCTGCAGCGACGGCGTGAGTGCCAGGCCAGGCGGATCGCGCCAGCGGTGTTCGAGAAACTTGGCCAAGCCTTCCTGCAGCCACACCGGCGTTCGGTCGTGAGTCGCGCTCGCCACCGCGTAGTGGACCAGCTCGTGCGACAGGCTGTCCAGCCAGGCGTAGCCGAGCCGCATGGCGCGCGGAGTGGACAGCATGATGCGGCCCCATTTGGACACCGCGATGGTGCCGGTGCGTTCCACGTCGTCGGTGCTGAGCGCAGTGACCAGCGCCAAATCAGCCGGGCTGCGCAGGATGTCCACTGGAATCGGACGGGTCGGCGCAAAGCCCAAATCGTTCTGCAAAGCCGCAGCTGCAGCTTCCAGCGCATCCAGGGCGTAGTCGGCAATGACCGCGTCCTCCGGGGGAAAGCGAATCACGAAATGCGCCGAGCGCCGTTCCTGGTGACCCTCGATGCTCTTCTGTGCGCCCTCGGCCAGGAGCAACAACTCCTTGACTGGCATGCCGGCCTCGGCGGCTTTGAGCTTGGCTACGGCGGCCGGGTAGTCGCCGCTCAGAAAGCGCTCATAGCCCTTGGCGTAGAGCGTGCGCGCCTCGCCGGGATGTGTCTTCTCCAGATCGGCCAGCATCCGGTCGGCATCCTGGAAGCGCCACTGGTCGTACAGTCTGACGACCGTCTCCGCCGCCTCGACATCGACAACCTCATCGGTCACGCCGAGAACCGGAGCTGCCAGGGCCAGCGCTGCCACGACGAGCGACATGCTTCGCTTCATCGCACCAGCTCCTCGTAATACCGGCGCACCTCATCGCGATACTTTTCAGGCGCTTGCTCGCGCATAGCCTCCATCAATTCTTCGCGCCACTCGCGCGGGGCTCGGTACTCGTCGGCTCCGGGAATCCGCACTGGCTCGCGCGCCGAGCGCCCGCTGCTCAGGGGACGCTGGCTCAATGACTCGCGCAGCTTGGCCAGACGCTCGGCCGCTTCCTGGGCACGGCCCGCTCCTTCGACAGCAGAGCCCTGTCGCAGATCCTTGCTGGCCTGCCGCATTTGTCCGGCAATGCCGCCCAGCTCAGATCCGGCCATATCCCCACCCGGCACCTGGCCCTTGTCCAGCTCCTGGGCCAGCCGTTCGGTGCGCTCGCCGATGCTGTCTTGCCGCTCGCCCATGCCCCGCGCTTGCTCGCGCTGCGCGGGCGCCAGCGCTTCCTCGCCGCGCGGAACCAGCTTGGCCAGATCCGCGGCCAAGTCCTGCGCCAAAGCGCCGGCTTCGTTGATTTGTGCTGAGTAGCCGTCGAAGGAGGCGGATGTCGGCTTGCCAGCGCCGCGTTCCACCAGCGTGCTTTGTGCGCGCCGCAAACCGGTCACCAGGCGCTCGCTTTCCTTGCGCGCCTCGGCCCATTCCTTGGCCGAAAGCTGCCGGCGCAGTTGTCGGACGTTGTCCCGCGCGCGATCCAGATCCGTGCTCAGGCTGGACCCCGCCTCGCGCGGCGGCGCGACCCCGATGCGCCGTTGTACACCATCGAGGCTCTGCTTGGCCTTGGCCAGGAAGGCGTCGAGCTGGGTTTCCATGCGGCGCGCCTGTGCCGCCTCGGCTTCGTCGGCCAGGCCCTTGCTGTCCATGGCCAGGCTGCGCTGGTCGCCCTCCAGATCGCCGATCTTCTTCATGGCCTCGGCCAGGGCCCGACTCTCCTGCGGGAATCGTTCGTGGGCAAAGTCGTCGGCGTTCTTGTCGAGCGCCTGGGCAAGCGCCGCCAGGGTCTTGCCCAGCTCGGCCAGTGCCTCGGCCAGAGAGCGCGCATCGCCCTTTTCCAGAAGCGCATCGAGCCGGGCCGCCTGCTCCATGGCTTTCTTGGGATCAGGCATGTTCATCCAGTCGGTCGCCACCTCGTTGCGCGCCTTGACCTCGGCGATCTTGCGCGCTAACTCCGCGATGCGCGCACGCAATTCGCGGATCTCGCGTTCGATCTGGCGGCGCAACGACTCGTCGCCGGCTGCCTGGTAGCGCGCCAGCAGATCCTGCAGGCGCTTGTGCGCGTCGGTCAGTTCCTTGCCCAGCTCGGCCAGGTCGTCCAGGCGTTGTCGGCCAATGAGATCGTCGAGCAGGAGCACGGCGCTCTCCAATTCAGCCACATGGCGGGCGCCCGCCGGCTGCAACCGGTTGAGCCGCGCCGGGGTGAGCGCCCCCTGGTCGGCCTTCTTGCGCAGGCCCTTGAGCAAGTCCGCCTCCTCGCGCATTTGTCGTCCCAGGCGATCCGCAATATTACCCAGGGCCGCGACCAAGGTCCGGCTGGTCGCGGTCTTGCGTCGCTGTTCATCGACCAGGCGGCCGAGCAGCACCAAGTGCGATTCCTCGGCTTCGTGCAGATCGCGCCAGCGCCACAGGCGCTCCAAGGGCGGCGACTCCGACAGCGCTTCGCCAAACTCGATGCGATCGGCCAGCGTGCCCACCAGCTTGTCGAGCACGGCGTGCTCTGCCTCCACATGCTCATCCAGGGCTTCGCGCGGGTTCTGGATCACCAGGGTGAGAGTGCGCGAGGCGCCCATTTTGCTGCCCGAGACGTCATCGCGGTCGTGGGCCTCGACGTGATAGGCAACACGGGCGCCCGGCGTGAGCATGGCCGTGGTGGGATCGAACAAGGTGGTGCCACGCACGGCCCGCGCGCCCTGCGCGTCCTTGAGAAGAGTTCGCTGTTCGGGTCCGCTGTTGACCCGGTAGACGAGATCGATGCGAGAAAGGCCATAGTCGTCGCGGGCGGAGTAGCCCACCTCAACCGGCCGGGGCGCGGCCAACTCCAAGCGATCGGCCGCTGCCACGATGTCCACCTCGGGCGGCCGGTCGACTTCGGCCACGATGCGGTGGGGCCGTGTCTCGCGCACCGGACGGCCGAAGAGCGGTGACAGCCAGACGCGATAGCTGCTGTCTTCATTGATGACGAGCCCAGCAGACAGCTTGCCGGCCGCCAGCGTCGCCGGGAGCTCGCCCCGCTCGCCCGACTCACCCAGGAGCAGCAGCGCTCCGCGGGCTGAGCGCAAGGGGCGCATCTCGAGCAGCACGCGAGTTCCCCGCAGCGCCACGATGTCGCCCGTCGAGCCCTCCACCACCCGGGGCGCCAGGCCTGTGTAGGCCGGGTATTGATAAGTTATACGCAGGTCGGCCACCAGCGGGTCGCGCGACAGAGTGGCGGCTTCAAACCGGCTTGGCCGGGTCGCAAGCAGGTGCAGGCCCCGGCCAACCGTGTCGGGTGACAGGGCCGCCGCCAGCAGCAAAACCAGAGCTGCCAGCGCGGCGGCAATCCCGGCCCAGAGCTGTTCGCGCAGCGGAAGCAGGCGCACAAGATCGAGCGGCGCGGCTGCGTCCGCCACCGAGGTGAAGAAGGCACGAGTCATGGCCGGCGACGAGGCATTGAGATGGGAGGGCTGCTCGTGGTCGTCGCCGACATCAAGCTCGACGGCCGACAGCAGATCGCTGGCCAGCGGTGGGTGGCGCTGGCCCGCAAACGCTGCAGTAGCTCGCATGGATCGCAGCCGGCGGGCAGGCAAGCCCAAGCCCAGTCCCAAACCCGAAAGCAAGAGCGTGAGCAAGGTCACGACCGTCACCGCCGACCAAGAAGTGGCCGGTCCGATCCAAGAGGCCATCAGTCCCAACAGCAGGAGAGTNNGCCAGCATGGCTGCGACCGTGAACCCCACCGTGCGCAGCCCAAACACCAGTAGAGCCCGCCGGCGCACCTGGCGCAGGAAGAGTCGGACGCGCTCGATGTCAGTCATTGGCTTGAAAGTATAGTCCGCGCCCGGGACTGTCCCATGGGTTGACGAGTTGCGGCGATCATGGTCGATGTTCTCGGGGTAGGGGGCATCGCACGGCGTCGGTCCCGGCTTTGCACAGGGAAGTTACCGCCATGCAACCAACCACGGATTTCGCGATGTTAGCGGACCGGGCCGCAAGACTGCCACAGTCGAGCGTGGCGGGTCGGTCTTTGGTGGGCGGTTTGGCGCGTCGGAAGAGGATTGCGGAGGTGGACGAGCCACGACGCAATGACGCATCTCTCTTGGCAGAGCAGGCGCAGGCGGGCGATGCCCAGGCCCTGCGGCCGCTCATGGATCAGGTCCGTCCGCGGGCTCTGGCCATTGCGATGAAGGTACTGCGCAATCGCGACGATGCCGAGGATGCCGTGCAGGACGCGATGTTGAAGGTGTGGCGCAACCTGGACCGCTTCGAGGGTCGCGCATCCTTCACCACCTGGCTCCATCGTATTGTGATGAATGCCAGCTTGGACATTCTTCGCAAGCGGTCTGGCCGAGCAGAAGGCGCGGTGGTTGACGAGCGTGCTGATGACTGCCAGCCCAAGCTGGAGCCAGCCCACGGCCAGACGCCCGAGAGCAAGATGGGGATCGCTGAGATGCAGCTCCTGGTGCGGGCCGCCGTTGCCCGGTTGGCGCCCGTGCAGAGACAGGCCATCACCCTGCGCGAGTTCGAGGACTGCGCCTACGACGAGATCGCCGAGGCCGCGGCTTGTCCCATTGGTACCGTGATGTCCCGCTTGCACCACGCCCGGCAGCGGGTCGCCGAGGATCTGCGTGCGAGTGCGGATTTCGACGTCCAGCTCTGGGCCGCATAAAGCTACCTATTCCCCTTCGGGGGCTTCGGGACGGCCCGCCACCCTGCCCGCCCCGCGCGCTTCGCGCGCGCCCTCGTCTACACGGAGAGCACGGAGGACACAGAGGTCGGATGGAAAGAATCGGATTCCACCCTTCCGTTTCTCATCCGGCTCTCTGGTCTCTGTGTCTCTGTGAGAAATAGCTAACTGTTCACCAGGTTGCGCACTAGATCCACGAGTGGTGCGCTGCCGGTGCTCGCCGGTGTCGCTGCCACGTCGAGCTTGCGTAGTATCCAGCGCACGGTCCAGCTGGTCGCAGCGCCGGGCGCGAGATTGACGTAGGCGCCCTGGTTCTCGACCTCGACGTAGGTGTGGCCCGCATTGGCGTAGATTTCGATCTCGGCCTCGCCGGGAGCGGCCTGCGCAGGCCGCGTGTCGGCAAAGGACTTCACCAGCAAGAGATCGCCGTCCACGTGGGCGATCCAGCCTTCCTGTCCGTCGGCGAAAAGTTTTTGATCTGCGGTGATGGCAGCGGCGTCATACGCGAACCAGGCCACGCCGTTCACGATGGTTGTGGTCAGCAGGTCTTGCGGCCCTTTTCGCGGCCCACCCTCGCCCATGGGAAAGAACGTGAGGCCGCCGGCCGCGACGCGCGTGATTTCCCAAGGCGCGGCCTGGCGTGCCTGGCTGCCGCGGTTGGCGATTGTGTACGCGACGGTGATTGCGCCCGCTTGGCTGTCGGCGAAAAACTTCTTCTCCACGACGAGGCCCAGACCGGCTGCGGTAGCGCCAGAGAGCGAGAGCACGGCACCGTCGAGGCTGGCCGCATAGGGCGCTGAATCGATCTCAGGGGGAGGGGGCCAGCCCCAGTCACTCTGCGGGCTGGACCAGAAGGTCGATCCGAAGTTGGCTGCGTCCACTGCCGGGCCGGTCAGGACGTTGTGCCCCGCGAGGGAAAACGTGACGATGCGGCCGCCCCGGTTCGCGTCGACCGCGAACAGCGTGTCACCAAACTGGAAAGAGAAGACGCTGCCGCTTGCGACCGGCACGACTGAGTTGGTTTTCACGGTGTCTCCTTTGCTCCCATCTGTCTCGCACGCGCTGGTCCCCAGCGCAAGCCACATGGCTATGCTCGCAGGCAGGACGATTCGCTTCGTCATTGGCGATTGCCACAGAATTTCACGAAGAGCCACTGGCTCTCCAATCCTGGACTAGGGATTGGTCTCTCCCGGAGCTGAGACCGTGACCATGGTGAAAGTGGAATCTCCGAACAATACCTCTGCTTGATAGTCTCTCGGCATCTTGACCAGCGATCGGACCCACTCTGCCGCCTGGTCCGAGCTGCTTGCGGTCGTGAGATCGTGACTTCGATAGTAGTAGGTGGTGACTGCCGAGAACCCCCGCTTGACCGCCAATTGCAACAGGCGCCGCTCTTGCCGAGCCTCCAAAGCCTCTCGATCGAGCGTATAGCCGGAGGCGGACATCGCCGGCACATTGAGCCCGTAGCTGACAATGCCGTCATCGAATTCCAAGATCTTCGGGACTTGGTCGTGCAGCGCTTGACGCACGCGCGGCGCAGTGTTGAGGCAGAAGTCTGCGAAGCCCTCATGATACCGCAATTGCCGATGGTATCGAGCAAAGCCAACCAGAACCAACGCAGCAAGGCTGACGGCCCCAACGATGCCAGCGAGTTTGGCCAAGTACCCAGCAAGAATGCGGCGCCAACGATTGATCAGCGCGGCCAACAGGGAGAGTAGGTTGAGCGAAATGGCAAGGGTCGTGACGGGAAAATACCAATGGCCAACGCCGTGTACGAATAGAATGTTGTAGAGATCAAGCAGGACAATGCCGGGCGCCATCATCACCAGAAATCGGTCGAAACGACTGGCGAAGCTTCGCAGTTCCACGGTAAATCCTCGGCTGAGGATGCGCAAGCGCACGACGATCAGCAGGTAGAGGAAGGTCGCAAACAGCGAAAGCGCCGGTGGAGCCGAACGGTAGATGGAACCCAGCGCATGGCGACCGAAAGGGCGTTCGAGGTATTCCACAATTCCATTGATGGCTTCAGTGCCCGGGAAAGGAAAGGTACTCTTAAGTACGCCACTGACTGGAAGCGCCGATCCTGCGTAGAGCTTGTTGCACAGCAAGTACATCAGGAGAGAGCCTAGGTAGGTCGCAGTCGCCGCCCAGACAAATGGGCGGCGGCGCTTGTCCTGAGCGGCCTCCACAAGCCAGTAGCACAGGGGAAATACTGCGAGCGCAGCATGGTCAAGACGCGCCAAGGTGACGAAGACCAGCGCGGCGGCGCAACGCACTCCGGACTTTGCACCCACCCCCTTGCCGTAGCGGACGAATGTCCGAGCCAGCACAGCAAATGCAAAGATAGTAAGCCCACTTTCCATGCCGTTGGCGAACGAATAGAGTGTCCCATAGAGCGGCAAGGGGCCTTCACCGCCGCCAGCGCGTGCAATGACGTCTGGATCAATGGCCCATTGTGGAAGGACCAGTAGGCCATAAAGGCCGAAGGGCAGGCCCACGAATAGAAAAGGAATGGCGCGCGAAGTGCGCAGAAGCGTTTGCCCGATTATCCATACTGCGGCAATCAGAAAGGCAAGACTTGTGAGAATGGTAAGCAGCAGCGCACTATTGGGATGATGCAAGAGCTGCGCTGAGCCGGAGCAGGCGGCGACAATTAACTGCCAAAGCGGGTGAAATCCATTGGTCGGATGGATGCCGTCCATGGATACCGAGCCGTGGAGAGCTATGTTGCGCGCAACAGACAGGTAGTAGAAGATATCGGCCGCTGCATATCCGAAGGGACGCCGCACAGGATCTCCGGCGAGATCCGCCAGCACCGGGAGGCCAAGAAGCAGGCACGTGGCAAGGATGATGGCCACGGCCCCCACGCGACGATATCTGGTCTTCGTGGTCGCGACCAAATTGTCGGGCGGGCATGGGCCGAGCATGGGTTCTTGGGGCAGTGCCGGTTTGGTGTAACGCGCGGGGGACGTTCTCTTCATCGATCGGATCTCCCTATCCCCTCTCCGTCGTCAATCCCGGCCGCACCTTCTTGGTCCGCCCGTAGTATACACACAAGCAGACACTTTCGACACCCCGTGGTTCCTTGTGGGGCGTTCAACCGAGTCGCGGGCCTGAACACTCAACGACATCGCTGTGGCACGTGACCTTGCTGGGGGCCTGCAGGTAGAATGCAACGCCCTCGAATGTCGCCCCTAGTCAGGCTATTGCGTTTTCTCAAGGCCATCCTGCTCGACCGACGGGTATGGGCCTTGTGCATTGTCGCGGGGGCTGTGGCGACCTATCCCCTGGCCGTAGGAGCGCTGGGCGGGTACTTGGTCACATCCAAGGCTGCGGCCAAGCTGGGTGTTTCCGTGGAGGTTCAGCGAGCGCGCGCAGGATGGGGTGTGCTCCGGCTCTACGGCGTGGTGGTGGGGAGAGACCATGGCCCGCTGCTGACCGTGGACAGCCTGCAGATTCCTTTTTCCGCCCTGTGGGGACGTGGCGTGGTGGTGGCAGACGGCCCGGCCGCCAACCTGGTGCGCGGTGGGCCCGGGGACAACGTCAGCGCCATCCTCGGGCGCGTGCGTGGCGCCTCCTTTGGTGGCCCCGCCAAAGCCAGCGCCTCGTCGCTGCCCTCGCTGGTCGTGCGCGGCGGCAGCTTGCACCTCACGGACGCGCGCAAGGGCCTGTCCGTCACGGTGGGGGTGGTGGANNTCGGCTGGCCCGAGGCTTCGGTGCGCGAGGGCTACCTGCGGCCCCTGGCAACCCTGCCGCTGACCGGTATCAGCGGGGCGGTTCGGCCCGCGGCGGGGACGCCGGGATCCTCTGCCCGCGCCTTCGATCTGTTCTTTTCCGGCAGCTACGGCGGCGCCAAACGCGCCCTATGGACGGCGACAGGCCAGCTGCGACCGTCGATCGATTCTCGCTCGCTGGAAGGCACACTCTCGCTTCGGGCCGAGCGCTTCTCACTCGACAAGATCGCCGAGATCCTGCCTGCCTCTGTTCTCGAACCTGAGAACACCGAGATCGACGCCGCCATTGAGGCTAAGCTGGAGGGGCGGCGTGTCTCATTCTCGGGCAAGCTGGATGTGAGCGGGCTTAGCCTGCTTCACGAGAAGTTGGCGAGCGAGCCGGTCAACGACCTGACTTTCGGGGTGCACGTCGACGGCGCGGTCGACCTGGACAAACGGCTGCTGGTCTTGAATGAGGCGGAAGGCCGTCTCGGCAGCTTGGCCGTGCGGTTGGCTGGCTCACTGGAACTGGCGCAGGGGACGTTCCGCTTCAAGAGCGGCCGCGAACTGCACTACCTGCCCAAGCTCGAGGTGCAACTGCGCGTGCCACGCACGGCCTGCGCTAAGCTGCTGGCCAGCATCCCCGGGCCCATCGTGCCCCATCTCGCTGGTTTCGTTTTGCAGGGCTTCTTCGAGGCTGACCTGCACACCAAGATCGACCTGGCCAACCTCGACACGCTGGATCTGGGAGGCAAGGTTGGCATCGATGGCTGTCAGGTGGTCAAGGCTCCCGCCGAGGTGACCGCGCTTGCGGGGGAAGAATCATTGGTACAGACCGTGGAAGTTCCTCCCCAGCCGCCGGGCAACGGCAGCAGCGAAATCATGACGTTCATCGTGGGGCCCGACAATCCGGACTTCGTGCCCTTTGCCCAGGTGTCGCCCCACCTCATCAACGCCATCATGACCACGGAGGACTCGGGGTTCTTCAAGCACCGCGGCTGGGTGTCGCCTGGGTTCAAGACGGCCCTACGCCGCAACATTGAGAACTACGGGTTCCGGCTGGGCGCCTCGTCCATCACCATGCAGATGGTGAAGAACCTGCTGCTCAGCAAGGAAAAGACACTGTCGCGCAAATTGCAGGAGCTGTTCCTGGTCTGGTACCTGGAGCAGATCCTGCCCAAGGAGCGCATTCTCGAGCTGTACCTCAATGCCATCGAGTTCGGGCCGCGGCTCTACGGCATTGGGCCGGCCGTGCGGCACTACTTCGGCAAAGCCGCGTCCGAGATCACCCCGCTCGAGGCGGCCTTTTTCTCGTCCATCCTACCCAGCCCCAAGCGACGCTACGTGCACTACTGCCATGGCGCGCTTTCGCCTGCCTGGGAGAAGTACTTGCGTCGCATCCTGACCCGCATGTACGAGCGCGACCGCCTGACCGAGGAGGAATACGCCGGCGCCATGGCCTCGACGCTGACGTTTGATCACGGCGAGATGACTCTGAGCGAGAAGCAGTGTCTCGACTGGGTCCGTCGCATCACCGCCAAGCCNNAGCAGGTCCGGCGCGGATCGCTTCGACCCGATCGATCCCATTCTGGCGCTCGATCGGTCGCCGCGCGATTCGGAGAAATCGGACGCCCCGGCCCCGAGCCCGAGGCGGCGCCGGCGTGGCCAGACCCGATCGTGGGGTCTGCGCATCCTGCGGTGGTTGCTTCTCCTGCTCTCGCCGTTCGCGCTGGGCGCCCTCGCGCTGGGGGCCGTTTTCTACTATTTTGGCAGCGATCCCAATCTCCCCAGTCTGAGCGGCATCGCTGACTACCATCCGCCTCAGATCACGCGCGTGCTCGATCGCGACGGGAACCTGATGGGCGAGATTGGTTCGGAACACCGGAGCGTGGTGACCTACGCGCAATTGCCCAAGGTGCTGATTCAGGCTGTGCTGGCCGCCGAAGATGCCGACTTCTTCGAGCACGAGGGCCTGGACTACAGAGGCATGGCGCGCGCTTTCCTCGAGAACCTGCTGCGTCGGGAATTTGCCCAGGGTGCCTCGACCATCACGCAGCAGGTGGTCAAGCAGATGCTGCTCTCGCCTGAGAAGACCCTGCGGCGCAAGGTGCAGGAGATCATCCTGGCGCGCCGAATTTCGCAGAAGTTCTCCAAGGAGGAAATCCTCGCTCTCTACCTCAACCAGATGTACTTCGGTCACGGCCGCTATGGTGTGGAGGAGGCGGTGCGTTTCTACTTCGGCAAATCCGTGGGCGAGATCGACGTGGCCGAGGCCGCTCTGCTGGCGGGCATGTTGCAGTCGCCGTCGCGGCTGTCGCCCTACAAGCACGCTGAGGCGGCCAAGAAACGTCAGAGCTACGTGCTCGGGCAGATGGCCAAGCTGGAGTATATCTACGAAGAGACGGCACGCAAGCTGGCCGAGCAGCCCATCGCCGTGATTCCGGAGGGCAGCGCGCGCACCCACAGCGCGCCCGAGGCAGTCGACAGCGTGCATCGCGCACTCGACGAGAAATTCGGCGCCAACAAAATCGACACGTTGGGGCTGACGGTCAAGACCACCGTCGATCCGCGGCTGCAGGCCATGGCCCGCCAAGCGGTGGAGCGCGGGCTGGAAGAACTGGATCAGCGCCAGGGCTACCGGGGACCGCTCGGCCACCTGGCGGGCAGAGTCCTGGAGAAGCGCCGCCTAGAGCTGAAGAAGGATCACCCGAGCTTGGGTGATGCGGACATCGTGGACGGAATCGTGGAGCGCGTGGAAAAGGATCCCAACGATCCCAAGCACGGTCGCCTTTTCGTGTTCGTGGGCGGCAGCACCGGCGCGGTTGATACTACCGCGGAGACACGTTACGCCCTGGGCTCGTCGCCGCTCGTCGATCGCTTCCGGCCCGGTGATGTGGTGCGCGTTCGCTTCGCGCCCGAGCACAAGCACGAGGGCGACAGCGACATGCCTCTGGCTCTGGAACTGGGCCCGCAGGCGGCTATGGTGGTGCTCGACCCGGCCACGCGCGACATCCTGGCCCTGGTCGGAGGCTACGGCTATCGCCCCGGCGGCTTCGATCGTTCGCAGCGTGCGCAGCGCCAGCCCGGCTCGGCATTCAAGCCCTTCATCTACGCCGCGGCCATCGATTCCAAACGCTACACCGCGGCCTCTATCGTCAACGACAGCCCAGAGGTGTACAAGCTTTGGAAACCGCAGAACTACGACAAGGACAACTTTCGCGGTCCGGTTCGGCTGCGCACGGCCTTGACCTTGTCCATCAACACCGTGGCGATCAAGCTGCTTTCCGAGGTCGGCATCGCCGCCGTCCGCGAGATGGCCACCCATGCAGGCATCACCTCGCCCTTGCCCGATTCGCTGGAACTGTCCCTGGCCTTGGGTGCCAACACGGTCACGCCTATTGAGATGGCCAACGCTTACGCCACCTTCGCGGCTGGCGGCCAGCATGGCGACACGCGCCTCATCGCCGCGCTGGGCGCGCAAGCGATCCCCACGCCTCCACTCGAGCAGGATGTTCGAGCCGAGACGGCGTACATCATGGTTTCGCTCATGCGCAGCGTGGTCGAGGCGGGCACCGCGCGCGCGGCCGGGCTGAAACTGCAGCGGCCGGCGGCGGGCAAGACCGGCACTTCCAACGGCAGCCGGGATGCCTGGTTCATCGGGTTCACGCCCGAGTTGCTGGCTGCGGTGTGGGTCGGTTTCGACGATGGCAAGAGCCTGGGACACGGCGAGGCCGGGGGCCGGACCGCACTGCCTCTGTGGATCGACTTCATGGTCAAGGCCATGGCGGGACGGCCGGTGCGCGATTTCAGCCAGCCGCCGGGCGTGGTCGTGGTCCAAATCGATCCAGCCACCGGACTTCTGCCCGCGCC
>PMBY01000264.1:10352-12937 GCA_003153875.1 Myxococcales bacterium | reverse complement strand
ACCGAGGTCGCGCCCTACCTGCACATCAGCACCTATCAGAGCTGGCAGGAGGTGGGCCGGTGGTACTGGAGCTTGGTGCTGGACCAGTTGCAGAGTGACCCAACCATCAAGAAGGTGGCGGCCCAGGTCACCGTCGGNNGTGTTGTTGCGCCGGTTTGGCGACTGCAAAGACAAGGCGCTGCTGCTGGTGGCTTTGCTGCGCGAACAGGGCATCGAGGCCGAGCTGGTCTTGCTGCGCTCGCGCCGGGCTGGCCTGGTGGACAGCCAGCCGGCGTCGCTGGCCATCTTCGACCACGCCATCACCTATGTCCCGCGGCTTGATCTCTATCTCGACGGCACCGCGGAGTTTGCCGGCATGTCCGAGTTGCCCAGCCAGGACCAGGGGGTAATGGTCTTGCGCGTGGGTTGGGGAAAAACCACGCTGGCGCGCACCCCGGTGCTGCCCGCGTCGGCCAACCGCGCTGTGCGTGTCTGGAAAGTCGCACTGGCCGCCGACGGCAGCGCACGAGTTGACGAGACGGTGACCGTCAAGGGACAGGCGGCGCAGGAATGGCGCGCGCACTACCAGACGCCGGGCGAACGGCGCGAGCGCTACGCCAAGGTGTGGAACAGCCGCCACACCGGCGCTCAACTTGAGACGGTGGACATGGCCGGCGTGGAGGATCGCAACCAGCCGGTGGTGGTACGGGCACGGGCCCTGGTCCCGCACATGGCCGAACGCAGCCAGCGAGGCGAGTTTCATCTGCCGTCCAGCTCGCGTGAAACCGATTTGACCCAGANNGAAGAGGAACTCGAGTACCGCTTGCCCGACGGGTTCCGCTTGCTGCGCGCGCCGACTGCGCGCAAGGTGCAATGCGCTTTCGGGAGCTTCGACCTAGAGGTGTCGTCCGATGGTCGCAGCCTCAAGGTGCGCTCGCTGCTCTCCGTGGAACGCGATCGGATTGCCGCCAGCGAGTACGGAGAGTTTCGTGCCTTCTTACGCGACGTCGACAACCTGCTCGGTGAGCCCATCGTCATCGCTGGGGAGAACACACGATGAGGGGACGGGACACGAACAGGGTGAGCACCATCCGCCGCGCGGTCGGACGAGTCGTGCTCCTGGCCTGTTTCGTCGCGGGCTGCGCGGGAATGCTGGCCGGCGGCCGACGACTCGACCCCACGAGCGATACCGGCCGTGCATGGCAGGCTCTGATCGACGGGAAGGACGACGAAGCGGCGGCGATATTCGGGCGCGCCCTGGTGGCGGGTGCGAATAGCGAATCACGAAGCCTGGCGCTTTTCGGAGCCGGCAGTCTGGCCTACGAACGGGGAGACGACGAAGCTGCTGCAAGATTCTACCTCGATGTGATCGGGGCAGCGGCAGAGAGCGGCGACGCGCGCGACGGCCTGCTGGCCGAGGCAGCGGCTGTTCGTTTGCCGCGACTCCTCGACGAGTTGCCCGATCGGCGAGCGGCTGAAGAGAGGGTTCTGGCCCAGCCGCGCGACAGCCTGCCTTGGCGCGCGCAATATCTGCTGGCATCTCTTTCCATCGAAATCGCCCGCCGACGGGCTGACATGCGTCTGCTGGAGAGCGAGGCCCGCCGATCAGGTTGTCTGGCCGAGTTGCGCTTGGTGGGCGTGGCCGGACGCTTGCCGTATCTCGATCTCTTGTCCAACGACGTGCGGCCCGCGAATCCGGCACGGGTGCTGGCTCGGTCAGGCTGTCAGTTCACCACACCCAGCACAGATGGGCTGCCGGGCGTGCGCACGCTGCAATCCGAGGTCGACGTGCGCGCCGGTCACTACGACATCGTCCTCGACCACGCGGGGCCCGCCTTGCTTCGCGTGGACGGTGGGCCCTGGCATCACCACGGCGACTCGCCCGAAGTCGCTGGCCCGCGCTGGTCAGCGCTGTCGCTGGCGTTGAGCGAGGATCGGCACCGGGTGGAACTGCGCCTGGGCAGTCCCGGTGGTAGCGTCGATGTGGGCTTGCTGCTCGCTCATGCTTCGAGCCGCAAGCCGGTCGACCGACAAAGCTGGTCGGATCGTTCTGGGTTGGAAGAGGCCGTGTTCGAACTGGCGGCGGCGCTCTCTGCGCATCTGGCCGGCGATGGGAACCAGGAGCTGGTGCATACCGCCGTCCTCGCCCAGCGTCCCCGCTTTGCGCTGGGCCTGTCCGCGGCAGCGCGCATGTCCGAAATGGATTCCACGCGGCCCGAGAACATGAACCGCGACCGTGCACGTGGTCTGCACTTGCGGGCGGTGGCGGTAGACCCCCGCATGGCGCGGGCTTGGGTGGACCTTGCGCGCATGGAACTCGACAACGACCGGCCGCGCGAGGCCGCGGAGGATGCCCAGCGGGCGCGAAGCGTAGCGGCCGACTGGTGGCCGGCGGCCCTGCAGCTGGCAGATGCCTTGCGTGCACGCGGGTTGGAACGCGACGCCGACGCGGCCCTGGCGGACGCGGTGGCGCATGGGCAAACAGGGCAGGGGGCGTGTTCCGTCCTTGAGGCTGGGCTTCGCCGCGCCGAAGAGCGAGCCATGGTCGGCGAACAGGAACGATTGGCCAAGCTGCTGCTTCGCTGTGATGCGCAGGCTGAAGCACC
>PMBY01000264.1:2743-10308 GCA_003153875.1 Myxococcales bacterium | reverse complement strand
GTCAGATGCGCCTGCGCCTGGTGGATGCTCTGCTGGCCGCGGGCGCAGCTGGAAGGGCGCGTGCCGTGCTGGCAGAGACGCTGCGGCTTTCCCCAGGAAGCAGCGCCGTTCGGCAGGCGGCGCGCATCGCGGGGCTGCCCCTGCCGCTCGACGAGTTTCGCTTGGATGGCGGTCAGGTGATCCGTGACTTCCTGTCGTCTGGCCGTCGCTACCAAGCGCCCGCCGTGGTGGTGTTGGACCGCGCGGTCGAGCGGATCTTCCCGGACGGAGGGCGAGCCAGCCTCACCCACACCATCACCCAGGTGTTGAGCAAGGAAGGCATCGAACGGGCGGCCGAGGTTTCGGTGCCGTCCGGGGCCGAGGTGCTGGCCTTGCGCACCCGCAAGACTGACGGCACCATCCGCGAGGCCCAGGAGATTGCAGGCAAACCCACGGTTTCTGCCACCAATGTGGCGGTGGGCGACTTCGTCGAGTGGGAGACTCTGGAATACAGGCAGCCGGCCGAGGCGTTCGCACCGGGATTCTTGGGCGAGCGCTTCTATTTCCAGTCCTTCGAGGCGCCGCTCGATCGCAGCGAGTACCTTCTGGTGGTACCGAGCGAGATGTCGGTCGACCAGGACAGACGGGCTGGGGCGCCCGAGCCCACGCTGGGGCCTGGTCCCGACGGCACCCGCGTGTGGCGATTCGTCGCGCAGCAGATGCCGCAGCTCTTTCCCGAGCGCTCGTCCTTTGTCGCTGAGGCCTGGATTCCCTCGGTGCGCGCGTCGAGCGGCGTCGATCTGGCGCGCTGGTCGCGCTTTCTGGCCGATCGCCTGTACACCGTGGCGCGCATCTCGCCTGAGGTGCGGCGGGTGGCTGCGCAGATCAGGGCCGAAGCCGTCGCAGCGCGGGCGACTATTCCCGAGGCCATCACTCGCTGGGTGAACCAGCACATCGAGCCCGAGGCCAGCCTGTTCGAGCCGGCAACGGTTTCACTCAGTCGAGGACAGGGCAACCGCGCGGCCCTCGTGGTGGCCCTGGCGCGAGCCCTGGGGCAGAAGGCGGACTTCATGTTGCTGCGTCCACTCACCCGCGCAGCGGCGGCGGCGCCGGCAACGCCGCAGGAGCTGGATGATTTCAGCGAAGCGCTGGTGCGCCTGACTGACCCCGCAGGTGCCGCACAATTCTTCGATCCGCGTACGCGGCGCGCTCCCTTGGGGTATCTGCCGCCGGCCTTGGCGGGTGCGCCTGGCTTCGTTGTGGGCGACGATGTGCTGGCCATCGCCCACAGCGCGGTGCCTGATGGGCGCCGCGTGATCATGAAAATGCGGCTGGCGCCTGATGGCAGCGCGACCGCAAGCGTGACAGAGGCTCTCAGCGGCTGGCCCTCGGTGGAGTGGGGCGAGATCGTGGAACGGGCGGGCCAGGATCGAAGCAAGCTGCGCCAGGAATTCGAGCAGCGTTGGCTGAGTCAGCAATTTCCGGGCTCAGTCTTGGGTGAGCTTTCGGTGGGGGAGGGCCCGGCTGGAGGAAGACTTATCCGCTACACCCTGACCAGCCCACGCATGGCCACGCGCACGGGAAACATTCTTGGGCTGCGTCCCGGTTTCTTCCTGTCGCAACCGGGTCGGCGATACTTCACCGAGTCGCAACGCCGGACGCCTCTGCAGCTTGGATACGACGTGCCGCTTTTGCTCGAGGCCGACATCGAATTGCCGGCAGGGGCGCAGGTGATCGAACTGGGCGCCAGCGGCAGCATCACCGCCGGCGGGGCGCGCTTTTCAGAAGAACGTCAGGTCCAGATCGATGGGCCTCGCGGCGATGCACCCGGCGCCGTGCACCTGCTTCTGCGCCGGCGCTGGCAGCTCCCGCTCGCGTGCGTGATGCCGGTTGACTACGACAAGATGGCCAGCAACCTGCGCCAGGTGGATCTCTTGGAACAGGGCGAGATCCGCGTCGAGCTGCCGTCCCCGCCTGGGAAGTAGCTAGCTTTCTCCCGCGGCGGCGCACTACAGAGGCTGTGGCGGAGGAAACGGCGGCGGGCAAGCAGGCAACGGCGGCAACGGGCATGCCCGGCCGGGTGCTGGTGGGGGCGGGGCTATCGGCGGGGCGGGAACGTCGGTCGATGATCCACACACGCCAGGAACCCGTTCGCCGCAGGTTGAGCCATCGGAGCACTGCCGGCCGCAGTCGATTGTGCCGCCGCACCCGTCGCCAATGGCGCCGCAGTACTCGCCGCCGGCCGGGTTGCAGGTGAGTGACTGGCAGGACGGCGGGCCCAAGCAGCGATTGCCCCAGCAAATCCAGTCGCTCTCCTTGCAGGCGCCGCAGTCTCGAGTGCCACCGCACTCGTTGTCGCAAATGATTCCACAGGACTCGACGCCATACACGAGGACATCGCAGGGTCTTGGCGTACAGACCGAAGGCGGGCCGATGCAGATGTTGTTCTGGCAGATCCAGCCAGGCTCCGGGCAAGCGCCGCAATGGACAGTTCCGCCGCAGCCATCGTAGATGTCGATGTCACCACAGTAGTGATTTCCGCTGGCGGTGGTGCAGGAAAGCGGCATGCACTGCGGCATCCCTGCTTTGCAAACGCCGTCTTCGCAGACCCAGCCATACCCCTGGCATGTGGTCGGGCAATTCAGCGTTCCGCCGCATCCATCACCGATGGTTCCACAGTATTCGGCAACACAGCTCGTGTAGTTGCGACAGGCCAGGGGCACGCAAGCATCGAGGTTGGGCTCTGCGTCCGGGCTGCTGGTGGCATCTGGAACTTGCGGCGCATCCGCGGGCGCATCCGGCACTCCGCCGTCAGCGACTCCTGCGTCGGGAACGCCAGCATCGATGTTGGCGTCCGTGCGCGCGTTGCTGTCGGCGCTTGGGTCCACGCGGCCGTCCGTCCGGCCTGCGAGATCAACGACTCTTGCATCGGGAAGGCCAGCATCGAATTGCGTTCCCATGGTCGTGCTCGCATCCTTCTGGCTTGCCGCGCCGGCTTCGAGATTGCCGGTGACCATGTCGGTTCCGGTTTCCGATCCGCCGGAGTCCACCGGGCCGCTACTCACGTCGGCAGCAATCGCATCGGAAACCACCGCGGCAGCATCCGAGCCGTGGCTGGGAACCACCCCAAGTCCGTGCCTGCCGCAGCCAAGCAGGCCGGCCAGCAGGACCGCTGCCAGGCAGCTCAAGCAACTGACTGTCGCCTTGCTTGGCACACCCCCAAGTTTACCCGCATCCCGCTCTTCCGTGTGCTTTTCACTCGGACGCGGCCGTCGCGGAATTGCGGCCCAAAGCTCCCTCTCGCGCCTGGAGCGCAGGCGCGCTAATCTCCGGCCACCTCACCATGGCCGCCTTTGTTCCCGACCGAGCCAGATTCCTAGACCTCGCCCGCCAAGGGCGCCTGTGCTTCGTGTATCGCGAGTGGCTGGCCGACGCGGACACGCCGGTTTCGGTCTTTGCCAAGCTGGGCCGCGGACCCTACTCGTTCCTGCTGGAAAGCGTGGTGGGCGGCGAAAAGTGGGCAGCCTACAGCTTCGCCGGCGTGCGGCCGCGCGCTGTGATTCGTGCGCGGGGTACGCAGGTCGAACGTCTGCGACCCGAAGGCGATGGGTTCGTCCTGGAAGAAAGTGTCAGCGAAGCCAGCCCGCTCGACTACGTCAGCCGCGCCCTGGCCAGCTTTCCGCCCGCGGTCCCGCCTGGACTGCCGCGCTTCTTCGGCGGGGCGGTGGGCTGGCTGGCCTACGACGCCGTTCGGCGCTTTGAACGCCTTCCCGAGCACGCACCCGACGAGCTGGGCCTGCCCGACCTGTGCTTCGCATTGACCGACACCGTGGTGGTCTTCGACAATCTGCGCGGCACCATCAAGGTGGTGGCTTCGGTGGACGTGGCGGGTGTTGATCCCAACCGCGCCTACGATGAGGCGTGCCGCAAGGTGGACGAGATCTTCGACCGGCTGGCCAGGCCCAGTCGCGCCCTGCCACTGCTCGATGTTGGGGCTGCGGCCGCGTCGACCTTGCAGCCGGTGGCTCGCACCAGCCAGGCGGACTACCAGGCGGCTGTCCGTCGCATCCAGGAATACATCAAGGCAGGCGACGCATTTCAGGTGGTGCTCTCGCAGCGCTTTGACGTGGCCCGCGGCGGGGTGGACCCATTCGACGTGTATCGCATCATGCGCGTCACCAATCCCTCGCCCTACATGTTTCACCTGGAATTCCCTGAGGCCGTCGTGACCGGTGCCTCGCCCGAGGTGCTGGTGCGTCTGGACGGACGCCGGGTGGATGTCCGGCCGCTGGCGGGCACGCGCCGCCGTGGCCGCAGCGTCGAGGAAGACGAAGCTCTGGAAAAGGAACTACGCGCGGATCCCAAGGAACTGGCCGAACACGTGATGCTGATCGACCTCGGCCGCAACGACGTGGGCCGGGTGGCAGCGCCCGGCAGCGTGCGCCTCGACGACATCATGGTGGTGGAACGCTACTCCCACGTTATGCACTTGGTTTCCAACGTGAGCGGCACCCTGGTCGATGGTCTCTCCGCCAAGGACGTGGTGCGCGCGACATTCCCCGCGGGAACGCTTTCGGGCGCACCCAAGATTCGCGCCATGGAAATCATCGACGAGCTAGAGCCGTCCCGCCGTGGGGTCTACGGCGGTGCGGTCGGCTACCTCTCGTACACAGGCAACATGGACCTTGCGATAGCCATTCGCACCCTGGTCACCAGGGGCGACACCATGCACGTGCAAGCCGGGGCGGGCATCGTAGCCGCCAGCCAGCCCGAGGCCGAGCATGAGGAGTGCGTGAACAAGGCGCGCGCGGTGATAGGCGCCATCGAGCTGGCGCGACAATCGGCCAGTAACGGGGGGCGCTAGTCATGTTGCTGGTCATCGATAACTACGACTCGTTTACCTACAATTTGGTGCAGTACTTGGGTGAACTTGGGCAGCAGGTCCGGGTCGTGCGCAACAATGAAGTTTCAGTTGATGATGTTGAGCATATGTGCCCGGAAGCTATAGTTATTTCTCCTGGTCCGTGTACCCCGAATGAGGCCGGGATTTCGCTCGAAGTGATCAGTCGTCTGGCCGGAAAGATTCCCATTTTGGGCGTGTGCCTGGGTCACCAAGCCATCGGCCAGGCGTTCGGAGGCAAGGTCATCCGCGCCAAGGAAGTCGTGCACGGCAAGACGTCGCGGGTTTTCCACGATGACAAGGGCCTCTTCGCCGGCCTGCCCAACCCGTTCGAAGCCACCCGCTACCATTCACTGATCGTCGAACGCTCCAGTTTACCTGACTGTCTGGAGATCACGGCCAAGACCTGGGACGAAGAGATCATGGGTCTGCGCCACAAGACCATGCCGGTGGAAGGAGTGCAGTTTCACCCCGAGTCGTTCCTGACCAAGGTGGGCAAGGATCTTCTGCGCAACTTCTTGCGCCTGGCGAAACCGACATGACCGGCCCGGCTTCCAGCGCGACGCCCGGCCTGGACATTCGCGAGGCCCTGGCCCAGGTGGTGGCAGGTCGCANNCTGCTCACCGCCTTGCGCATGAAGGGCGAGACCGTGGACGAGGTCGTGGGCGCGGCCTCGGCCATGCGCCAGCGCATGGCGCGCGTGTCCAGCGATGAGCCTGTCTTGCTCGACACCTGCGGCACCGGCGGCGACGGCTCGGGTACGGTCAACATCTCGACCCTGGCGTCCTTCATCGTGGCCGCCTGCGGGGTCAAGGTGGCCAAGCACGGTAACCGGGCGCTCTCGTCGCGCTCCGGCTCGCACGACGTCATCGAGGCCATGGGCATCGACCCGGCGCCCGCACCGGAGACGGCCCAGCGTTGCCTGGCCGAGGCGGGCCTTTGCTTCATGTTCGCGCCCGTCTTTCACGCGGCGACCCGGCACGTGGCTGGTCCGCGCCGCGAGCTGGGGTTTCGCACCTTGTTCAACCTCCTGGGGCCGCTCACCAACCCGGCTGGTGCGCGCTATCACGTGAACGGCGTGTTCGTGGCCGAGCGCTGTGAGTTCATGGCGCGCGCCCACGCTCAACTGGGGTCGCTGCGTGCACTGGTCGTGCACGGTGCGGGCGGGCTCGACGAGATCGCTCCCGCTGGAGCGACCCAGGTTGCGGAGCTGCGCGACGGAGAGGTCCGTTGCTATGAGATCCGGCCCGCGGATTTTGATTTGCCTGAACAGGATCCAGCGGGCCTGGCCGGTGGCGACGCCCCAACCAACGCGCGCTTTTTGGAAGTCGCGCTGGCCGGCGCGCCTGGGGCGATTCGGGTGGCGGCGCTGCTGGCAGCGGCTGCCGGTCTCTATGTGGTGGGTGCGGCGCCCGATCTGCGGGCTGGCGCTCGCCAGGCAGCGGCGGCACTCGACAATGGTGGAGCCCGTGCCGTGGTGGATCACTTGCGCCGCCTCTCGCCTGTGCAGAAGAAGGAATGATCCTCGACGAGATTCTCGCCCAGACGCGCCAGGCAGTCTGCACGGCCCGAGGCCAGGTGCCGCCTGCCCAGCTGGAGAAACAGCTTGCCACGGCGTCGCCGGTGCGGGATTTCTGCGCGGCCCTTAGGGGCAAGCCCGGGTTGGCGTGCATTGCGGAGTTCAAGCGACGCTCGCCCTCCAAGGGCTGGATCAAGCAAGACGCTGATCCAGTCGCGGTGGCGAGTGCGTATCAAGCGGCCGGGGCCGCTGCCATCTCGGTTCTGACCGATGGACCGTTCTTCGGTGGCTCGCTCGACGATCTGCGCCGGGTACGCGCAACCGTCGGCATACCGGTCTTACGCAAGGACTTCATCATCGACCCGTACCAGGTGGCCGAGGCGCGTGCGGCGGGCGCAGACGCGGTTTTGCTCATCGTGTCCGCGCTGTCCCAGGATGATCTGGTCGGGCTGCTCGCCGAGATCAGACGTCTGGGCATGGAGGCATTGGTGGAGACCCACGACCGTGCTGAGGTGGAGCGCGCGCTGGCGGCCGACGCGCGCGTGATCGGGGTCAACCACCGCGACCTTCGCACCTTCAAGATGGATATGAGCTTGGCCAGCAGCATGCGGCCATCCATCGCGTCGAGCCGGCTGCTGGTGGCGGAGTCAGGCATCCGCAGCGCAGACGACGTGCGCAGGATGCAGGCGGCGGGCATCGACGCGGTCCTGGTGGGTGAAAGCTTGATGTGCGAACCTGATCCTGGCTCGGCGTTGCGCAAGCTTCTGGGTGGCCCATGAGTTTCTTAGTCAAGATCTGCGGAATCACGCGTCCCGAGGACGCGCAACAGGCCGTCGCGGCCGGTGCTGATCTGATCGGCCTGAATTTCTGGCGTGGGTCAAAGCGGTTCGTGCAGGACCAGCAGGCGCGAGAGATCGTGGCGGCCATTCCCAAGGGGGTGCTGCGGGTGGGTGTGTTTGTCAACGCGCATCCCCTGGTGGTCAGTGAAACGGTGGACGAACTGAAACTTGACCGCGCACAACTGCACGGCGACGAGATCCCGGCGACCTGGAACTGGCTGCGGCCGGAACAGATCATCCGCACCATCCGTGTTCGTGACGAGGCGTCGCTCAAGGAGGCGCTGGGCTGGGAAGCGAGCCTCTTCCTCTACGACGCCTATGCCGAGGG
>PMBY01000264.1:0-2713 GCA_003153875.1 Myxococcales bacterium | reverse complement strand
CGCAAGCTGCGCGCCTTCATCAAGAATGCCCGCGCCGCCGCCGCCGCCAAGCGGAAGGCGTGACTAGCCTGTCAGCCGATTCGCCGGGCCCAGCCCCTCGCGCAGCACCGTCACCCAGTCGTCCACCAGGCTGACCACCGTCGAGGGCGGGCCGCTCAGGGTTCCACCGTCGAGGATGAGATCGAGCTGGGCGCCGTATTCCTGCCGGATTTCGGCGGCCGTGGTCAGAAGATGCCCGTCGCGTGACTTGGCCGTGGCCGTCAGGATAGGCCGGCCCAGCCGCCAAGTCAGCTTCTCGCACAGGGCGCTCTGCGGAATGCGGACCCCGATGGTGCGCCGGTCACCCTGTACGAAGGGCGAGGGGACGCTCGGGTGGGCCAGCAGTTCGGCGCAGTAGGGACCGGGGAAGATGCGATTGATCAGCCGATAGCCGGCCTCGCTCACCCGGGTGAAACGGGGAAGCTCGCCCACGTCGGGCAGCAGGAAGGTCAGTGGCCGCTTACTCAGATCGAGGCCGCGCATGAGCTGAATCCGCTCGATCGCCTGTTTTTGGCCAAAACCACACCCGAGGCCGTACAGGGTGTCGGTGGGGAAGGCAATTACGCCTCCAGCCGCAAGGACGCTCACCGCCTGCTGCACGACGGTCTCGGTGGGCTCCAGCAGGGACACTTCCACGACGGGTGCTCGGGTCGATGTCATTGTGGCCGTATAGTGGCAGGGGAAGGGCGCGCAAGCAAAAGCTTGCTTGGCCAGGCGCGAGCCGGATCGGTAGACTCGGCCCGCGATGCTTGCGCCCCTCTGTGCCACCTGGCTCGTCCTTGCCACGGGTTCTAGCCCGCGCGAGATCTCGCCAGCGCCCGAGCCGGCCCATCGTGTTTTGATTCGCATGGTTGGACCCCTGGCCCTCGTCCAGGTGGAACGCGAGGTGCTCATCAGTGGTGAGAAGATCCCGGCCCACGACACGGTGGTCGACCTCGATCTGCCCGAGGGTGCGACTTTGCTCGACTGGGGAGCGCAGGGCAGGGGCCAGGCAATCACAATTGCTGCCACGGCCGAGACCACCGCCCGTGCCGACTACGCGCGCGCGCTGTCGTCGCACAATCTCACGCCCGCTTCGGCATCGCCTGACGACGCCGTCCGGATCCGGGTGCATCTGGCGCCACTGGCTGCGGCCGGGCGCGTGCTCCTGCGCTATCGCTACACGGCACCTGTGACCTGTGCCGACGGTCGCTTTGTGCTGCGCCTGCCACCCAGCCTGGAAGAGAACCCGTCCCCAGCCCAGGTGACGGTCAGGTTCGACGATCTGCCAGCGGAAGCCAGGCTGTCGCAGGCGAGCGTGGTCGGCCTGCCGGTTCGTATTCGGCCCAATGGGCGTGCTGCCGCGGTCCATGCGACGGCGCCCTTGCGGGCCGCCTGGGAGGTGAACTTCACCCTGCGCCAGCAGGTAGGGGCGTGGCCGGGCCAGTTGACCGTGGCGCGAGCCGGCCGGCGCGCTAGGGGCAGGTCGCGGGCAGCCGACGTGATGACGGTGGCTTTGTGCCGGCCTCAAGGCCCAGCCGTCGAGCAACCGCCGGGTGAAGTGATGTTGCTCATCGATCGCTCCCGCAGCGTCGGCAGCGGCGGCATGTCCAGCCAGCGTGCCCTGGTGCGGGCTCTGCTTGAGGCGCTACCACCCGCACAGCGATTCAACGCCATCCTGTTTGCGCGCACGACGACGCAGGTCTTCCCCCTCCCGCGCACCGCCACGCGCGAGGCGCTGGACGCGCTCGATGCGGCCGTCGATCCCAATCAACTTGAGAACGGAACCGACTTGGTGGCGGCACTCGGCCGCGCCGCCGACTGGGTGAAGCGCGGCGGGGCGCTCTCGGGTGGTGAGTCTCGTCTCTTGGTCATCATCAGCGACGGAGCCTTGCCCGAATCGCAGACCGGCGAGAGCCTCGCGGGCGCGCTTGCCTCCGTCGGTCCTGGGCATCGGCTTCGGGTGCTGGTCTTGCTCATGCGCCCGGCCGCCGATGAGCCCGTCCCGGCCGACGCGGTCGAGCGATTGGACAAGCTGGTGGGACGATTCGGCGGCGTTGTGCGCGTGCTGGCGGCCGAGAATCTACGGGGCGAGGTGCGAGTCGCGCGAGCCGCGCTGGCACAGGGCGGAGACTTGTTCAACATCCGCATCCGGGGGCACCGGGAATTGGCTGCTGGCGTGGCTCCCGGAACCGGCTTGGTGAGGACGTGGAGGTTGCCGAAGGGGCAGGGTTCCCGCGTCCTGGTGACGGGCGAGCATGCGGGCGTGACGGTCCGGGGTAGTGCGTCCGCCGCGCGCGTGGCGATGGAGTGGCTGCAGCCCCTGGTCGACGCCCAGACGCCCAAAGCCTGGGCAGGCTCGCTCCCCGAGGTCGCCGCCTATGTCGAGGCAGTCGCGCCGAGCCTCAAAACGTTGGCAGACGGCGTGGTGCGTGGGCAGATGGACCCGCTGGTTCTGCGCAACGCTCTGGCGCTGGCCTACCTGCCGCGGGCGCGCGCCTGCTACCTCTTGCGGCGGGTGGCCAATGGTGTCGACCTGGTCTTGCGCGGTCGTCTTCGGCTGGAGCTTCATCTCGAACGGGGCGAGCTCGAGGACGCCATCGTCCGACGGTCCAGCCTGGACCGACCCGAGATCGAGCGCTGTGTGCGTGATGCGGCCTTCGAGGTGGAATACCCGCGTCCCATGTTTCGTGAT
>PMBY01000535.1 GCA_003153875.1 Myxococcales bacterium | reverse complement strand
CCTGCGCACCCTAGCCACTGGCCCAACCATGGCTACCCCGCCAACCATGGTCTTCGACAGCCAGCGCGGCGTGATGGTGCTTTTCGGTGGCAGCCTCCCGGCGGATTTTGGGGACCCAGACTTCTCGCTGTACGACTGGTCGAACGCGAGCGTGAGTCAGACCTGGGAGTACAAAGTAACGAGTCTCGGCAACGGCGAGGGTTGCACCGCTGCCACCGCGTCGACCTGCGCGTCGGGCTTCTGCGTGGAGGGGGTTTGCTGCGCAGTCGCTTCCTGCTCGGGCGCCTGCCAGTCATGCGCAGTGGCTGGCCACGAAGGCACCTGCGTGCAGGCGGCCGCGGGCACCGAAGTTCCCGGTAGCTGCGCCGACGGACAGGCGTGCGATGGCAGCGGCAGTTGCAAGAGCAAGAACGGCGTCGCTTGTTCCAGCGCAACTGCCTGTGCATCTGGCTTCTGTGCGGATGGCGTGTGTTGCGAGAGCGCGTGCGACGGCAAGTGTGTGTCGTGCAATCAGGCTGCTCGCGCGGGCAAGTGCTCTGGCTACGCTGCGGGCAGCGATCCGGAGAACGACTGCGGCCGGGGTCAGCCCCCGTGCCGCTCGATATGCAATGGCGCAGGCGCTTGCGATTATCCGCAATGGGGAACGCCCTGCGAGTCGGTCGGGTACTGCGATGGCGCCGGCCTGTGCTACGATCCGAATGCTCCTCCCAGCACCGGCGGCGTAGGCACAGGTGGCGCGAGCGGAAGTGGCGGGGTTGGCGGCTTCGGCGGAAACGCCGCGGGCGGGGCAAGCGGACGTGGCGGCGCAAGTGGGTTGGGCGGCACGAGCACGGGAGGGGCAAGTGGCTTCGGCGGCACCAGTGCGGGTGGCTCCGGCGGCACGCGCGGCGTCGGCGGCAGCGGCGCGGGTGGCACCACCGGCGCCGGTGGTTCAGATGGCATGGTTTCGGCCGGCGCAGGTAGCTCCGGCGGCAGCCTCAGCGGCGGCGCAAGTGGAGGCAGTGGTACGGGCGGTGCCAGCGGCAGCCCCGATGGAGGCAAAGATTTTATCGCGCCCGACGCCGGCAGCTCCGATGTCCGGAGAGATTCGATCCCGCCCGACACGAGCAGCCCCGATGGCACAAGAGATGCGCGACCGTCCGACGCGGGCAGCACAGGGCGGCTGGGTCACAAGGCCTGCGACTGCGCTCTTGGCCACACTGCGAGAAGTATGCCCGGGCTACCTTTCGCCTCGCTTGGCGCAGCCATCGCTTGGCGGAGACTGCGCCGGCGTCGCCAGCCCAACTTCCACTCTTAGCGCGAACAATCCAGTCCCTGGTTTCGTTTGGCCAGGTCTGCGAGCACGGGCTGATAGAAATCCAGCATGGCGCGCGGGCCGATGTCTTCGCCAGTGGCCTCGCGCATGACCTTGCGCCAGTCGCGCGTGGCGCCCAGCTTGAGGATGTCGCGCAGAAAGCGGCCCGCTTCCTCGCTGCCCGAATAGTCGCAGGCGCGCGGTTCCTGCTTCACGATCTTGCGGCAGATGTGATCGTGAAGCTGGAACTTGATCAGGGTCGCCATGGCGTAGTCGTAGTACTGGGCCGGATCGTCGTTGATGTGGGTCTTGGTGCAAGCGTCGCACAGATCAGGGGCGCGCTTGCCAGGCGGCTGCACACCCTGATAGGTGGCCGCGTATTGCCACCAGCGGTCTTGCCATTCGGCCACCGGCAGATCGTGCTCATAGAGATCGTGCTCGAAGTGGGTCATGGTGCCCGCGGCAAAGGGCAGGAACACGATCGACTGAAGCGCCGACTGCAAGAGCGCGGCCGACGTGTCGGGCTCTTGCCCGGCGCGGACGAGGCCGAGCTTGCGCAGATAGGCAGGCTGCTGGCTCGCCAGGCGCGCCAGCTCGCCCACTGCCTCGTGAAAGGCGCGGTTGGCCCCGGCGCGCAGCAGGTACGGTACCTCGGGCGTGGAATAGGACAGGTAGTAGTAGATATGGCCCAGCTCATGGTGGGCGGTGCCAAACCACTGCGCGTTCGGTTCCACGCTCATGAGCGAGCGCACGTCGCTCTCGCCGTCGATGTGCCAGGCGGTGGCGTGGGCGTTCTTCTTGCGCGGCGAATTGGGCGGCACCGGGTAGAGGTCTGACTTCTTCCAGAAGACCTCGGGCAGACGCGGAAAACCCAGCGACACATAGAAATCCTCGGCGGTGCGCACCATGAACGCGGGCGACTTACCCTTGAACAGGGGATCCAGGCTCGCGCTCTCGACCAAGCCGGGCCATTCCTGCGCCCAGCGATTGCCCAGCCAGTGCGCGGGAATCAGCTTGGGGACTGACTTCTTGTATCGGTCGGCCAGAGCATGCTTGGCAAAGCAGTGCAGCCCATCGTAGAGCGGCTTGGAGGCCTCCAGCGTGGCGTCCATGAGCGCCATTACCTCGTCGACGGTCATGCCGTAGTCGGCAACATGCAGCGCGAAGAACGACGGGTAGCCCATGGCGCGTGCGATCTGGTTACGCAGGGTTTGCAACTCCACCAGGCCTGACTTGAGCGGTCGGCCGATCTCTTTGGCTGTGGTCCAGGCGCGTTCGCGATCGGCCAGCACGCGCGAATGGTGCAGAATCTGATCGATCTCGTTGGCCGAGGTGGGGCGGCCGCACTTTCCGCCGGCCAGCGGTTGCAGGCAGAAGGTGTAGCTGTCGAGTACCGCCGACTGGCGAGCCTCGGCCTCGATGCGTTGGCTGACCACCTCGGGGATGGTGCCTGGGTTCTCGGCCGCGGCCAGTTGCAGTTTGCGTAGCTGGCGCAAACTGAGATCGGAGAGCTCGTTCGGCTTGGCCAGGAAGGCTCCGGTCCGCGCGATGACCAGCTTGGAGCCCGTCACCGCTGCGGCGGCTTTCTCGGCGGCGGCCCGGGCCGCGGTATGCTCGGGGCTAACGTCGGTGGCGGCGATCCAGGACGCCTGGTTGGCTACCGTATTGAGCGGCTGCAGAAGGCCGGTCATGGTTTCGAGAAACCCGCGCGCCTCGCGCTCAGCCGATGAGAGCTTGCGGGTGGTTTTCTCTGCGGCCCGCAAGCTGAGTGCCCCGACGCAAGCCAAGGCGGACACCACCACGATCAGAATCGGACGACGTCGCATGGACGCAGGCTAGCATAGGGCCAAATCTTCCGGCCTTCACAAACGCAGGGGACCGTGCTAACCCACCACACCATGTCGTCGAGCTTTCGAACGATGAGTCTGGCCTTTGCCCTGGCGGGCACCCTTGTGCTTGGTTTCGGATGCAGCCAGGGAGAAGGCGACCGTTGCCAGATTGACTCGGACTGCAGCAGCGGCCTCATCTGTAGGGGGGGCCCCAAGAACGGCGTGTGCCGAGCATCGACCTCCAATCCAGGTACGGGGGGCAGCACAGGTCAGGACGCGGCCGGTCCGGCTTCGACGTCCGACGCAGCCAGCGACGTTCTCATGGTCGCGGCCGACGCAGCCGATGCGCCGGCCACAGCCGACGGTGTGACGGTGGGCAGTGACGCCGCGCCCGACTCGGACGCCGCGGACGACTCGTCAGCGACGGACTGAAACGGTCCCAGCGAATCGAGTCAGCCGGCCCGACGGCGCCCGCGCCGCCGGCGGAGCAGCACGAGCGCGGGAAGAAGCAGCCACCACGGCCGCGATGATTGCCGCTCCCCGCCCATCACGCACTTGCACCCGCTTGCGCTCGCGATCACCGGCTTGCCCGCGTCCACCGCGGCTTCGCCCGCGGCTCCGTCGCTGCCGCCGGTCGTCCCACCGGAATCGCCCGTTGCCTGGCCGCTCGCGCCGCCTGTTGCCTGGCCACCGACGCCGCCCGTTGCTCGGCCGCCAGCACCGCCGGTCGTCCCGACGGCACCGCCCATTGCCTGGCCGGCAGCACCGCCGGTCGCCCCGATGGCACCGCTCGTGGCCTGGCCGGCGGCACCGCCTGTGGCCGTGACGGCACCGCCCGTGGCCGCGACGGCACCGTCGGTCGCCTGGCCACCAACGCCACTGGTCGCCGCGACGGCACCGCCGGTCGTCTGGCCGGCAGCACCGCCCGTTGTCTGGCCGCCGGCACCACCCGTCGCCTGGCCACCGGTACCGCCCATCGCGGAGGAGCCGTCGGGCGGGGGGCGGGACCCGTCGACACCGCCGTCGGCCGCCGGAGGCGCGGTGCCCGCCAGGATCGGCCTGGTGAACACCCGCTCGCGATTCACGTGCGGGGCGGTGTCGAGCCGCCGGTAGAAGAGCACGCCGCCCGCGTCGGTCCAGACCAGCATCGGGGCGCGCACGTCGTCCATCCCCCCCTTGCCTGCCGCGCCCGCGTCGGGCGTCGACGTCGCGATGTCGCTCGGCACGGAGGCCTCGCTCCCGGGCGCGCAGCGGCGATCCGCGCCCAGCGAGCAGCCGGCGAAAGTGACCGTCCCGCCGCTTCCCCGGGTCCAGACCGCGACGTACTGGGTTCCGGTCCACGCCAATGTCGGCGGCCCCAGGGTGTCGGGCGCCGTCGCCTGCGCGATCACGGCATCGGCGGCATCCAGGCGGGCGAGGGTCGCGCTGATGCGCGCGCTCGCGATGTCAGGCCCTGCCGTGCCGCGGTCGCGCCACACGACGAGCGCGCTTGTCCCGTCGGTGGCGACAGCGGGAGCGTCTTGCGCGCCCGCACTGCTGGCGATCGCGGTCGGCGCGGCGGTGAGCAGCGTCCCGTCGGCGTTCACCACCAGCCCCTGCACGTTGTCCTCACCCGTCGGGGTGCCAAAGGCGTCGAGCGGCGTCGCCTGGAAGATCAGCACGAACGAGCTGCCGATCGCGACACCCTGCAGGTTCGAGAGCTTGGCGCTCGCCGAAACGGAAACCGGCTGCGTGTCGAGCTGCACGCCCGCGGCCGAGACCCGGTACAGGATGACGCCGAAGCCGGAGGTATCCAGCGAGGCCACGACGAAATTCTGGCCGTTCCAGACCACACTTGTTGTGTCGTGGGCAAGCCACTAGGATCCGACTCGTGGTTCGTGCAGGATAGGACCATTCACGCGTCGGTACGATCCGTTGCCAGGCCCGAACCCCGAATGCCTAGCAATCCTCTGGAAGGAGATGTCTGCCATGACGAAGCACGCAGAACACAATCAGGATGCCCGCAAGGCGCTGTTAACCCGAGGGAATCTGGCATCAACATCCCTAATGGTTGTGCTAGGCGGAATCTTGTTGCTGCCAGGGCCCGGGTGCAGCTCTTCATCAAATCAGCCTAGCAATGTTGGCGGTCAAAGCGGAACACCCAATGGGGGCACGACCCCGTCGGGTGGGACGTCTTCTCTGCAAGGCGGAACCACTGCCACAGTGTCGAGCGCGACCGGGGGAGTGGTGCCATCCGGAGGGACCAGTAATGGCAACTCGAGCGTGGCAACCGGCGGCGTGACCCCTACCGCGGGCAAATCAACTGCTAGCGGCGGTTCGACGGGTGGTGCGCTGACAGGCGGAAGTCCTGTCACGGGCGGCAGCACGGGCAGCGGTGGGACAACCGTGGTCACTTCCACCTCCTCAGGCGGGGGTGGCGGCAGTTCCAGCGTCTCGGGAGGTGCGTCTGGGGGCAAGGGCGGAAGCTCATCGGCTAGCGGCGGGACCTCTGTTGCAGGCGGGACCTCCGCTGCAGGCGGGACTTCCGCTGCAGGCGGGACCGCAAAGGGGGGCAGCGCAACCGGCGGCTCTGCGACTGGTGGTTCAGGGTCGGGCGCTGGCGGGGCTGCGGGCTCCGGTAGCGTTGCGCCTGTGGACTGCGGCAACATGCCAACCCCAACCACGGCCACTCGAGCCCTGTGCAAGGCCGAGGGCGGGGGGATTGCTTGCCACTTCGGGGGCGATCCAGGCAACTACGATGTCTCGTTTAGGCTCGGTGGCGCGGCCGCCGGAAAGACTGAAGTTCAGGCGGAAACCAAGCGCGAGATGCTGGCCGAAGTCGACACCGCCGCAGGCCAGACCCAGCTCTATTCCATGGAGGTCAACGTCCGCCAGCCTCAAGGACAACCCGATTGGTCGGCGGCGTCGCCGGGAACCCCTGGACTGGATCTGTTTTTCATCGGACCCTCGCCCCAGTTGGATTCCATCGCCTATGCGCCGTCGGTCAACCCGGTTGTCATGTACATCACGGGCGATTCAACCGTAACCGACCAAGACGGCCCAGCCATCCAAGCCTGGGGCCAGCGGCTCCCGCAATACTTCGGCTGCGGCATTTCCGTGGCTAACTACGCGAGTTCCGGCGGTCTCACGGAGTGCAATCCTTGTGGGACAAACTATTTCAGCTTCTATGACGACCCCAAGCTGTGGCCGGCAATCAAGGCTCTCCTCAAAGCCAATGACATCGTGCTCATTGAATTCGGCCACAACGATAAGCAAACACAACAGACTCCATTCGAAACGTATCTAAAGAAGTACGTCGACGAGACAAGAGCTGTGGGCGCCTTCCCGGTGCTCGTCACTCCTATTGTGCGCTCGAGCTATACCGGTACTCCGCATATTAACAGTGTCGGGGTTAACCTGCCTGAGAGCATCAGAGCGGTGGCCACGGCCAACAATGTTCCTGTCATCGATCTGACGGCGAGAAGCCAGGCGTACCTCATCCAGCGTGGCAACGCGACTGGTTTCTACAACGATAGCGCTCATACCACCCTCGCGGGGGCCCAGGCCTATGCCGAGTTGGCCGCTGACGAGATCCGCACCAAGAACATCCTCCCGCTGCGGAACTACCTTCGCCAGCCCTGATTTGCTCAACTGTGGCGTTTGCGGCGGCGCCAGAGAAGTAGTGCGGGAACCGCCAGCAAGCTGACAGGGCCGACAGGGCGGCCTGCACGTGTCGAGCAGGTGCAGCCGCTCGCTTGCGTCTTCGTGCTCCCACTGCTGCCACCCAGGCCGCCGCCCTCGGCGCCGCCTGCTGCTGAGACACCACCCGCGCCTACGGTAGTTCCGCCACCCGCGCCGCCCGTGGCAAGGACACCGCCATCGCCTGCGCTGCCAGCGGCGGCCGAAACCCCGCCACCGCGTGCGGTACTGCCGCCTACCCCGCCGCCCGTGCCAAGGACACCGCCTGCGCTGCCAGCGGCGGCCGAAACCCCGCCACCGCCAATCGTGCCACCTCCGCCCGTGAAACCACCGCCGCCACTCACACCGCCACGACCGCCAGCGCCGCCACTGCTCGCGGCGCCGCCGCTGCCACCAGCGCCGCCATTGCCGCCCACACCGCCAGCACCGCTGCTACCGCCGCTGCCGCCGGCGCCTCCTGTGCCACCTGTGCTCGAACCGTGGTTGATTCCGTAGAGGTATCCATAGAGCGCCATCTTGCCTCGCATGGTTTGCTGGGGCGTGTATTCCGAGTGCGCCCAAACAAAGGGCGTGTCGAAGTAGCCTTCGCCGAT
>PMBY01000524.1 GCA_003153875.1 Myxococcales bacterium | reverse complement strand
TCGCGGCCGATGATCCTGCCCGTGGGCCTCACGCTCGACATCGCCGTGCAGCAGTTTCTCGATCACCTGCGGGTGGAGCGCGAGCTGAGCGTGGCCACGCTGGGGGCGTATGGCCATGACCTGGCCGCCTTTTCCCGCTTCGCTGCGGACAAGAACCTCGCCGAGCTGGCTTCGATTCGCGCCATCCACGTCCTCGAATACCTTTCCGCGCTGACCGACAACGCCCTGTCGGCTCGTTCGCAGGCACGGGCGCTGGTGGCCTTGCGACAGCTTTTTAGATTTCTCAAGACGGAACGTCTGTGCGAAGCAAACCCCACCGAGGACGTGGACCTACCGCGTTTCGGCCGGCCGCTGCCCACCTTCCTGACCGTCGCTGAGGTGGATTTGCTGCTGGCAGCGCCCGATCGTCGCACCGATCGGGGCGCGCGTGACGGCACCATGCTGGAGACTCTCTACGCCACAGGGCTGCGCGTGTCCGAGCTGGTCAAGCTGCGCCTCCCGGACATCAACTTCGAAGCCGGCTACCTGATCACCGTGGGCAAGGGCGGCAAGCAGCGCCTGGTTCCCCTGGGCGAGGCCGCGGTGGCGGCACTGCGGTCATATGTGGAAGGTCAGCGGCCGCACTTTCTGCGCCCTGGGCGTGGCGCTAACACGGATGCTCTGTTCCTTACTCGGCTGGGCCGTCGCATGACTCGGCAAGGCTTCTGGAAAATCCTGGGCAGCTACGCGCGCGCAGCCGGAATCCGCAAGGAGATTTCGCCGCACAAGCTTCGCCATTCCTTTGCTACCCACCTGGTGGAAAGGGGCGCCGACTTGCGCGCCGTGCAGGCCATGCTCGGCCACGCCGACATCGGAACCACCGAGATCTACACGCATCTGTCGCGCGCTCACTTGCGCACAGTGTACGACCGCTTCCATCCGCGGGCCTGACGCATGCGGAGCCCACGGCTGAAGATTCCAATCTGATCGCGTGCGGAGCCGGCGAGCTTCGCTCGCCGCGTACCATCGCGGGAGGGCATGGCGAGGCCGAGCGAAGCGAGCGAGGCGGGGTGGCAGGTGGGGGGCCGAAGGGCGGAGCGAACCCTCTCGGGGTTCCCATCTCAATCGTTGACCACCCAGGAGGGCGTCGGCTATATCCGGGGAAGGCCACTGCCCAAGGATGTCAGTTGAACATCGGCGTTGATCAGATTCAGCAAGCGATCCTCTATTTGATCGCGTTCATTCTCTGCGTCTCGGTGCATGAGTTCGGCCACGCCTGGGTGGCCAACCGCCTGGGCGACCCGACTCCGCGGATGCAGGGACGGCTGACCCTTTCGCCGCTGCACCACATCGATCCCATAGGCACCCTGCTCATTCCCTTCATCTCGGCCGTCAGNNTGGTGTCGATCGCCGGCCCGACCATGAATTTGTTGATGGCGCTGCTCGCCTCGCTGGTCATCGTGATCGCCTCCCATGCGGGGGCATCGGCGCACTTCCAGGGTGCGATCTTCAACTACCTGGTGCAGCTCAACCTGATCTTGATGTGCTTCAACCTGCTGCCCATTCCGCCGCTCGACGGGGGCGCGGTGCTGGCCTGGGTGCTGCCGCGCTCCTGGCAGGGGGTAGTGGATTTTCTGCAGCGCTACGGTGCCTTCATCCTGCTGCTCCTCGTATTGAGCCCCATGTTGGGGCTGCCCCTTCTGAGCATTGTGATGTACCCCATGGCCATCGTGATCGGCCTCTGGCGCAGTGGACTTGTTTGGGTGATCAACCTATGAGCGACGAGCATCCCATGGCCGGTCGGGCGCCGGCTTTCGAGAGGCGCAGCGCCGACATTCCGCCCAGCGCGGGCTACCGCCTGACCCTGCCCGAGTTCGAGGGGCCACTCGATCTGCTTCTGCACCTTTGCCAGACGCACGAGCTGGACATTCTCAACATCCCCATCGCATTTGTCGCCGAGAAGTACTGCGAATATCTCGACATGATGGAAAACATGGCGGTGGAGGTGGCGGCGGAATACCTGGTCATGGCCGCGCACCTGGTCTATCTCAAGTCGCGCGAGTTGGTGCCGTCGCCCGAGCCGCTGGAGGCGAGCGACGAAGAAGAACAAGGGCTCGACCCGCGCGAGGAGTTGATCCGCCGCCTGCTCGAATACCAGAAGTACAAGAACGCAGCCGAGCAGCTGGGCAGTCGCCCGATCGAGGGCCGCACGGTGTTCAAGCGCGGTGTCCCGCTGGAGGACGGCGGCGAGGCCGGGATGGCCGAGCACTCGGTGTGGAAGCTCATCGAGCAGTGGGCGGAGATTCTGTCCAAGGCAGCGCCCCAGCACACCCACGACGTGGTGGTCGATCGCATCTCAATCAGCGATCGCATCAACCAGGTAATCGACACTCTGGAGGCCGGCGCAGGCTCGGTTCGTTTCGACGACATCGTCGGGCACGACCTGCCCGAGGCTCAGTTTCGCCACAATGTGGTGGTCTCCCTGCTGGCGATCCTCGAGCTGACGCGCCTCAAGGTCATTCGTGTGCTGCAAGATCTGGCGACTGGTACCTTCCTGATCTCCCAGGTTGAGGGGGCCGCTTTGGAGCAGGCCCGGGTCATGCAGCCGACTTCTGTGGTAGAGAGCGCGCCCAAGGAGGGTAGTGGAGAGCCCGATGGCCAAACGTAAGAAACCCGCGCGCGCCAAGAGTGACGAGGCGCAAGCACCGATCGAAGCCAGCCCCGCAGCCGAACCCAGCAACGACGAGGCGCAAGCACCGATCGAAGCCAGCCCTGCGGCTGAAACCAAGGAAGACGAGGCGCAAGCGCCGATCGAAGCCAGCCCTGCGGCTGAAACTGTCCCCGATGCCTCGGAGCCGACCAGCGAAGCGGCAAGCAGCGACGAGGCTGATGTGTGGGCCCAGGACCGCGTTGCTGCGGACGAACCCGCCAGCCCCGAGGCAGAAGCGAGCTCAGGGGACGAGAGGGCGTGGGCCGAGTCAGCCGAAGGCGGGGACGTACTCGAGGGCGGTGCCGAAGGGGCAGCGCCAGGCGACGAGACTGCCGACGAAGCGCCGGTGGTGCTCGACTCCTCGCAGATGGAATCGATCATCGAGAGCCTGCTCTTTGCGTCCGACAAGGTGCTGGGCCTGGCGGAGCTCAAGCGCCTGCTGGGCGAGCGCGACGGCAAGAAGGTCACGGCTGCCATCGAGGCCTTGCTGGAGCGGCGCCGGGGTTCTGGCATCGAAGTCGTGCGCCTGGCCAACGGTTGGCACCTGCGTACCAACCCGGAGCACGCGCGCTGGGTGTCCAAGCTGCTGGCCGGNNAAGAAGGAAGAAGTCGGGCGGCCGCTGCTCTACGGCACCACGCCCGAGTTTCTGCGCGTGTTCAGCCTGGGTGAGCTGAGTGACCTGCCGACGCTGCGCGAATACGCCGAATTGTCGTCCGAGCAACAGGCGCGCGTGGATGCCGAGCACGGTTCAGCGCCCGAGGGTGAGGCCGCAGCGCCTGCGGGAGGCGAGGCCGGCGCAGGCGCCGCGCCGGGTGCGGCTCCGTCGTCGTACAACCTGAACTTCGTGGCGCGCTCGCAGCTTCCCGAGGAGCCTGAGGAGACCGACCCGCTGCTCGACGAGCTGGAGAGTGCCAGCAAGGTCGCATCCAAAATCCTGGGCGCGGTCAGCGAGCCGGCGGCAGAAGAGGCGTCTGAGCCGGAGGCTGCGCCGGTCCCGCCGCCGGGAGAGCCGACCAACGGCTCGTAGGCGACGCGAGCCACTGTTCCGGGCGAAGCGAGCGAAGGGGAAAGGGGTACCATCGTGAGACTGCAAAAACTTCTGGCCGCCGCCGGGGTCGCGTCTCGTCGCAGCGCCGAGGAGCTGATTGCCGCGGGCGCCGTCAAGGTCAACGGCAAGGTGATCACCACCCTGGGCGTGCAGGTGCACGAGCGCCACGACCGCGTCGAGGTGAACGGCCGGCGCGTGCACGTCGAGGATCCGCTCTATCGAATTCTGCTCAAACCGCGTGGCTGCCTGGGAACCCTGAATCGGCCCAGCCCGAACAAGGCCGAGCCGCACGAGGATGTTGCGCGGCCCACGCTGGCCCGCTACGTGACCGACCGCGAGCTGGGCTGGCAAGTGGTGGCGCCTCTCGATTTTCTGTCCGAAGGCGTGATTCTGCTGACCACCGACGGCGCGCTGGCGGAACGCATGTCGCGCGGCGGGGGCCACGTGGCCATGACCTACCACCTGAAATTCCAGGGCGTGATGGGCGAGTCCGAGCTGGCGCGCCTCGAGCGCGGCTGGAGCTTCAATGGCCGTCCCGTGCGCCCCATCAAAGTCGAGCCCCTAGCCACCACCGGCAAGAACATCTGGGTCGAGATGGTGGTGCCCGAGAGCCGGCCGCGCGCGCTCAAGGCCGCGGGCGAGGCCGTGCGGCACCAGTTGCTCAAGATCTCGCGCGTGCGACTGGGCGAGATGTCTTTCGAGGGCCTGAAAATGGGCGGCTGGCGCGATCTGAGCAAGGGCGAGATCAGATCGCTGCGCGCGGCGGCCGGTGTGAAGACGTAGTTCTTCTTGCATCATGCCCAGCACGCCTCATATCGAGAAGCACTTCACCGCTAGCGAGGCGGTGCGCGACGTCGTCATTGGCATGTCCGACGGGCTGACTGTGCCTTTTGCCTTGGCTGCCGGTCTGTCGGGCGTGGCGGCTGCCAACCGCATCGTGATCACCGCAGGGCTGGCCGAGCTGGCGGCCGGGGCCATTGCCATGGGCCTGGGCGGATATCTCGCTGCCCGCGCGGATCGCGAGCACTACCAAACCGAACGCGCGCGCGAGTTCGAGGAAACCGAGACCAAGCCGGTGCAGGAGCGCGAGGAAGTCGCCGAGGTTTTTCGCGGCTATGGCCTGTCGGAGGAGGCCATGCAGCCCATCCTCGATCACATCAGCGCTGACCGGACCCGCTGGGCGGATTTTATGATGCGCTTCGAACTCGGCCTGGCCGAGCCTGACCCGCGCCGCGCGCGCCGAAGCGCGCTCACCATCGCCGGCGCGTACATCGGGGGCGGCCTGATTCCGCTGTTGCCCTACATGCTGACCGGGACGGTCGGGATGGGACTGGTGATCTCGGCCGCCTCCACCGCTGCGGCCCTGTTCGGTTTCGGCTTCGTCAAAGCCCGCGTGACCGCCATGCCTCTTTGGCGGGGCGGGCTGCAGACTCTCGCCGTGGGCGGCCTGGCTGCCACGGCCGCGTTCCTCATTGCGCGCTTGATTGCGTGAACCGGGGCTGGGCCTACTTGTCGCCCGCCGCGAATTCCGCGAGCGGGGCGAGGCCCCTGGTCAGCACGCCGGAATGGGCGCAGGCGATGGCCTTGACCTCGGCGGCGAAGGGCTGCAAGCGCGCGGCGAGCTGGCGCAGGGATGCGCGATCTTGCGCCGGGTTTTCCGTGAAGAGCCAGTGCCCCGCGGCCAGCTTGCCATCCTTGGTCGTCTCGGCGCTGTCGCCCATGAACAGCA
>PMBY01000516.1 GCA_003153875.1 Myxococcales bacterium | reverse complement strand
TCGTCATCGCGATCATCATCGTGGCGGTCGCGGTGTTGGCCGCCGCGGGCCTGGCGGTCACCGAGGGCCTGCGCTATGACGGCGCGGTCCAGATGTTCGCGGGCCAGCCCGTGCACTTGACCGATACCTCTGGCGCCGAACGGGTCGTGCCGCTCGGCGATCTCGTGCCCGCCGATGCCGCGCAATCGGTCAGCGCTGAGGTGATGGACGACGAGGGTTGGGGGCTGCGCTTCCTCAATCGCCGGCCGCTGGACCGCAAAGGCTTTGCCTTCAAGGTGGACGTGGGCTCGTTGCAGTCATTGTGCGCCTGCTACTCGGCCGCAGGCTTCGGTTCCAACATCCAGTTCGGCTACTTCCCCCACCACCGCCTGGGCCTGCTGGCCAACCTCTCGCTGGGCGGCGGAACCGATCCGCTAGGCCACACATTCCAGCGTCACTCGATCTCAGGCGAGATGCAGTGGTTTCCCCTCGATTTGTGGCGCTTTCACCTGGGCGCCTTTGGTCACGGGGGCGTGCAATACGCCAAGGATCTGTCTCCCGGCTGGCGCACCGGACCGGCTTTCGGCGGCGGCGCAATCCTGGAGCTCTCTCTCACCACACGCCTGACTCTGATGGCACGAGGCGATTGGACCGCCGCCCGCACCGCGCCCGACCGCACAAGCTGGTCCGACAGCGCGCAGATCACCGGCGGGCTGGCGATCTACTGACTATCGACGATCCGTCGACGACGCCGGGTCACGGCGGTGGTGGGCAACGGCTAGAATCTCTACGACGCCAGATTCAAAGCGATAGGCGATGGTGTACGGAAACCGACGAAGAACGTAGCGACGCAAGCCCTGCTTCGTGGGCCAGCGTTCGGGTCCACTCGCGATAAGACTCGCCGCCGCACGCACGGCGCGGGAGAATTCGTCGCCAAGTCCAGTCCGCTGTTCCTCGTACCATAGGGCGCCGTCCCGGAAGTCTGCTCGGGCGGCCGCTGCGAAGCGAATGGCAACTCTATCGCTGGGCACGTCGGGCCTGCAGTTCGGCGTCGACCTCGGCGAAGACGCGTTCGGCAGGTATCAATTCCGCGCAGCCGGCTTCGACATCGCGCAATCGACGCTGGATCTCCTCCTCCCACGCCGGGCTCAGCTGGCCATAGGCACTTCCCTCCAGGCTCTCGAGGATCTCACTGGCGATCGCGGCCCGGTTCGTCGGATCGAGCCTGAGCGCGGCTTCCAAGATCTCGCGCGGCTGAGTCATACTTCTAGTCTAGCGCGCCAGCAGCGACCAGGGCACGTTTTGTGGATGCACTGTGGATGCACCGCAAGGTTGCACTATGCGGAATCCCCCTCACCGACGGACTGGCGATTTGCTGCTGTTCGCGTAGATTCGGCCCGTGTTCCTCCGATCACCCCGAACCAGTGCCCGTTTCGACCGCGTCGAGGTGAGCAACCCTCACGACGGCGGCTTCTGGTACTGGCTACTGAAGCTCTACGCCTTTGCCGGCTGCTGCCTGGCGGGCCTGACGATCCTGGGCGTCATCGGCGTGTACGTGTACTTCGCCTCCACCCTGCCCGCCCTGCCCAGCTTCAGTCAGTTCCGCCAGGACTCGGCGGAATCCACCGTGGTGCGCGGCTGGGATGGCACGCCGCTGGCGGAATTCGCCAGCGAGCGGCGCGAGATTCTTCCCTTCAATGCCTTCCCCAAGCGCCTGGTGCAGGCCTTCGTGGCCATCGAAGATCGGCGCTTCTACGAACACGCCGGCCTCGATTACCGCGGCATGCTGCGCGCGGCGCTGGCCAACCTGCGCGCCGGTCGCGTGGTGCAAGGGGGCTCGACCATCACGCAACAGGTGGCGCGCGCGTTGCTGCGCACGTCCCAGCAGACCATGCAGCGAAAGATCCGCGAGGCCATCCTGGCGCGCCGACTGGAGACCCGCTACAGCAAGGATCAGATCCTCACCCTGTATCTCAACCAGATCTTCCTCGGTCATCAGTCGTATGGCGTGGCCGCGGCAGCCCGCCGCTATTTCGACAAAGCCGTCGGCGATCTGGATCTGGCCGAGACCGCCACCCTGGCCGGCATCGCACAGGCGCCCAGTCGCTATTCGCCTCTGGTCGAACCCGAGCTGACGCGCGCGCGCCGCGATCAGGTTCTATCGGCCATGGCCGCCTCGGGTTTCATCGCCCCCGACGAGGCCCAGGCCGCGTCGGCCAAGCCGCTGGCGGTACGACCGCCACCGGACTTCTTCCGCGATCGCTCGCCCTACTTCGCCGAGCATGTTCGCCGCACCATTGGCAAGCACTACGGGGAAAAGGCTCTGTGGGAGGGCGGGCTGCAAGTGGAGACCACGCTGGTGCCGTGGGTCGACGAGGCGGCCCAGGAAAATGTCGACTTTTCTTTGCGCAAGCTGGACAAGCGGCAAGGCTGGCGCGGACCCGTGGCGCGGTTGACGGGCGCGGCTGCCGACGAATTCCGTCGCCGAGCGGTCCAGCGTTATGGGGCCGAGCCACCAGTCGAAAATCGTCTGTACTTGGGTCTGGTCGAATCGTCCACGAGTTCAGGTGTACATGTGCGCGTGGGCGAGAAGATCTATCCCCTTCCCTCGGCCGGCATGCAGTGGGCAACTCCTTTCAGCCTGGTCGATTCCAGCAATGGCCGCGTCTTGCAGTCAACTGCGGGCGTGCTCAAGCCCGGCGATGTCATCTGGGTGGCCAACGCGCATCGCTCGCGCCAACGCCGTTACTCCGACTGGACCTACGATGGCGCGGGCGAAGTACAGTGGCTGGCCGCCTTCGACAATCGCAAGCCGCCGCCCGGGCCGCCGCAGTTGCGCCTGGAACAAACCCCGCGCGTGCAGGGCACGATCTTCTCCTATGATCACCAGAGCGGCTATGTGACTGCCATGGTGGGCGGCCTGGAATTCGACCGCTCCGAGTTCAACCGTGCGGTGCAAGCCTGCCGCCAGCCAGGCTCGACCTACAAGCCAGTGTATTACTCGCTGGCGCTGGACCGGGGCTATGGCTACGGATCGCTGCTCAACGACATTCCGCGCGCGGAAGTCGACCCCATCACCGGCGAGGTGTGGATTCCGCAGAACCTCAACAACACAGTCGAGTACCAGGTGAATCTGGAATACGCGCTGGTGTGGTCGAAAAACGTGCCTTCAGTGCAATTGTTCAAGCTGGTGGGGGCCAAAGACGTGGAAGCGTGGGCGCGCCGCCTGGAAATCACCACACCCATTATCGCTGACCAGGCGCTGGCCTTGGGCGCGTCCTGCACGCGCATCGACGAGCTGACGCGTGCCTTTTCCGCCTTTGCCCGCAATGGCTCGCTCGAAGAGCCAGTGTATGTGCGCCGCGTGCGCGACCGCGCGGGCGACATCGTAGAAGACAACACAGCGGTGTCCGACCCCATGGGACCACCTGATGCGCGCCTCGATCGCATGGTGGCCCTGGCCGGCCAGTCGACCAAGATCGTGATCCCGCCGCGCGCGGCCTGGCTGACCTCGCAGCTTCTGCGCCGGGTGGTGACCAAGGGNNCGCCCGCTCGGATACAAGGACGCTGCCTTCATGCTGACCGTGCCCATGGCCGCGCGCTTTCTCTCGGAGACCACCGCGGGCCAGCCTCTGCGCGATATCCCCTGGGAGCGGCCGGCCGGCGTGCGCGCCAACGACACCGGCGGCAACCTACGCGCGACGATGGAAGCGGTGAAGGCCGAGGACGAAGCAGCCGCGCACAAGAAGAAGGGATAGCGAGGACCCACTGTAGATGGCGCCGATGTGGGTCGGAAGGCTCCTCGGACGCTCAAGAACCCCCTTAGATTTAGCTATGCTCTCCCCCTGGAGTTGCGTTTTCCATCCCCGTCGAAATCACGTGGCACGTATGGTGCAGGAAAACTGTCGAATGATAGCCAACCCAATCAGAACCCTCAGCGCCCTATTTCTCCTGTTCGGTTGCAGCAGTGGCGACGATGCCCCTGGACCGGCCGATGCATTTGTCGGAATTTGGCATTCCGACGAGGCGGTGACGACCTATTCTGGGGAAGAAGGCCAGTACAACTGGACCGCCACCGGTACAGTGACGATTTCTCGACTCAGTGGTTCGGCCGTCATGGTGGACAACAGCATCGTTGACGACGGTCCGTGCGCCTTGCGGTATGACGTCATTTCCGACGGAATTGCCAACTTGCAGGGCCAGCAATTCTGCGAGATGGACAAGAACCTGGGGATGAACCAATGGAAGGAGGTCGCGTTCAAGAGCGGCACCCTCACAAAGAACGGAGATGTTCTCTCACTGACTGCAGACGGAGCCATACAGAAGCTTGTCTATTCTGTCTCGGTCCACGAGACCAGCACCCTGACTCTTGCGCAATAGCTTGCGCCTGAGCAGCGTTGAAACCTGGACACCATCCATCATCTTCCCTGTCAGATCTCCACCACCTCTTCGCCGGGTCCATGGGCCAGGCCGGCTGTTCGCGATGTGCAACTTCTGCGCCGGGTGGTGACCAAGGGCCACGCCTCGTCGCTGCGCAGCTCGGGCCTTCTGGTCGCGGGCAAGACCGGCACATCGAGCGCCACCATGGACACCTGGTTTGTCGGCTACACCTCGCGCTCGATGATNNATCACCACCTGGATCGGCGACGACCGGCGCGAGCGGCCGCTTGGATACAAGGACGCTGCCTTCATGCTGACCGTGCCCATGGCCGCGCGCTTTCTCTCGGAGACCACCGCCGGCCAGCCCCTGCGGGACATCCCCTGGGAGCGGCCCGCCGGCGTGCGCGCCAACGACACCGGCGGCAACCTATCTTGTGAAAAACAGGAGACGGTTGCAAGATCTTCGCGAATGGGATTCGCACACGCCCTCCTGCTTTCTTCCTTGGTGGCTGCCGCAGATCCCCTACCCGACGTTCCGGCGAAGACACAGCAGACGGGGGGCAAGCCACAGGCTGAATCCGACAGGGATCGGCACGTTGGCAAAGGCTCGCCATGGGACAAGACAAAGACCGGGCGCGCGCTCAGGAAGGCCGCGGCCCAAGGCGATGCCAACGCTCAATACCGCCTCGGCCTCCTCTACGCCGGAGCGGGCTGGACAGGACCGAATCGCTACGGCGTGCTACAGGACTTCGAGGAGGCTGTCTTCTGGTGGAAGAAGGCCGCCGACCAGGGAAACGACCAGGCGCAATTCAGCCTCGGTAGGGCCTACACCGAGGGGGAGGGAGTGCCACAAGATCACGTAGAAGCCGCGCGCTGGTACAGAGAGTCCGCCGACCAGGGCAACAGCTGGGCGCAATTCAGCCTCGGCTTCGCCTACGCCAACGGGATGGGAGTACCACAAGATCACGTAGAAGCCGCGCGCTGGTACAGAAAGGCCGCCGACCAGGGAGGTGTCGAGGCGCAGGGATTACTCGGCCTCGCCTACGCCACCGGGATGGGCGTGCCACAGGACTACGCGGAAGCCGCGCGCTGGTACAGAAAGGCCGCCGACCAGGGCAACACCACCGCGCAATTCCTTCTCGGCTCGGCGTGCGCCAAAGGGGAGGGAGTGCCACAGGACTACCCCGAGGCTGTCCGCTGGTGGAAGAAGGCGGCTGACCACGGCGACGTCGAGGCGCAGCTCAACCTCGGCGTCTCCTACGCCAAGGGGGAAGGAGTGCCACAGGACTATGCAGAGGCATACTTCTGGGCGAATCTTGCTTCCGCCCTCAACAAGGACGCAAAGAAAGAGGCCATTCCCAAGCTCCGCGACTCGATAGGCGCAGCCCTCCCACGCGAGCAGCTCTCGGCCACACAGAAGCGTTGTCGCCAATGGATGGACGCTTTCGAGAAGCGCAAGGCTCAGAAATAGAGAACTCTCTCCCCCCTCAGGGCACACGCCGGCTGAGCGACAGTGTCTCGGTCCTCGCCGGCCGCGACCCGTGGCAGCGCGAGCAAGGCGGAGCCCGGCGATTAGGTTGGCAGCGGTCTTGAGGGGATCGGCGCTAGACCGCTACGCCAAACGCGCCCCCACCAAAGCTCTCCTGCGGCGAGATTGGACTCCGCGAAAGATGCAGCGGTTGACGCTCTTGCCACCTAGTGGCAGGGTTTCCCGATGCGAGCTTTCGTCTGCACCTGCAGGCCGCGCTCAGTCAATGCCAGGGCCGCCCTGAAGTCGATTTTCGTGAAAGCGATCCAATCGGCGCATGGTAACTGCACCCAAATCGTCAATCCTGCTGCGGGTGACCTATATGGCCTGGTGTACTACCTGCACGCCAAACCCACCCAAATGGACGCTGACAACGTAAGTAAACCTGTCTGGGACGCGCTAGAAGGGATTGGCTACCGAGACGACGAGGTCATCAAACATCGACGAGCCGGCCTAATTGACCTCCGGTCCAAGGATCCCCGTGCGTTCGATCTTTCAGGCATGCCAGACGGTGTGGCTGCAGATCTGATCTCCGCGGTCGGAGTTCACGACGATATCATTTACGTTGAATACGGTACCCTCCATAACGACATGTACGAATTTGGATTGGAAGGGAGTGTGGGGCAATGAAGATCCGTGACGAGATAGCAAGGAAGCATTGGGAGCAAGCAGCGATCGAGGAGGCGAGTCGCTACTACCTCGAAAACGGGTACCAGGTGCAGACCCAAGCAAGCGTGGGCGAGCACGAGGCGGATCTGGTGGCCAAGCGGGGGGAGGAAATCATCGTGAGTGAGTTCAAGTCGGGGCCGTGGCCACCGGCCAAAGAGAAGGCTGCACTCAGCCTGCGCAAGTACGTCATCCACCAGATGAAGGGAAAGTTTCTGCTGGTTTGGACTCCCCCGCCTGTAGAGCGCGCGATCGAGGTGGACGGTCTTGAAGGCGAACTCCGAGAGTACATGATGGAGGCCGTTCCACCAGATCTGGACAGCTTGTCGACTCACACCCGCATCGAAGCCGTCTCAGATCTATTCATATCCTCCATTCACCTTCGACGCGATGGCTCGGAGATCCACGGCAACGCTCTTGTGGAGGTCGATCTCCAGTACGGATCGGACGGGGATGTAGACCGCGATGACGGCGACACTAGCACTGACTCATTGCCCTTCGACTTCGTCGTTGAAGTCGACGAACAGCTGAAAATCACTCGCGTGCAGAAGCTGGAGTTTGATACGTCAGGCTTCTACGACGAGTGAGAAGGACCGTTCAATTCTCGGGCGTGCTCAAGCCCGGCGATGTCATCTGGGTGGCCAATGCGCATCGCTCGCGCATGCGCTGTTACTCGGATTGGACCTACGATGACTGCGGGCGGAGCACCTGCCGCTGGTGGGGCACGCTGACAAAGCTGGTCTAAAGCTTGGGGCCGTGGCCGCGAGAGGCGTGCCACGGGGCATGCACGAAGATGAGCGCTCGCTGCTCGTGTAACGTGAAGTAGATGTGGTATCGCGTGCGAGGCATCAGCAGGCGGTGCAGACCGAGACAGCGCGGATCTGCGCAAGTGCGTCGGGGGAGAATTCGATTCTGACGGACCTCACCGACCTGATCTCGCGCTGAGTTCTGCCAGCACCTCTTCGGCCGGGATCCCCTTGCCGTCCAAGAAATCCCTCTGCGAACGATCAAGCGCCGCGTGCAGCCGCGCGCGATCGTCATCGTCAAGGTCGTCCCCGTCATCCACGGGCATCAGGTCAACGACCGTGCCTTCCGGCAAATCCACCGGCTCGTGGAGCACTAGGTGCCCATCCTTCACGGTTGCTCGTAGTGAGTGTGTCATGGCGATACCAGGGGATCCCAATCCCCTTTCACACCCCCGCCTCTGACACCAACGCCGCCACTGCCCAGTCGTAGTCTGGCCGTGTCCCATCCCAAAGCGGCATGTTGGTATCCGCCCCGATGTCCAGCCCGCGGTCCTCGGCCCATTCGTGCAAGAACACGAGTGCATCTTCGCTGGCCTGGTGCGCGGGTACTGCGGGCAGGGCGCCTCCGTCGGGCGCCCGAAAGCACAAATCCCCGTCCGCGGTTCGCTCGACCGACCAACCGCCTTCGTGGACCAGGTGATGGTGGTGCGAGCACAGCAAAGAAAGGTTGTCCAAGCTGGTTTCGCCCCCGTGCAGCCAGTGCTGGATGTGGTGGCCGTGCAGGAATCGGTTGTGGGTGCAGCCGGGGAAGGCGCAACCGCGGTCGCGCAGGAGGAGGGCGCGGCGAATGGCCGGAGGAATGGAGCGGGAGCGCCTGCCAATGGACATGGTGGTTCCGGTCTTGTCGTGGCCCACGGGCACGAGGCCGCAGTCGCAGGCCACGCGCCGGAACGCTTCCGCGGAAACGCGCGTGCCATCGTCCAGGGTTCCGGCCAGCGCGCCGTCGGGGGCAAGCGGATCTTGATCGACGTGAAGCATGACCTGGAAGCGCTCGCCGCCGTTGCCGGTGCCTGCGTTGCCGGCCAGGTAGCTTTCGGCCAGGGCGACCATGCCGTCGGCGCGCGATGGCCTCTTGGGGTCGGGCTGCTCTATTCTGTGCTCGTCAACCTTGCGCTCGAGTCCGCGAGCCCGGTCGAGCGCACCCAGCACGAGATCGGCTTCGTCGGGCGTTAGAACAATTTCGAGCTTGACCATGCCGCCAGGCAAGTCGCGACGGCGCAAAGAGCGCTCGGGTGGCGGGAGGGCATTGTCGGCGGTCTTGGCGATGCGGTAGCCGCGGCACAGGCGTTCGAGCTGGGCGCCGGTGGAATACATGGCGGCGTCGAGCAACTTGGCCTCGGTCTCTGGGGTGGCCACGCGCGTGAGGGCACGCACCTTGGCGTAGGACAGCTTGCCCGACTTCAAGGCGGCATCGATGGTGGGCAAGTTGCCGAGCGCACGCGCCACGCGCACCTTCTCGCGCGCGGTGGCCGGGTCGAGCCCAATTCGCCACGACAACCAGTGCGCACACGACATTGCCCCTTGTGGTTCCCATCCGCATTCCGCATCGAATTGGCGAATACATTCGAGCAACCGGTGCGTGGCCGCGTCCAAGTGAACCGCCAATTCCGCTATCTCCTTACCCAATTCCTCGACGGTAAACATGGGGAACACTATACATATGTACAGTGGCTATTGCAAAGGGAATTGGATGCGATTTCCTCGAATCGACCACATTCGCACAAGTGAATTTCCGGCTGCTTTGGCTGATCGGGAGTGGTGGCGCGCTGGATGTGGGCGGCATGGTGAGTCTGGGCGGGAGGTTGGGCGCGGGCGGGACCAACGGCACCGGAGGCAGCGGTGTCCCAACCCCTGTCATCACCGAATTCGCGATCAGGACCGCGTCCTGCTACCCCGAAGGCATCGCCGCCGGGCCAGACGGCAACCTTTGGTTCACCGAGTCGCAGGGCAACAAGATCGGCCGCATCAGTCCGTGATGGCTGATGCGGCGTCATCAAGCACCGGAAAACGGCAAAAGAACCCGGCTTGGCGCTTTGCACGGACGCACTGTGGATCGCCCCGATGTGGGGCGGAAGGCTTCTCGGACGCTCAAAGACCCCTTAGATTTGACTATGCTCGTACCCGAGGCAGCCCGACCACGACATCAATCTCGCTCAACCGAGGCTCGTTTGCCTTTCGTATTAGGTAGTGAATACAGATTGCGGCAAGGCGACCGTTCCCCTCCTCGATGTCATAGCCATCGCCATTGTCTCGTTTCAGGAGCGTTATTCCGCTGGAATTGACGTAGCAGTCGCATGTCAATTTGCCCAATATTCCATCTATTCTTCGATCTTCCCCTGGATATCCTGCCAGGAATCCTGCGGCATCAATTAATCGCAGGGTGTTGTTTGTGTAGCGCCGCCATTTGACGTCATCGTTCGTGTACAGGGACGCAAACTCCTTCGCGCTGATAGTGAGACTAGCCAGATACCAGGTCCACTTCTCGGATAGGCTGATGGGCCCCACACCTCTCCTGGACCTCTTGATGAAGGCAGAAACGCCTTTTTTATTGAGTACAGGATCATTCTGCTCCAGCTTTTCGCGAACCTCTCGACGGTAAGAGTCTTCTGCTGGAAAGAATTCAGGGGAGTCGACTTCACCGCGAGCCCATCTCCATATCATTTCGGCGGGTTCGATCTTCTTGATCATCTTCATCAACGTCACGTCTTGTCCCCGGAGCCTACCATCATTCTCGGGCTTCACGCATTCGCGCATTCTGGCGCAAAGCGCATGGGTGTGCCTGGCCTCGTCCTTCATGACGGGCGCATCCCCGAAGAGCGATCACTTCGATTCGGCGTTTTCGGCCTGCAGCTTCTTCAGGTCGGCCTTCGCCTGCTCGTTGGCGATTTTTGCTTNNTTCGCCGCGTCGGTAGGGATTTCGTACCGGATTTCTCCGACGGCCTTCTGCAGGCCGTCAACGGATGTGCTGATCTTCTGTAGCATCTGGTCCGCGGTGCTGCCGCTGTCCACTTTGTACTCGGTCAGGCCGCCCGCGGGCCCGATGGTCGCATGGATTTCGCGGTCGCCGGCCCTCTTCGATCGCAGGGGTGCCACCGAGACGCGACCGAATTGTGACATCAGGAGCACGGCATGACCGACTTCGGAGACGACTCCGCCCGCGGTCACCTGGACCCGGGTCTCGACCGGCGCCGCGCTACGGTACAGGACGCCGGGAACATCTCCCGTCGCCAGGATAGGCGCTGTCGCCCGACCGAACTCGCTCTCCTCAAGTCGGACGGATACCTTGACCTTGGGCAGGAGGGCCGGATCGATCATCCCCTTGCCGTCCGCGGTCTGGAACTGGTTCAGCGGCACGATCTCGTCGGACTCGTACCATCCTGCCTTCAGGGTGAACGTTCCGGGATCCAGCAACGCGTCGCGGACCACGTCAGTCCGCGTCTCGTCCAACCGGTTGGCCTTGACCAGCGCATCCTCGACCGCCAGCAGGGCGGTGAGTTCTTTCTGCAGTGTCTGCACTCGGGCGAGCCTCTTGACGGCGTCCGTCTCCTTGCTTGGCTGCGACAGTTCCAGCGTGACAGCGTCGATCCGCGTCTTGAGCTCCTCCCTCGGTGCTCGGCCGCCGGCGACGGCGGTGGCGATCAGCTTGGCCGTGGAGATGGCGGTGCCGACCAGTTGCTGGACGAACTCGACGGAATGATCCTTGACTGTCGAGTCGACACCCAGGAGCAGGCCGCTGTCACCGACCTTGAATCCGAACTTGGTTTCCAGCATCGCCGCATCCCCGCCTTCCGGATCGATCATCAACGGGTGACGCGAGTCAGGATGGAGGCGAGTCTCGACGGTAATCGGCTTTTCGATGACGATGGTTCGGGTCGGATCGGAGGGCACGCCGCTTTGGTATTTCACCTTGTCGACGACGGTATACGTGATCCGCAGCGCGACCAGGGTCTTCGGCAGGAAGTACTGGATGCCCCGGTCCATGTCGTCGGTGCGGCGGTGCGTGTTGATCGTTGTCACACATCCCGCGGACAATGCCATCGCGAGTAGAAGTCCCTGCGTGGTCGTCATGGTTCTCGTCATGGTTCCCTCCATTATTGCCGGTCGAGATGACCGGATGCTCAGACGTAGATCAGCTGGATAGTGTTCCCGGGTACCGACAGACCGAGGTACTCCGCGAACTTCGTCTGATCGCGCTCCGGCGGGCGGTGGTCGTACTGCGTGTCGATGAGTGCCATGCTGCCGCCCTCCTCGATGCAGAAGTTGAAGGCGTGCTTCTTCGTGAGCATGAATCCCACGGCATAGGGCGTCTGCAGCTTGTTGTTCTGGGCGAAGAAGGCCATCTTGGTCTTGAGTGCGAGAGCGAAATCGTCGCAGTCGAAGACCTCGTCCTCATAGTGATTCGGACTGAGCATCGGATCGCTGCGAATCACCTGATAGAGAAAGTCAGCAGACACAGTCAACCAGCTCTGGTCGACCATGATGACGCGGAAATCCCACTCACTGACCGGCACCAAGGCGCGAAGTCTGCTGCCGAGGACCAGCCCCATGTCCTGTTGGTCGATCACCATCGATCCCCTCCCTGGAGGCGAAGCGGTTTTGAACCGGTCGTATACTTGCGGTTCGTACTTCATGGACCCTGACGTTGTCAAGAAGGGAAACCCCTGACCGCCCATCAGATCGAGCTCGACAAGAGACATCCGAGCGCCGCCGCCTCGACCGCGCCCTATGGCTCGCTCTCAACGATATTCCGCGCGCGGAAGTCGACCCGATTACCGGCGAGGTGTGGATTCCGCAGAACCTCAACAACACCGTCGAGTACCAGGTGAATCTGGAATACGCGCTGGTATAGTCCAAGAACGTGCCTTCAGCCGCGGTGCCCATGATCGGCTGCAGTAGCACCGGCGTGGCTCTCGCCGGGACGTGGTGAGGAGACAACTAGGCATTCACTACAGTAACCAAGAGGAGAAATAGCCGTGGGTCTCGATGCGAATTGTGCTCAAATCAAATCGTGGAGTTCGGAAGCGCTGCTTGCCGACCACAGTGCGCTTCTCTCCGTTATCTTGCACCTGCTGACATGGGCCTGCCCACAGAGGCGCCCAACCTATATCCCGCAAGACCTCCTCCGTCTGAACCGTCTGAGCCGGGGGACGGCGCAGAGTACCTGACCTGATGGGACGCCGACGCGGGTGTGATGGGATAGACTGTCTCGCGTGGTCGAGAGCCCCTCGTCAGGACCCAGAAACCGCGGCAAAACCCGCCCCGGCGGGCTGCGCGGACGCCATCAGGACCGTGCCGATGCGGCCCGTCAGGGTTCTCCGACCATCGAAAACTTTATTCGAAATGACTATGGCCCGAGCAACCCTGGGTGGCACGTGCAGCAGAGGCTGTAGAATTTCATGACGCTGGTCGACTTCGATGGTGAAGCTAGGGCTGGAAGGTACCGGAAGGATTTTGGCCTAGCCAGAGAGCCCAAAACGACCCGAGCAACCTGAGTTGCTACATGTTCCGTTCAGCTCGTCGGGAGTTATGAAGGGAAGAGCACAGTCCGCCAGGCGAGTCATCTGACCCGGGGCATCTTCTTGTAGCAACTGTCCATACCCGTGCTGGCATCCAGTTGTGTGGACGTAGCCACAAATCGAATCGGGTCCCAACGTTTCCTGCCGTCCGCTCCCTGCCAGAGAAGCTGTCCCACCCAATCACCGAAGTCGTCGGCTTCCAGCCGGAAGATTTCTTCACCAAACGAGTAGCCCATCGCAGCCCCCTTGCCCACCTGAGAGACACTTCCGGTGGCCTTCTTGTCATCCACTCTGAACTCGACAACCATTCCTGCCATATCCTGGCACGTCAGAGACCACCGACCGGAGATGGGGCCAGGATCTCTCTGCCAGGAATAGTGTTTCTCCTGGGCCATGGCCGCAGTAACAAGGGCTACCAAGACAATAGCGGACATACCCAATAGTCGTTTGGAGATCAACATGAGCCACCTCGGTTGTTCGAGCCCTTGGTTGGAATGCACGCGAATGCACGCTACGCCCGGAGGATTGGATGCCCACGCTTGCTTGCGTGCGTCTTTCTTTTCGTCCTAGGTTCACCCAGTTTCCGCCTCGATGAGCTTGGGATGATGAACTACGGACTTGGTTCAGCTCTCGCGCAGGCTCGACGGGCGCAGGTTTCCCTCGACAAAGCGACTGACCCCGTGGACCTGCGAAGGCAAGGTTACGCTCCGGTCTATGTCGCGGCCAGACTGACCCATGATAAGCTTCTGGCCATGACAATGGGACATACCCTGCGGTTGTTGTTGCTGTCTTTCGTATTCCTTCCGGTGACGGTTTCGTGCAGCTCCAAAGGGGCAGGCCGAACGAGTGACAGCGGGAGCGGCGGCAGCAGCGACGGAGGTTCCGATGTTGATGGCAGCGCGGGAATGGGCGGAAGCTCAGACTCGCTGGGACCTGCAGACAGCGGTGGCAGCGTCGCAGGGACCGGCGGCAATGCCAGCGGGACCGGCGGCGGTGGCGCCACCGGCGGCAGCAGCGCCTCGCGACCCTGCAAACATGAGATCGACAACCCATCCTGCTGGTCCGCGCGCAACGTGGATCGCATGCTTGCTGTGTCGCGAAGCTTGTTTGGGGGCATCTTTGATGGTCGCTACATTCTTTTCGTGAACGCCACGACCGGATTCAACGGCGCTAGTCTGCGCATTGACACTCAGAGCGACTTTGCTCCTAGCGGTTGGGACACGTTCGATCCCAGTGTACTCGGCAGCAAAGGCAATCGTGGTGGCGTCTTTGACGGGCGCTATGTCTATCTCACGCCCACCGGGGCCGAGCACAACGGCGCGCTCGGCTCGACCTTTGACACGGTTGCCGCTCGCTACGATACCCAGGCAGCTTTCGCTGCTCGTTCGTCATGGTCGTCATTCGATTTGACGACCGCCAGCGGAACGGCCGACCTAGCGGTCCCTGGCTTCCGGGGCGCCGCCTTCGATGGCCGCTATGTCTACTTCGCCCCTGGGGGGATCGGCACCACCGTTGATACTGACATCTTGAGCGGCAAGGTCGCGCGGGTTGACACCCAGGCAGCTTTCGACGCCGCTTCATCCTGGACGACCTTCGACCTCGCTGGTGTGGATGCGAACGCAACCTCATTCTCGGGCTTGGTGTTCGATGGCCGGTATCTCTACTTCGTGCCCTACGAGAAGACCAACGCGCGCGTGGCTCGCTTCGACACGCAAGCGGACTTCAGCGTTGCCTCATCGTGGTCCCTCTTTGACCCGACCACAGTCAACCAATACGCGGCCGGCTTCACGGGCGGCGTGTTCGATGGTCGCTATGTCACCTTTGTTCCGGCCCGTGCGAGTGTTCCCAGTTTCAAGTGCGTTGTTGCCCGCTACGACACTCAGGGCTCCTTCACGGCCGCTTCGTCTTGGTCCGCCTTCGACACGGCGGTGCTTAAACTGGAGTCCGAGCCTCGGTTCACGGGCGGTGCTTTCGATGGCCGCTATGTCTACCTGGTTCCCTCTTNNGTGCAGGACATGTCCACGGTCGCCAACGATCCCTCTGCGTCTGGGTTTACCGGTGCGGTGTTCGATGGGCACTATCTCTATTTCGTCCCGACGGGTGTCAACCTCCTGCGCTTCGATGCTCGCGAGCCGGGACCGATGCCGATGGCGATACACGGCGGCTCATTCTACTGAGATGGTCGGGGCCCCGCGGCTATCCACGATCGAGATCCATTGTCCACGGAGGTGTTCGTTGGGATTCTGGAAGCGGCTGGCGTGAAGGGCGTGAAGATCCCAGCGCCAAGCTGCAAGACTCCGAGCGTTCATGCCAGAATCCCGGCGACGAGTTTCCGGACGGAGCGCCCAAATCTCCGATAAGGTCCAATGGACGAAGCCGCTTGGGTGGCAGCTTGACGTCCGGCGATCCCCGATCGGGGACCGCGACGATCTTGCTTGCTTCGATTGCGCGGATCGCTATTGTACGCCCTATTCGGCGGTCGGGTGGCTCGCGCACCTCTGCTTGTCGACCGAGCCGCTTGGCAACTGATATCCGGTCTCTTTCACGGGGGTTTGTCATGCGCCTAGCGAAGTTCGTCACGACCACTTCATTGGTCGCCGCGTTTTGTGGGGTTACGGCGTGTGGGGCGGGCGGCTCCCACGCAAAAGGCGGGGCCGGCGGAAATGGTGGCGCCATGTCTGCGGGCGGAGCCTCGGGAGCTGGCGGCTTGACCGTCAGTGGTGGCGGCAGTGGCAGCGGCGGCGCGTCGGCGAGTGGTGCAGGTGGCGGAGCCGGTGGGGCGTCGAGCGGCAACGGCGGCGCAGCCTCGATTGGTGGTCAAATCGGGAGTGGCGGTGCAAGTAGCACGGGCGGCGCCAAAGCAAGT
>PMBY01000016.1:811-6338 GCA_003153875.1 Myxococcales bacterium | reverse complement strand
TCCTCCACTGTCACCACGTAGTCCTTGGGCGAAGACCAGAAACAGAACGCGTAGAAGCGCTTGAAGGCGCGCCTCGCTTCGCGCAGCCGAACCATTCGCCGAGCGGTTTCTGGCGGCAGAACGCGCCGGCTGCGCCGCCCTCCGCGTCGTCCGATCTCGGCCAGGTAGGCACGAACCCCCGCTTATGATGGAAAGCCAGCAATATTATGACGATGTGTCAGTCGCCAAGATCGTGGGCCAGGTCAAGCTTCATGTACGAGTCCGGAACCGATCCCGCGATCTGGCCGGCCGGCAAGTGTGGCTGCCCATGACGGGAAAGCTCCCCGACGAAGAAGATCCGTGTTCAAAAGGTCTATGCTGGGAGGAGCGTTGTTGCGGCTACTGTTTGATGGCCTTGAACGCATCCTCGACGTTGACAGATGGCGACGGATTTGCAGCAAACCCAGCGTTACTTCTTCGCCACTTCGAGCGTACTGCGCTGGCGGATGGCGGCGCAGCTGGCGCCGACCATGATGTCGAACTTGCCGGGCTCGACCACGTGTTTCATGTCGCGGTCCCAGCATCCGAGATCAGCGGGGCCGAGCTTGAACTCGACTCGCTTCGACTCGCCAGCCTTGAGCTGGGTGCGTGAGAAGCCGCGCAGCTCTTTCACGGGCCGGGTCACGGACGCGACCTGATGGTGCAGGTAGAGCTGCACGACCTCATCGCCCGCGCGCCTACCCGTGTTGGTGACAGTGACGGGTGTGAACGATGAAAGCCCGAACAGAGAAGCAAGGATCGTGGAGGCTACGTCTCAGAAGCTCCCTTGAAAAACGACTCCACCCACTGTGGGGGCAACCACGATGGCTTCAATCGCCTTTCCGGACTTTGGTTTTGGCGAAACGCCGCTGTGGGAGAACAGGAAATAGAGAGCCACCCCGCCTGAGATAAGAGTGGCGGCGCCGAGAGCATCGGTGATGTAACCATAGTTCTTGCTCCTGGTACGGGCATTTTCGATGTTGCCTCTGCTGTTTGGATAGGTGTTGATTTGGTCCTTCAGATCCTTCTGGGCATTGAGCGCAAGGTAGCCAAATACGCCCGTCCCGACGCCGAGAACCGCAGTGGTAGAGAGACTGACAATCAAGCCGGTTCGACTGGGGGTGACCGGAGGCTGCGTCGTTCTGATCAAGGACGCGGCCCGAGGCTGCGTCTTTTCGATCAAGGGCGCTGACGGCGGTACAGCGCTTGGCGCACGCGCTGCCGACGTGACAATGGACTCGTCAATCTGGAGCTCGACCTTCACACTCTCTTTTCCGGCCACGTTCACCGTGCGGACCGCCTCGGGGGCGCCGGTCTTGAATGCGCTGACCTTGCGCGTTCCCACATTGACCGGGACGAGCCCGGGTAGGGGTGATGTTCCCACGCTGACGCCATCGACCCGAATGTCGGCGCCCGTCACATTCGTCAAAATCTGCAACTGGGCGATCCTTTCCTCGAGCTTTGCCGCCATTTCGTCGACCTGGGCACGCCGATCGGCGGGGATCTCGCCTCTGCCTTCGGCCGTGTATTGCATGAGGGACTTATGTGCGCCCACAAAGTCGTGAAGCGCATACTGCGTCTGCGCGATATTGTAGAGCACACGGTAGGACGGCCTGATTTGGTAGGCTTTCCGAAATTCTGCCAGCGCTCCCTCGTAGCTGCCCTCGCGATACAACTCAACGGCCTGCTGAAACCTGACGGCAGCCTTTGCGGTGTCGTCATCTCCAGTGCCCTTTGACTGCGCCAGGGTCACTTGAGGGATGAGGAGCCATGTCAATCCGACGGATAGGGCAAAGACCTGTGTCTTCATGGCTTGTACGGGTTCCTTTCGTCAATCGGTTTGGCCTTGCGCCGCAGGGATGGACCGTCCAGGTTCATGCCCGGCTCTATGCCTGGGTCGGTCTGAACGGTCGCCGCTCTGACGCTGCTCGTGGGTCTTGAATCGCGCTGGGAGGGTCGCAGGCTTGCCACTTGGCGGACAGGGGTGCTCCGGGCTCGGCGCAGGCTGATATCGAGAACCACGTCGCTTGAGAAACTGACCTGCTGTTTGAACGGAATGTACCCGGGCGCTGAGGCGCTGACGACGTGAATACCCCGATCCTTCGGAACCCCCAGACTCAGTCGATGGCCAGCGAGCACGTTGCCGTCAAGGCTCAGCTCGGCTGCCCTAGGTTCAGCCGTGACCTCGATGCGGATGGTATCGTGGACAGCGCGGGTCTGAGAAGGTGAAGCCGCAGCTGGCGCAGGGGGAGCCAATGACGGCTGCGGTTGCGACGGCTTCTCTGCGCCGCGAACCGGTGTGCCGGTGGCGAGGGCCGGTGCTGGAGTGGGTGTGTTCTTTCCCTTGGTCACTAGTGCAACGATCGCCATCCCGATGAGGAAGGCGACCGCAGCGATGGCCAGCAGAGTCTTCCACCCAGGCAATCGCTTCGGATTGTCCGGGAAGCTGTCCCGCGCGGCGACACTTGCGGCCTCTGGCACTCTTCGCGTGATCGCGTCGTGCTCGGCCATCATCGTGACGGGGTTGGCGCTCCCGTCGTCCTCTGCCGGGGGGCTTTCCTCGATCGCGACCAAATCGTGCTCGGTGATGGCGTCGGCGCTCTCGTCTTCCTCGGCCTCAGGGCTTTCGCCGATCGCGATCAAACGAAGTGGTGTTTGGTTCACCATCGCGTCCGCCTTTCGTTGTCTGGTGATGAGCATTTCGGGATTCGGATCTGTCGATACGGCTGAGGATTTGCGAGCTGTGGATACGCTCATCCTCCGCATTGACAAAGACTTCACATCGGCAAAGGCAGCAGATAGATTTAGGAGTCTCCATTCTTTGTGCGATTGACGCAGTTTATCGGCTGACGACGGCCTACATCAGCTCGCGTCTAATAGTCCCGCATGCGCAATTGGACAGGTGAAGGCTGGCCTAGCGGACGGATCGCTGAGTTACCCGGGGTACGCCCCTCAGTTTGGATCAGAACAGGCTCATAATTGCTGGACCACACATCTTCGCCAGAAGGGCCATACCCGAAGTCCCCAGAAGCAAGTACGTGGCCCGCTTGAAATTCAAGTCGGACGTCCGCCGGTAGATGGCCAGGCCACTGAGGGTCCCCGGCACTACTGCGGGCAAGCTCAAGACCAGGAGCAACCAGAACTGACGGTTCAAATAGGATGGATGCAGCAATGCAACCAGGCCCAACGAGTAGATCTGCGACATGATGATGTACGGCTGGACGACGGCGCGATGCTGCGCTTTTGGCAAACCGCGCAAGCCCGTCCACACGACGACCGCCGCCCCGGGAAAGGCAGTGAAGCCACCCACCACACCCCCGAGAAAACCGACCACAGCGCCGCACACTGGACCGTCGAAACCGCGCAGCTTGAAACTCGTAGACCTGAACAACGAATAGACGGCATACAAGAGCAGCAGCGTCCCGAATAGCGCCATCAGCCGCGCTGCCGGCAGGTGGGACAATAGCCAGATTCCGATCGGTACGCCGGCTACACCGCCCAACATACATGGCCCTGGCCCTGCCCAGACATCCTTCCGTGACTTGGGCATATCTTCGCGCAACTGTCCGGCCGAGAGGAGCTGGTTCCCCGTCGACAACGTTTGAAACAGTGGGACCTGCAAGATGGGCGGGAGGAGCAAGAGGGTTGTGGCTCCGATTGCGGAGAAGCCGAACCCCGACAGCCCGCTCATCACGCCAGAAAGGAAGACGATCGCCTCGATGCTAGCCAGTTGGCGGATGCTCAATCCGGCCACGGCGTTCGCTGTCGTCGGCAAGCAAACGATGATCGTTCCCGCTATCACCACCGCTGCGACTGCCGACAGCCATAGCTTGGTCTTGCCGGATCTCCTAGGTATGAACCCTGGGACGGGTCTTACCAACTCCAGCGGTGATTGCTGTCGGGCAAAGCCCGGTAGCACTCGCGCGCTCTCGGGCTGAGCGGACGGTTCAGCTCTCGCGGCCGCCGGGCCCTCGACCACCAGGGCAAGGTGGCTGGATGACCGTTTCAACGAGCGTAGGTCTTTGTTGGTGAGAGCGGGGCGGGCTGCCTCGAGACGGGCGATGTCCTGTTCGTCTAAAACAATTCCTATCGGCGTTGCTGTTCCCATGCTTCACGCTCCCGGCATTGCCGTTCCCGTGTTTCGGCACAGAACGCGATACTCTTCAGGGATCGGTGCGTCTTCTCAGGAGCATTCGGCGACGCGGCCGCAGCCGCCGTGCCTATGCTGCTCGGGTACAACGGGGTGCACGTTCTTGATCCGCGTGGGTTGCACCTACTCCGTCTCGCAGAAGCCGTAGTTGCACGCCAGGGCGCTCGCCGGGCAATCGTTGGCCATCGTGCACGTTGTGCACGATGCCCGGCCGGTCGTCCGCTGGTCAAAATAGCAGCCGCATCGGAACTCGTACGGATTGGGTACGAATGCGCCCATTTCGGTCTCACGGGCCACCTTCATTGCGCATTGTGGAACCAGCGATGCGTCGATCATGGCATCCACCAGCGCGCGATCGAGCTTCGGCACCGAGAAGCGTGTCACGAAGGCTCCCGCCGCGGCAGAGGGAGCGCCATTGATATTCGCCGTGTAGAAATGAACGTAGCCCCACAGGGGGTAGTGTCCGTCGCGCACATTCTCCTTGTTGAGAGAGGTGGCGGTGGAATCGGGCAGGTATCCGGACAGCTGACCTTCGGCCTGCAAGAAGAGAACGCGCAGGTTGTCACGGTCCTTGTCGACGTAGTCGATGGACAGGATGCCAATGGATGGCTCGGGCACTGGGGAAATCCTCAGCGAGTCTCGGATGCTGTCGGTCGATAGACGGTCGACCCCCCAAAATGCCGTTCGCGGTACATGGATGAGTGCCGCTGTCAGGGCGGTCGACCCGGCTCCCGAGTTGCGGATGGAGTAATAGGCAGGATCGATCCACGGGCTTGCTTTGACGCCTGCGGGATTCTGCCCGCCCAGCCCGAAGATGAGGTGAGCCGCTTCAACGCTGATCGATTTCTGCGTGGAAGCTGCGGGCACGGTGAGACCGAACGTGACGACCGGCCCCACGTATCCGGCAACGGTAGCACTGGGCACATAGGTCGGATCGCAAACCGTCGAGTAGAGGTTCGATACGCCGATGTCGACAACCTTGCCCTCTGGGTCGAGAGTGCAACTAACCTGTGTGCCCGCGTTGTCGAAGTAGTAGGCGTAGCTGGCTGCCTTGGTCGGCGTCCCGGTCACGTCCTTGATAACGGTCGTTGTGGGACCGAACACGGAATTTACGCCCCCGCATGAGGTCCCGGGCATGAAAACGGCGCGGTACGGGGGAGTGTTGGCTGCGAGCAGCGGGGTAACCTGCTTGAGCAAGGGTCCGAAGTCGGATGTNNCAGTAGGCGGCGTCACGGCTTTGATGGTTGCCGTGACTGCCCCGGCACTCTGCGGAGGCAAAGGGTCGGGCAGAAGCGCGCCGGCGACGCAAAGCCCCAGCCTGGCGCAATTGTCGAACGGCATGTTCTGCGCGGTGGTGCA
>PMBY01000016.1:0-794 GCA_003153875.1 Myxococcales bacterium | reverse complement strand
GTGAAAGGCAGCACAACAGCCAGCGCAAAGCTCAGAGCTTCGTTCATCTTCGCCATCGCATTTCTTCGCAGCAAGGTCCACGCCTCTTGTGAGGCCATGGAATCGGCGGGCGCAGATCACTTCTTTAGCTTCAGACGTGAAATCCGCAGCCACTGCGACGTGGCTTGCGGAGGGGAGCGGGCGTCAACGCCAAGACTCGCAGCAATGCAAGTGGTCGCCCAAGACTCGATGGGCTCCGACCGCCGTCTCGTTGGCCACAGACCGGACCGGCACGCCGGCGCGGTTCTGGTCGCGCGATCGACTTGTCCTGAACTAGGCTGTCAGAACTTATTAGGGGCTGGCGAGTGTTGAGTAGACACCTGGATTCGCAAGACCCTTTTGCGCTCCCGTGACGAGTGCATTGACAATTGTCGGGTAGGTCTGAGCGCCAGTGGTTCTGTTGAATATTGCGTACGAGCCCCCGTTGTCCCACCACACAGGACACATGCCAGCAGCTGTTGTATCTCGAGAATAGGCATAGGCATGGACAACCCTATTTGCCAATGCTTGAGCACTCTCGGAGCCCCATTCGCCGATGACGATGCCCCAGTTGGGCAACCAGCCTAGGATCTGCGTGACGGAATTCGTCATGCTGGTGTAGTCCGAAGCGCTTCCCCAGGCGTATGGATTTGTGCTCAGGCCGAAATTGGTGGGCTGATAGGTGTGAACCGAGAAAACGAGATTGGGGTCGTTAATAACGGAAATCTTCAACATCGTGCTTATGCCCGTCGAAGACGGGCTAGCGCCTTGACCTT
>PMBY01000258.1 GCA_003153875.1 Myxococcales bacterium | reverse complement strand
GGCATGCGACCGTGAGCGTTGGCCCAGAGGTTGCCGTACCAGGTGAAGAATCCCCCGGTCTGCTCGGTGTGTGCCCCGAACTGCTGCCCAGTTGGGTTCGCGTTGATGGAATTCTGCACGGTGATGTTGGTCATGGTTGAATTCTTGTTCGACGCATCGATGTTGTTCCACTGCGCGAACTCGATCGAGATGTGATCGAAGATCAGGTTGCTGGCATCGAGCAGGTTGATCCCGCTCTTCGAACTGTCGGAGTCGAGCAGGCCCTGGCGGAAGCGGAAGTAGCGCGTGATCACGTTTGTCGAGGCGTTGTACGAGACCTCTCCCGCCATGACACCGACGCCGTCGCCAGGCGCCGTCTGACCCGCGATGGTCAGGTTGCTCTTGACCGACACAGGCGACTTGAGAACGATATAGCCACCGACGTCGAAGACCACGATGCGGTTACCCGCACTGACAGCGTCGCGGAAAGATCCGGCGCCGGTGTCGTTCAAGTTGGTCACGTGGTAGACGGCATTGCCTCGCCCGCCGGTCGCGTTCTTGCCAAAACCGAGCGCGCCGGGGAATGCGACGGCCGGGCCGGACGGAATGGTCGAGCCCCCCGTACGAGTCGCGCCGCCCGTGCTGCCAGTCGCTCCGCCGCTAGCGGTCGTGCCGCCCTTGGCACCGCCCGTCCCACCCACCGCGCCGCCACTGCCGACGGTCGCGCCGCCTGTGCCGCCCTTGGCGCCGCCGCTGCTGGCCGTCGTGCCGCCGCTGCTGGTCGTCGCTCCCGCGGAGCCAGTCGTTCCGCCTGCCGCGCCGCCGGTTGCCTTCGTTCCGCCTGCCGCGCCGCCGGTCCCGCCCTTGCCTCCGGTCGCGCCTCCCGTGGCCCCGCCGATGAAAATCGTGCCGCCCACAGATCCGCCGGTATCTGCCACGCCGCCTGTGGCAGTCACCCCGCCAGGAACAGCGCTACCGCCCGGGCCCATCGTGCTCGCGCCAGTCGTCCCGCCGACAACGATCACTCCGCCCGTCGCGCCGCCAGTGCTTGGGTTGCCGCCGCTCACCACAGTACCGCCGTTGCCCGAGCGCCCGGCGCTAGCCGGATTGGAGCTGACGTTGCCTCCGGTGCCTGGCGGCGCTGAACTTCCGCCGGCGGCGCCCTGGGGTGCGCCGGCGCCCGAACAAGCGCCAGCAAGGGCGATGCCCAGAATCGTGATGGCCCGAAGGACTTGGCTGTTTCTCATGGTGCTACCTTTCCGTCTTCTTTAGTAGGGTCGCTCTACCCGGTCGGCGGGTCTACCCTAACTTGAGAAAATGCTGCACGCAGCACCGCTGTCCGCCTGCGGTACGAAGCGCCGTCTTCTCGGTTCAGCTCCTGGCATTTCGCGTTAAAGCACCGGTGACGACGGGACCCGGGAAGAAAGTCCGCACGGGACGCAGTGCTGTTAATCTCCTCCCTCGACCCGCATCCAACGAAAAACTATGGCCAAGCAAACCGCACTCATTACAGGGGCTTCGGCGGGGCTGGGGCGCGAGTACGCCCGGCTCTTTGCCAAAGATGGGCATGACCTGGTGCTGGTGGCGCGCCGACGCGAGCGTCTTGATGAACTGGCACGCGAGTTGGCGGCGGCGCATGGAACCACTTGCATGGTCATCGCCGCGGATCTGGCCGCGCCCTCGGCCGGACAGCAAATTGCCGATCAGGTCCAGGCTGCGGGCCGCACCATCGATTTTCTGGTCAACAACGCCGGATTGGGCAAGCGCGGACCGTTCGCTCAGTCGGACGTCCGGCTGCAACTCGAGATGATCGACGTCAACATGCGGGCGCTGGTCGATCTGACCCACCGGTTCTTGCCCGGCATGTTGGAGCGCAAGCAAGGACGCATCCTCAACATCGCCTCGATTGCCGGGTTCGTGCCCGGACCGTTCATGGCGACCTACTACGCCAGCAAGGCTTTCGTGGTCAGCTTCACCGAGGCCCTGGCGCAGGAGCTGCGCGGCACCGGGGTCACAGCAACCGCGAGCTGCCCCGGGCCCACGGCAACCGAGTTCGCCGACGTCGCGGGCAGCAGCAAGTCCAATTTGTTCAGACGTCCCGTGGCCGACGCGGCCTCGGTGGCCCGGCACGGTTACCGCGCCATGCTGGCCGGCACCGTGGTGGCCATCCCAGGACTGAAGAACAAACTCAGCGTGCAGTCAGTGCGCATCGCCCCGCGCGCCGCAGTCCGCGCCATTTCCGCCAAGCTCAACAGCGATCGCTCAAAATGACGGATTGGAGCTGACACGTTCCTGTCGGCACGCTGAACGACGAATCGTAGTGACAAGACTTGGTAGTCCACTAGACTGACCAGTCGGTGTGAAGGGCAGGTGACCCGCCACCCATTATGGGCAAAGCCACGTGGACAGTCTGAGAAAACCGACAGCGAAGGGAAGGCTCCGGAACCTGCGGCGCCCGCCAAAGACGCGCGCAAGGGCCGCCGTGGTCCGACGTCGTCGCGAGCAAGGCGGTTCATTCCCCATCGTCGGCATCGGCGCCTCTGCCGGCGGGCTGGAAGCCATCGAGCAGTTCCTGCGCCACTTGCCACAGGGAAGCGGCATGGCCTTTGTCATTGTCCAGCACCTGGATCCCACGCACAAGGGCATGATGGTGGAGCTGCTCCAGCGGGCCACGCCCATGAAGGTCATCCAGGTCAAGGACCGCCTGCGGGTCGAACCGGATCGTGTGTACGTGATCCCGCCCAACCAGGACATGTCGATCCTGCACGGGGTCCTGCACCTGCTGGCACCGGTGGCGCCGCGCGGGCTGCGCCTGCCCATCGATTTCTTCTTGCGCTCCTTGGCCGACGACCAGCGCGACGGAAGCATCGGCGTAATCCTCTCGGGCATGGGCTCGGATGGCACCCTGGGCGTGAGGGCCATCAAGGAGCAGGCCGGGGCGGTCTTTGTGCAGACGCCAGCCTCGGCCAAGTTCGATTCCATGCCTCGCAGCGTGATCGACGCTGGGCTCGCCGATGTCATCGCGCCCGTCGAGGAACTGGCCGGCAAGATCGCCGCCTACCTCGCGCACGGGCCGCTGGTCAAACTGCACGACCATCCGCTGGCCAGCAAGACCCAGAGTGGTATTGAGAAGGTGTGCGTGCTCCTGCGCAGCCAGACCGGCCACGATTTCTCGCAGTACAAGCGCAGCACCGTGTACCGCCGCATTGAGCGGCGTATGGGTCTGCACCAGATCGACAGCATCGCGGACTACGTCCGTCTCCTGCAGGAAAGCCCGCAGGAGACCCAGCTTCTGTTCAAAGAGCTGTTGATCGGCGTGACCAGCTTCTTCCGCGATCCGGCGGTCTGGGAGTGCGTGCGCAAGAAGGCCATCCCGGCGATCTTGGCGGCACATTCTGCCGGTGGGGCGCTGCGTGCCTGGGTGCCAGGATGCTCGACCGGGGAGGAAGCCTACTCCCTGGCCATGATCTTCAAGGAAGCGCTGGCCGAGGAGAAGCCGGCCGGCGACTTTTCGCTGCAAATTTTTGCCACAGACCTCGACAAGGACTCTGTCGATAGGGCACGGCAGGGTGTCTATCCGGCCAACATTGCTGGCGACGTTTCGGCGGAACGTCTGCGCAGATTTTTCGTGGAGGAAAAGCACGGTTATCAGGTGGGCAAACAGATCCGCGAGATGGTGCTGTTCGCCCCGCACAACCTCCTCATGGACCCGCCCTTCACCCGGCTCGACATCCTGAGCTGCCGCAACCTTCTCATCTACCTGGCGCCCGAGCTGCAGAAGAAACTGCTGCCGCTGTTTCACTACAGCCTCAATCCCGGCGGGATTCTATTCCTTGGCAGCGCGGAGACCATTGGCGCGGCCACCGACCTTTTCGCCCCCCTCGACGGCAAGACGCGGATCTTTCGGCGTCTGGACAGCGCTCTGCGAACAGAGCCGCTCGACTTCCCCACCTCGGTCTTGCCCGCGCGCCCCCATGGGACTGCCGCGTTGGCTGGGCAGACAGGCGCGCACAAGACTGCGCCCAACCTGCAGGCACTGGCCGAGCAGCTTCTCTTGCAGCGCCACGTGCCGGCCGCCGTGCTGACCAACGACACAGGCGACATCCTCTTCATCAGCGGCCGCACAGGCCCATACCTGGAGCCAGCAGCGGGCAAAGCCAACTGGAACATCTATGCCATGGCCCGCGAGGGGCTGCGCCATGAGCTGAGCACGGCTTTCCAGAAGGCCCTGCGCGAGAAGCGCACTGTCACCCAGACCAACGTGAAGGTGGAACGCAACGGCGGGATGCACGCCGTGGATATCGCGATTGAGCCAATCCAGGAGCCAGAGACGCTGCGGGGGACGGTCATGGTGGTGTTCACGGAAGGGATGTCCGGCAATGCCAAACTGCCGGGCAAGGCCAGGCTAACCGCTACCACTCCGGCCGCTCTGGCCCGGAGGGAACAAGATCTGCGCCAAGCGCGCGACGAACTGCTGACGGCGCGCGAGCAGATGCAGACCTCGCAGGAGGAGCTCAAGTCGGTCAACGAGGAGCTGCAGTCCACCAACGAGGAGCTGCAGTCCACCAATGAGGAGCTGACAACCTCCAAAGAAGAGATGCAGTCCATGAATGAGGAACTGCAGACGCTCAATCAAGAGCTGCAATCCAAAGTGGACGAGCTGTCGCGGACCAACAACGACATGAGAAACCTGCTCGACAGCACCGACATCGCCACCTTGTTTCTGGACGATGCGCTCGCTGTACGGCGCTTCACCCCCCAGATGCTCAAGATCATCAAGCTTATCCCGGGCGACCTGGGCCGGCCCATCACCGACCTGGCCTCGGATCTGGACTACCCCGAGCTCGCAGAGAATGCGCGCGAGGTGCTGCGCAGCCTGGTCTTCAAGGAGATACCGATTGCGACCCGCGACGGGCGCTGGTTCTCGGTGCGCATCATGCCCTACCGCACGCTCGACAACCGCATCGATGGCGTGGTGATCACCTTCGTCGACATCACCGCCGCCAAGACGCTGGAGGCCACGCTGCGCGCGACGCAGTCCGGCCAGGAGGCGGGAGGATGAAGAAACGGGAGAGCACGGCCCCCGCGGCGCTGCGGGCACGGGCGGAGGACCGACTGAAAGCGAAATCGAGCCGGTCGCAGGCCGCCAGCCACCATTCGGCAGAAGAGATGCAGCGTCTCATCCACGAACTGCAGGTTCATCAGATCGAACTGGAGTTGCAGAACGACGAACTGCAGGAGACGCAAGCCGAGCTGGAGGTAGCGGCAAAGGTTCATTCTGACCTCTACGACTTCGCGCCCGCCGGCTACTTGACCCTCGATAGTGATGGGGTGATCCAGAAGGTGAATCTCAAGCTGTACCCCACCCTGCGGGTTCTCTACATGTCGGGATACACCGACGATGCCATCGGCCGCGTGCTGGACCCCGGAACGCACTTCATTGGGAAGCCGTTCAACGCTGCGGACCTCACTCGCGTGGTGCGCGAGGTCCTCGACGAAATACCGACTGACCAGCCGAGCCATAGCTCGAGCCTGCGCAGCCAGGAGATCAGATGAAGAGGCGGGAGGTCACCGACACCGCGACCCTACGCGCACGAGCCGAGGACCGGCTGAAAGAAAAGTCGGGCCGGTCGCGGGCCGCCAAACGCAAGACCGCGGAAGAGTCGCAGCGTCTGGTCCACGAGCTGCAGGTTCACCAGATCGAGTTGGAGCTGCAGAACGAAGAATTGCAACAGTCGCGGGCAGAGTTGGAGGCGGGGTTGGGACGCTACTCTGACCTCTACGACTTTGCGCCGATCGGCTACTTGACACTCGATGGCGACGGGGCGATCCGGAAGGTGAATCTCAGCGCGGCACGCCTGCTGGGGCTGGAGCGCTCTCACCTGGTCGGGGCGCGCTTCGGCCTCTTCGTCTCGGCCGAGTATCGCCCCGCCTTCAACGCTTTGCTCGAAAAAGTGTTCGAGAGCCAGGCCAAACAAGTCTGCGATCTGACGATCGGTCCAGAGAAGAGCGCGCCCCTGTGGGTGCACATCGAGGCGGTCGCCTCCGATGACGGCGGCC
>PMBY01000187.1 GCA_003153875.1 Myxococcales bacterium | reverse complement strand
TCCAGAGTGGATTCTTGGCTGCCGATGCCACAATTGGGGGAGCTACCTACAAAGCTGGAACAGAGGTGGAGTTCCGTGCAAGTGGCGAGGTCCAGAGTGGATTCTTGGCTGCCGATGCCACCATTCAAGGAACTGCGTTCAAGGCCGGCACAGAGGTATGGTTCCACGTAGATGGCGGGATAGGATTCGTAACCCTGGCGGTGAATAGCAATATCGACGGAATCACATACGAGGCGGGGACAAAGGTAGAATTCTACCGAAGTGGCAAAGTGGAATCGGGTACCCTGGCCGCCGACACCGCCCTCCCAACCCTTGAAATCTCCCGAGTAGGAATTGTGCTCGGTCCTAGTGTGGGTGATATTGCCTATTCTCCCGAGGAAACCACAGAGGAGATCATCACGTATAGGGCTGGAACAACGGTGAAGTTCGATGCAAAGGGAAGAGTGGTAGGAGCGGGTCGGAGATGAGCGTTACCGGATAGCGCCGCACCGTCTAGCCCAACTTCCGCAGTTCGAGGGGCCCGGCGCCCTTTTTCGTGGGGTCGACGCGGGTGAAGTCCGCGGAATTGCGGACCGATAGCGTCGCACCGTGTTGCCGGGTATAGGGCTAGTTGACAGATAGAGTAGCCGTTTGCGGGAGTCGAGCGGAGGGGGGCGGCGAGGCTGTCGAGCCGGCTCCGGGGCTCGCATTCCCGTAGACACGGGATGGATGAAACGCTTGCGCGGCCCCTCCTCGCGCGCCCTCGCGGTCCCATCCACAGGCTTCCGGCTTCCGGCCACCGGCTCCGGCCCCGGCCACCGGCCTCCCCCTGCGGGGACTTCGGCGCGGACAGCCCACCCTGCCCACCCCGCGCGCTTCGCGCGCGCCCTCGCCCCCTGCGGGGACTTCGGCACGGACAGCCCACCCTGCCCACCCCGCGCGCTTCGCGCGCGCCCTCGCCGGCGCTGCTACTTCTCGCCCGTCTTGGTCCCAGCCAACCACGCGCCCATGATTTCGACCCGCGCCGCTGGATCCAACTTGGGAAATTGGACCAGAGCCCAATCCGCGGCGGCCAGGCGTCCCGAACCGGCGGCCAGGGCCGCGTAGGAGGCGCGCCAGACGTTTCCCTCGGGCGCTGAGGCAGCGGCCAGCCGTTTCTGCGCGTCGACGGCTGCGCTGCCCAGGAAGCGCAGCTCGGCATCCCCGTCGCCCGCCAGCGTGGCCTGCACTTTGTGCGCAAATTGATCGCGGCGCGCGGCCAGGGCGCGCGCGCTGGTCAGGCGAACACGCCGATCGTTCTTGCTGCGAGCGAGCTTGCCGAGCATTTCGGCCGAGGCTTCGCCCTTCATGGTCCCGAGTTCCTTGGCCACAGACTCGCCGGGTCGCGGATCCTTCTCTTTGAAGAATTGAAAAAGCTGGGGAACCATCGCCTCGCCCCCGGCCCGCAGCAGAGCCGCAGCCGCAGCTCCGCGCACCTGTGGCGCTGGATCGTGCAGAAGCCCGGTCAGGTGAAAAACCGCACCCCGACCCGCCCCGGCTCGCGTGCCGGCAAGCAAGACCGCGGCCCGTATGGCTGGCGACGCATCCTTCGCCAGGGCCTGCAAGCTCGTGTGCGCCTCGGGATCGTCGAGGGTGCCCAGCGCTTCCACGGCTGCCACGCGCTGAGCCTCCGGCGCCGAGCTATCCTTGGCCACCACCAGAACTCCTGGCAGGCACTCGCGCTCGAGCCCAAAACGCAAGACCGCCACCGCCACGCCGCGGGCTTCGCCCGCCGGCCCTTCCAGCTTCTCCTTCACCAGCGGACACAGGGGAATCGCCAGCCGCGCCAGGCCGCGCGCCGCTGTCTCCACCTGCTCGCCTTGCGCCACGGCTTGGCGAAGTTTGTCAGCTCCCGCACGGTCGCCCCCCGCCGCGCGGGCCGCAGCCACGGCCAGCCCTTGCTCGGCTTCCGCGCTGTCGAGCCATGCCCAAGCAAACGACGAGAACCCCTGCTCGCGCACGTCGTCGCCGGCTGCCTGCAAGCGCTTGATGGCGGTACGGTCGCGACCTTGCGCCACCAGACTGCGCACCGCCCGCGACAGAGGAAGTTGCGCATTTTCGATACGCAGATCGGAACAACGGCGATCGTTGCGGGCGAATGTCCACAAGACGCGGACGTTGCCGTCGTCGGAAAAGGCCTCCTCGGGCGCGATGGCATAGGGGGCGTTGTCGCGAACCACGTCCAGCGCAGACGTGTCGAACTCCGACGAGCCTGACGGGGTGGTCACGGCGCTGCTGAGCAAGCGACCGCCCGGGGCCAGCACCAGTTCCACCACCACGGCGCGCGTGGCGAGATTGACGGGATGGTCTTTGGGCAAACGCGCGGCCGCCATGGCCAGAAAGTTCTCGGCCCAGGCCTTGTGCACCTTGGTGTGCAGGTCAGTCAGGTAGGCAAGCGTGAGACCCTCGCCTTGCACGGGCGGCTCCTCGGCGGCCTGTGCCCTGCTGGAAGCGAGAAGCAAGGGTGGGACGAACCCCGCGGCCAGCAGAAAAAGCGCTCGCTTGCTCATGGTCATCGTCGCACCTCTCGATTCAAAGTGGCGCAACTACTATACGCGCGTCGGGGGGCTGCGGTCCAACCTAGGCCATTCGGTCATCCCAGGAGAGAGTATCGGCAGACCACGCCGCTGTTCTTGAGTATGTTCACCCAGCGGCGCGCTTCGAGCCTCGCCCTGCCCCGTCCTTCTCGCGCTTCTCCTTGTAGTCGAGNNATCATGGCCTCGCGCGCCTGCTTGGGCACCTCGGCGTAGCGCTTGAATTCCATGGTGAACTCGCCCTTGCCCTGCGTGGCGGACCGTATGTCAGTGGCGTAGCCGAACATGTCGGCCAGCGGCACCTCGGCCACGCCGGTGACAAAGGCTTCGTGCTTCTCCGTGCTCAGAATGTTTCCCCGGCGCTGGTTGAGCTGGCCGATGACCGCACCCTGGAATTCCTCGGGGAACTGCACCTCGACCAGCATGATGGGCTCCAGAATAGTGGGCTTGGCCTTGTTGTAGGCCTCGCGGAAGCCCATCAGGGCCGCCGTGCGAAAGGCCAACTCCGACGAGTCCACCGGGTGCGACTGACCGTCGTTGATGAGGCAGCGCACGCCCACAATGGGGAAACCAATCAGCGGCCCCCGCTTGATCGCCTCCTTGAAGCCCTTGTCGCAGGCCGGAATGAACTCACGCGGGATTGAGCCGCCCACGATGTCGTCCACGAACTCGTAGCCGGTCTCATGATCGGAGGGCAAGGGTTCGATGTAGCCGGCCACGCGCCCATACTGGCCCGAACCGCCGGTCTGCTTCTTGTGGGTGTAGCTGAACTCTCCGCGCTGGGTGATGGTCTCGCGGTACTTGACCTGGGGCCGACCGGGAATCACCACGCAGTTGTACTCGCGCTTCATGCGCTCGATGTAGATGTCCAGGTGCAGCTCACCCATGCCGCTGATGATGGTCTGTCCTGACTCCTCGTCGCGCGACACGCGGAAGGTGGGATCCTCCCTGGTGAAGCGATTGAGCGCCTTGGAGAAATTGGTCTGCGCCGTCTTGTCCTGCGGCTCCACCGCCAGCGAGATGACCGCGTCGGGCACGTGCATGGACGTCATGGTGACGTTGATGCGCCCGTCGGTGAATGTGTCGCCCGATGCGCACTCCACCCCGAACAGGGCCACGATGTCGCCGGCTTCGGCCGAGGGAATGTCCTCCATCTCGTCGGCGTGCATGCGCACCAGGCGCGGAACCTTCACCTTCCGCTGTCCGGCCGAACAATTCACGATGAAGTCGCCCTTGCTGACCTTGCCCTGGTAGATGCGCATGTAGGTCAGCTGTCCGTAGCGGCCGTCCTCCAACTTGAAGGCCAGCCCCACGAAAGGCTTGCTCGTGTCGGATTCCAGTTTGATCTCGGCCTCGCCGTGATCCTGGTCGAGCGCGATGTTCTCGACCTCAGACGGCATGGGCAGGTAGTCCCGAACAGCGTCGAGCAGAAGCTGCACACCCTTGTTCTTGTACGCCGAGCCCATGAGAACCGGCGTGCCCTTGAAGGCGACGGTAACCCGGCGGATGGCCGGGATCAGATCCTCGGGCGTGCACTCCTGCTCGTGCAGGTATTTTTCGGCGATGGCGTCGTCGAGATCGGCGATGGATTCGATCATCTTCTGACGGGCGGCCTTGGCGTCTGCCACCAGTTCGTCCGGTATTTCGGCAAGGCGCACGTCCTCGCCCTTGTTCCCGTCGAAGTACACCGCCTTCATGCGGATGAGGTCGACCACGCCTTCGAAGCGATCCTCGGCGCCGATGGGGATCTGCACCGGGATGGTGTGCAGGTGCAGCTTCTCCCGCAACTGCCCGGTCACGCGGTCCGGGTTGGCACCCGCGCGGTCCAGCTTGTTGATGAAAGCGATGCGCGGCACCTGGTAGCGCCGCATCTGGCGATCGACCGTGTACGACTGCGACTGCACGCCGGCCACGCCACAGAGCACCAGCACAGCGCCGTCCAGCACGCGCAAGGCTCGCTCCACCTCGATGGTGAAATCTACGTGGCCGGGCGTGTCGATGAGGTTGACGGCGCAGTCCTCCCACTCGCACGACGTGGCCGCCGACTGAATGGTGATGCCCTTCTCCCGCTCCAGGTCCATGAAGTCCATGGTCGCGCCCACCCCGGACTTGCCCTTGACCTCCTCGATCTTGTGGATCTTGCCGGTGTAGAAGAGCACCCGCTCTGAGAGCGTGGTCTTTCCTGAATCGATGTGCGCGGAAATACCTATGTTTCGGATCTTTTCGATGGACGACATGAAACGTGCCTAACCTATTGTGGTGAGATTGCTGAAGGCGCGGCAGTCTATTCGACGAGGACGAGAACGCCACCTAAATCTATGTGACGCTGCGGTGACACTGTCCCATCGACAGTCGCCATCACTTCCCGTAGTCCCGTGATAGCCGCAGAAGGTCTGTCTCTCCGCGGCGGTCAGCGCCTTCGTTCCCCGTGCCGCGGGATCAAGGGCTCGCTTCGGCGTTGCTTTCTGGCGTGGAACCCGAGTTAAATGCCGGTCGGTGCCCAAGAAGAAATCGTCCAGCAGCGAAGAGCTTGCCTACCAACGCTCCCCTTTCCGAACTGCCCAAAACGTCTCGTTCCTGCGGCCTTTCGTCAAGTGGGCCGGAGGCAAATCCCAGCTTCTGCCACAGTACCTACCGCTGTATCCCAAGAAAGCTTCGGTCGGCCGCTACCTGGAACCCTTCTTGGGTGGTGGGGCCGTGTTCTTCCACGTCCAGGCCTTGCTGCAGCCGTCACACGCCCTGCTCTGGGACTCCAACTCGGAACTGATTGAAACTTTCATGGCCGTACGCAGCGAAGTGGAACATCTCATAGAGCTTCTGCGCCAACACCACAAGCAGCACAGCGAGTCCTACTACTACGAGGTGCGTNNGGCCTGTATCGGGTGAACAGCCGAGGGCTCTTCAACGTGCCTTTTGGCCACCGTGCAAAACCGGAGATCTTCAACGAAGCCCTGCTGCGGGCAACCAGCGCGGCCCTGCAAAAAGCAGAACTGGAGTCACGCGATTTCCGCGACCTGTCCGGCGTCGCACGCAAGGGCGATTTCATCTACTTCGACCCGCCCTACCAACCCCTTTCCAAGACGAGCTCCTTCACGTCGTACACCAGCGGCTCCTTCGGCGAGAAGGACCAGAACGATCTGGCCGATCTCTATGCGAAGCTCGACCGGCGTGGGTGCCTGCTGATGCTGTCGAATAGCGACACGCCCCTGATACGCAAGCTGTACGCGGGGTTTCGCATCCACTGCGTGTCCGCGCGCAGGATGATCAACTCGAAAGGCGACAAGCGCGGGCCGGTCTCGGAGGTGGTGGTCCTCAACTACGGCCCGCATGCGAGTCGCCGGCCAGTCTCACGAGCGAAGTGACTGCTTTGACCAGACTCTACACGCGTGCAGGTGATCGCGGGCAGACCCAGCTTCCCGGCGGACAGCGCCTGGCCAAGTGCGCGCAGCGGCTGGAGTGTCTGGGCGCCGTGGATGAGCTTTCCGCGTGCATCGGGCTGGCGTGTGCCCTGCTGCAGGAGCTCCCGGCGTTCAGCGACACGGCACGCCTGGCTGCCTCGCTGGGCCGCATCCAGGACGAGCTTTCCGGCCTTTGCGCGGATCTGGCCGCGCCGTCTCGGCGCAAAACACGCCTCGCCGCCCGCCATGTCACGGCGCTGGAGCGCCACATCGATGCCTGGAACCGACGGCTGCCTCCGCTTCGCGCCTTCATCCGGCCGGGCGGCAGCCCCGCGGCTGCGTGCCTTCACCTGGCACGCACGGTCTGCCGCCGTGCCGAGCGCCAGGTCGTGCTCCTGGCTGCCCAGGAACCGGTGGCTGGCTCCATCGTTCCCTACCTCAACCGTCTGGCCGATGCCCTCTTCGTGGCGGCCCGCTATGCCACGCAGCTCGGCGGCCGCGAGGACATCCCTACCTCACGTAGGCAAGACCAACGTTCACGTCGAAGTTGAGCATGAAGTGGGGCACGCCCACCAGCGCGTTGGTGCTGGCCACGATCAAGAACGAATCGCTCAACTCCACGGTGATGCCCCCGCCGGGACCGAACAAGACTGGACCGCCCACCACGGTGTCATTGCAGCCGCTCGACGGACAGCCGAGCAGATACGGTTTCGAGGGGGCAGCCGGATCCTTGCTCGGGAGGCTGACCACGTGTCGAATCTGACCGGCGCCGGCTGCCAGCGAGACAAAAGGCGTCACCTTCTTAGGCTCGCCTATGAACCACGTCAACTTGGCCAAACCCGCCAGAGCGTAGACAGCGGGATGGCAGGTACCCCCATGGCAAGCATCCTTGCTGCTGGTCACGGCGCTGCCGGTGATCTGGCTGCCGCCGGTCACGATCTGAAAGCGCCCCTGCAGCGACAAGAGCAGGCTGTCTGAAACGAAATAGCCGATCTCAGGGGAAATATGGATTGCCAAGGCCCCGGCGAAGCCGGAGTCCTTGAGAGCTACTCCCTTATCGTTCGTGCGGTTTGCCTCGGGCGTACCCGAGTGGTAGCCGCCGCCGCCACCAAGGGCCAATGCAAACCAGTACGACACACCTTCCCCGCCTTCACCGCCCTCCTCTCCCTCCTTGGAGGTCTCGTTTTCAGCCACGCCGTTGATGATGCCGCCGCTGGTGGCCTTGGCGCCCAGGGTGACGACGTGTGGGTCGGCTGCCTCTCCATTCTGTGCCAGAAGCTGGCCCTGCGCGTCCTGCGCCTGGATGTAGTAGGCCACTGATGCACCGCTGGTCGCCTCGGCAGGAATCTGGGACTGATACGCATCGCTGCCCTCGACGGCGTCCATCTCGCGCGTGACGAAATCCGAAGCACCGTCGGGCCGGTAGGCCAGCACCACTCTCTCTGCGGCCAAGGACGCCGGAACCTCCGCCTGGATGACGATGGCCTGGCCCGGCGCACTGTCAGTCACCGGAGTGTGAACGATGGCACTGCCAACCGAAGACGCAGGCTGGGCAGGCCGAGCAGGCTGTTCAGCCTGCGCAGGCTGCGCGCTCTCGGGCTTGGTCTCAGCCGCGGCGGGAGGGGTCCCCTCGCCGCCGCCACCTTCTGAGACATCCATGGCAGCCTCAGCGAATGCCGACTGCACCTCGGGGTTGAGCATCCCCTTGGAAACCTTGATTGTTGGATCAATCCGCAGCGCCTTCTTGAACTCCTCCATGCCCTGGTCACGCTGCTTCAGCCCAGCCACGTAGACCACGCCTATGTGGACGTGGGTCCGCGCCGCCACCAGATGGTCGTCTAGATGCGCGGTTCCGCAGATCTCAAGCGCTTGCTTGAGAAGCTTGGTTGCCTCTTCCACGTCTAGATTGGCGTAGGCCGCCAGCGCCTTCTTGTTGAGCTCAACCACCGTCTGGACGGATTCGGCTTCTTCGGCATCGGCTCGAGTCCCCCAAGTGACCGCCGCGCTGAAAACGGTGAGGAGCACGACATGGCGATACCTTTTTGAAATCAAGATCATCTTTGGGGAGGGCTCCTGCGACGGCGTCTATTTTATTCGTGGATAGGCGGGAGGAGCTAAAACTGTAAACTGGTAGGTTCCTGTACGTCAACCTACTCCGCTGGATAGCAGTAGTAGGGCAGCCCCGAGAAGGGTCATCAGCCTCTGGCTGCCTCCAGCCCGGCCCCGGCCCGTCCAGGCCAATGCCGCGCTCGAATATTCCGATGCGTCATGTGGTCGACCCAGCGGCCGGATATAATGAACGGTGATGCGAGCAAGCGCGGCCGCCGCAATTGTCCTGGGGCTGGCCGGGATCACCGCCTGGTCGTGGCGGGGCGTGACTCCGCACCCCGGTGGCCCGCCTCCGCCTGACGAGCTGCTGGCGGCCGCACGCACGAGCCCCAGCACTCTGATCGTCGACTTCCGGGATGAAATCACAGATCAGGCGCTGGCTGCCCGCGGGTATGTGGACGAACCCATTAGTCGCTTCTCGGCGATGGATCGGATGTATCGCGTCCGTTTCCAAACCCCGCAGGACGCAGAGGACGCGGCCCGCAGGTTGCGCGCGGACCCCATGGTCGAATCAGTTGACTACGACGCCCCGGTCAGCCTGTTTCCCGAGGACTGGACACCGACGGCACCGCCCGTGGAGGCGCCCGAGTGCACAAGAGACGCCCGCTCGGGTGAGGCCGGTGCGGGTTTCCCCAACGACCCGTGTTTCCGCTACCAGTGGCACCTGCAGCAGATCGGGCTGCCCGCGGCGTGGAAGCTGGGCCAGGGCCGCGGCGTCGTGGTGGCGGTGATCGATACCGGTGTCAGCCGCGTCCCTGATCTTGCGGGCACGCGCTTCGTGCCCGGCTTCAACTTCGTAGCCGACAATGACAAGACCGACGACGATCACGGCCACGGCACCCATGTGGCCGGGACCATCGCCCAGAGCACCAACAACGCCCGCGGGGTGGCTGGGATCGCCTTCCGCGCCGCGATCATGCCGCTCAAAGTCCTCAGCCGCCAGGGCGCGGGCTCCATGGCGGCCATCGCTCAGGCCATCCGTTTTGCAGCCGACCACGACGCCAACATCATCAATCTGAGCCTGGGCGGCCCCTTCCCGGTCACGCCAGTTCGTCGCGCCATCGAGTACGCGCATCGCAAGGGAGTGATCGTGGTGGCCGCAGCAGGGAACAACGGGAGCGGCCGCGTCAGCTACCCCGCGCGCTACCCGGAGGTCATCGCGGTGGCCGCCACTCAGTGGGACGAGACCACGACCTTCTACTCCAACTGGGGCAAGGAGATAGACATAGCAGCCCCCGGCGGAAACATGCGCGTGGACCAGAACGGAGACGGCAAGCCCGACGGTGTGCTGCAAAACACCATCCTGCCCGAGGACTCGCGCAGCGGGTACCTGTGGTTCATGGGAACCTCGATGGCGGCTCCCCATGTGGCAGGCATCGCAGCGCTGGTGGTCGGGGCCGGCGTCACCCGCCCCGAGGCGGTGGAGACGGTCCTGGCAGACACGGCCCGCAAGCCCAAGCCGGTCTTGTCGGCCAGCGGCCGCCGCATTGACGACCACTACGGCGCCGGGATTGCGGACGCCGCGGCTGCCCTGAGAAAAGCCCGCAGTTCGCGCGGGGCTGCCACCCTGGGGTTGGGCGCGGCTCTGGGGCTGCTGGGCCTGGGCGGGGTGCGCCGGCGTGAAAAGCTCGGCGGCGCCCAGGCCTGGGTCTTTGCCGCCGCGCTCGTGCTCGGGGCTTGCGGATTCTTCTTCCTGCCGTGGCTGGGAGCGCCCGCGTGGCTGGCCGATTCGCCGATTGGCACCGGCACGCTGGAGTCCCTGGCGCTACTCCTGGGCCCGGCCGGCCAGGGGAATCCGCTGTTGTGGAGCGCCTTGTTGCCGGTCAGCACGGTGGCCTTGCTCTACGGCGCGCGTTCGCTGCGCCCGGCGCTGGCAGGCCTGGCCTTCGGGGTGGCGGGCGGGCTCCTGTTTGCCGCCTGCGCGTACACCGCCGACATTCGCTTCGTGCCCGACGTCCTCGACCGGGCGTGGTTGGCCGCGAACGCCTTGTTGGCCACCGGCACGGGCGCGCTGGTGTTACGAAAATAGGCAGATCGCCCCCAAACCGGATCGCGGCCACGTGGTCAGAGAAACAGTACCGCCTCTTGGAAATCCGTGACCAAACTAGCGTGCCATCCGTGACATATCGGCGGGCTGCTGGCACCGGGCCATTAAAGGACTATATTTGGTCCTTGGAGGTCTCGGGCATGCGCTACTCGACTCAGGTCAGACCCATCAGCTTCCTCAAGGCCAACGCCGCCGAGGTCATGCGCCAGCTCGAGCAACAGCGCGAGCCCATGGTCATCACCCAGAATGGGACGGCCAAGGCTGTGATTCAGGACGTAGCCTCCTACGAAGCCACCCAGGAGACCTTGGCCTTGCTCAAGATCCTGGCGCTCGGCAATCACCAGGTCGAGCAGGGGAAGGTCGAGCCCCTGGCCCGCGTGGTCGAGCGGTTGCGTGCCCGGCGAGAACGTGGCTGATGCGCTACCAGGTCCTGGTCACGGAAGACGCGAGACGGGACGTTGAGGAGATCCACGACCACATCGCCCGCTTCGATTCACCGGCGAGAGCGGATCACGTGCTCGACCGGCTGGTCGAGGTGGCGGAAAGCCTGACCACATCCCCGGAGCGGGGCGCCTTTCCCAGGGAACTTCTGACGCTTGGCATCCGCGAATACCGCCAGGTCTTCTTCAAGCCCTTCCGGGTGATCTACCGGGTCACCGGCCACTCCGTCTTGATCTACTTGATCGCTGACGGCCGACGAAACCTGCACACGCTACTCGCCCGCCGGCTGCTCGCCGGGTAGGTGCGTCTTCCGCGACGGCTATCACCGCGCGCCAGATATGCACAACGCTGACGCGGGTGGCACTTTGGGGCGACGGATTTTCTGGGCCAGCGTGCGCGTGAGCGGTGGCGTGAGCGCTAGCGACCAGCGTGGTGCGGGCTGCGTGGGCGACTCGCGTGTGCGCAGGGCGGCACCCACGAGGCTTGCAGTCTACCCCCCGCTACCCCGTCTCAGTTCGGTCAGCACGGCCTTGGCGATGGACTTGAGGGTCTCGAACACGCCTACGCCGGTAGTGGCCCGGGCTTCGAACTCGGGCACGTGGGTCGGATTGATCGCGGCGCGCAGCTCTGCCACCGACGCGGCGTTGGGCAAGTCCCGTTTGTTGTACTGAATGATGAATGGGAGCTTGTCGAGGTCGTAGCCCTGCTCGCTCAGGTTCTGGCGCAGGTTGTCCATCGACTCGATGTTCGCCTCCATGCGCTCGATCTGCGAGTCAGCCACGAAGATCACGCCGTCGACGCCCTTGAGGATCAGCTTGCGACTGGCGTCGTAGAAGACCTGGCCGGGCACGGTATAGAGGTGAAAGCGCGTCTTGAAGCCTCGGATCTCGCCCAGGGACAGAGGCAGAAAATCGAAGAACAGCGTCCGCTCGGTCTCGGTGGCAAGCGAAATCATCTTGCCCTTCGCTTCGGGGCTAGTCTTGGCATAGATGAACTGAAGGTTCGTGGTTTTTCCACCGAGACCAGGGCCGTAGTACACCAGCTTGCAGTTGATCTCGCGGGATGAGTAGTTGATGAAGCTCATCGGGGGCGACAGCTAGTCGTTGAAGAGCTTGTCGATGTCAGCGTCGGTGATCTCGTTGAGGATGGACGGCCCTGTGTTGGCAGCGACCTTCTTGGCCACCTGCTCAAAGAGGCGCGCCATCTCTTCGGTTGCCTTCCTGACGCGAAGGCGAACCAAGCCGAGCGAGGATCGCTCGTCGAACAAGACCACCAGGATGGCACGGCCGGCCACCAGGGTGATGTGCACGTGGGTCTTCTCACCCTCGTGAAACTGGCTGGTGAAGTCCTTCTCGCGCAAGATCTTGGAAATGCCGCCCGTGGCCGCCACGTTGCCCGCGGTCAGCGACGAGAGCGAGGTCACGTCGATCTCGCCCACCTCGCCCGCTTCGGCAATGGGTTGTCCGTCGCGGCCGATGAGAAGCACGGCCTTGGCGTTGGCATCTCGGTGAAGGCGCTGACAGACAGAAGCGATCTGTCGTTGCTCCTCTGGGAACATCACTTCGGGGCCGCTCATCTGGCTGTCTAGACTCCTTCGCGCCGGGTCAAGCTCAAAGTAGCAGGTTTTGCAACCATTAACATCGACGCGCACAGGCTTTCAAGGGATGGAATCGCTTGCACTTTCTCCCACATCCAAGCGCGGGAGTGAAGGGCAGCTTATCAGGTATCTGGGACGGGCGACAGGACTACACCGGCTGCCTACATCTCCCTGCGCCCATCTATTGCGCGAGAAAGGGTGAGGCGGTCGGCATATTCCAGCTCGCCACCCATGGGCACGCCCGTGGCGATGCGGCTGCAGCGCACGCCGAGCGGCCGCAGCAATTTGGCCAGATACACCGCCGTGGTTTCGCCTTCCACACTCGGGTTGGTGGCGATGATGACCTCTTTGATGTCGCCACTGCAACGTTTGACCAACTCCGCGACGCGCAGATCATCGGGACCGATGCCGTCCAGAGGCGACAGCACCCCGTGCAAGACGTGGTAGCGCCCCCGGTAACCACCCGCGCGTTCGACGGCCAAGACGTCCTGAGGCTGCGCGACCGCGCACACCAGGGACGAATCACGGCGGGCGTCGCGACAGATGGGACAGGGATCCTGTTCGGTGAAATCCCAGCATACACTGCAGAAACTGATCTTGGCGCGCATGTCGCCGATAGCCGCAGCCAATGCCGCCGCATCTTCCGGAGGCGCGCGCAGAATGTGAAAGGCCAGGCGCGCGGCAGTCTTCTCGCCCACACCAGGCAGCTTGCCCAGCTCAGCCACCAGACGCGCGATGGGGCTTGCGCTACTCATTCACCGGAGCCTCCCGGCGGCATGGCCAAGCCTCCAGCTACCCGCGCCAGGTCTTCCTGCGCCACCTGCCGCGCCCGCTCCAAGGCCAGGTTCACCGCCCCCACCAGCAGGTCCTCGATCATCTTCTTGTCGGCTCCCGCCATCAGCGACGGCTCGATGGTGATGGACAGCACCTCGCTGCGGCCGTTGACAACGCAGCGGACCAGACCGCCCCCCGTCTCGGCCTCGACCTGTTTGTCGCCCAGAGCGTCCTTGGCCTGGTTCAGCTGCTCCTGCACGCGTTGCCAGGTCTCCATAAGGTTGCGCAGGTTGGGTCCGTCGCTCATGGGGTCTTGATCTCCCTGGGCGCCACGCCGAACAGCTCCTGCGCCTTGCGAATCATGGGATGCTCGCGCGCCTCGGTTTCGCGCTGGTGCTGGTCGACCTGAGCTGCCTCGGCTTCGCGGCCGACCTCGGAGCGCACCAGGGGCAGCACCTTGCCCGAGGCCATCTTCAATTCGACCCGCGTGGCCGTGCCGGTGATCTGGGTCAATGCGCGTTCCACTTCGGCCTTGAACCGAGCGGTCTGATCCAGGGCAAACTTCTGCGAGAACTGCAGGCTGACCGCGCCGCCCTCCCAACCGCCGACCTCGGCGTGGTCCAGCGCTGCGGCCATGGCAGGCCGGTGGCCGAACGATTCGCGCACCCGGCGCCACACTTCGGCGATGTCCGAGTCGGGCGACAGCGACGGCGCCGCTGCTCGTGCGGACGGAGCGGACGGGGCCGCCTGGCGCGCGGGCGGGGCACTGCGGGGTCGCGGCTCNNGGAAGCATGGGTTCGGCGTTGCACAGGTCCACCAATGCCATTTCCAGCAGCAGACGCGGCGTCTGCGATCGCGCGGCATCCTCCACAGCGCGAGCCCAGCGGTCGAAGAGCGAGGTGGCCAAGCCTTTGCCGGCTTTGCTGGCCAGCGCCTTGGTCTCGGCGGCTTCCTCGGCGGTCGCGTCGATAAGATCCTCGGCGTCGGGAACCGCGCCGAAAAGCTCGATGTCGTGCAAGAACCCGAGAAACGCCCGCGCCATCTGCATGAGGTCCACGCCGCGGTCGACCGCATCGGCCAAGTGCCGCAGGGTCTCGGCCACGTCGCGCGCCAGCACCTTGTCCGCCAGTTGAAAGAGCAGGCGGCGATCCGCCACGCCCAGCACCTCGGCCACCTTTTCGCGGGTCAGCGTCTCGTCGCCCACGTAGGCTACCACCTGATCGAGCAGCGAAAGCCCGTCACGCACCGAGCCCGCCGCCTCGCGCGCCACCAATCGCACAGCCTCGGGCTCGCACGCTATCTTTTCGTTGCTCAGAATGCGCGTCAGGTGCTCGGCCAGCACCTTGCTGGGCAGCAACTTGAAGTCGTAGCGCTGGCAGCGCTACATGATGGTTGCGGGGATCTTGTGCACCTCGGTGGTGGCG
>PMBY01000063.1 GCA_003153875.1 Myxococcales bacterium | reverse complement strand
ACTACAACCATGGTTATGGAACTCCTGGGTCACAAGGATTACATTCGCGTTCTACTGGCAGTCCGAAAGGAAGGAAGCCTCCGCTTCCGTCAGATTGAAAAGTCCTTGGTCCTCAATCCGGCTCAAGTGGACCGTGCTCTCAAGTTCTTGACCAAGGGCCTCTGGATCGTGCCACGCACGGTGCCTACGGAAAGGAGCCACGTCCCGGTCGAGTACAGGCTGGGCAAACGTGGAGCCTCGTTCCTTGAGCTGTTTGACGGTTTCAGGGCGGGAGCGAAACGGAAGAGCGCGGAGTTGGGGGCTTCGGAAGTGAAAGAGCTTCAAAGCCTCTGCGCCTGACGGTCTGAAATGGCGATCCTCTTTCTGTTGGGTCCGAGCCTGTGGGAATCGGGTGAGGATGTCCCCATGCGGACACGACGGGAGATCGGGAAGGTGTTCCGCGAGTCCGGCCATAGGGTCATCTTGATGGAGGATGAAGCCGACAAGGAAGACGAAGACCTCGTCGAGAAGTTTTACCGATTGCTGCTGGAAAAGAGGGTCACGGACATCGTTGTGTACTGGCCCGCTCACGCCAAAATGCAAACCACCTACGACGAGTTCATCCTGCTGCGTGCTCGCATGGACATCTCCAAGCTGCCGCGAATTTGGGTCCTCCACCATTCTTCCGTCGCATCCATCAAAGTTGGGCAGTTTGAGGTGAAGGAACGGGGCAGCAGGAGTCGCTATCTCACCGCCGTGGCGAAGTTGGGAACCCACCCCCTAGAATGGGACAGTGCAGAGGATTTGAAGGAGCAAGTCCGCCTTCTCGCGATGGAGCTTTGAAAATTCGGGGTTCCGACGCAGGGTTCGGCGCTGCCGACTCGAAGCCATAGGCTGCCAGCGTCAGCCTCCTCGTGCTCGGCTAGGCGCCTGGTCACTGTGCGCCGCAAAAACTCGGTGCCGAGTCAACGGACGCCAAGTTTTCCCCGGGATCCATCGAGCGATCACCACGTGGTACGGTCCGCGTCCCGATGCTCATCGAAATCCTCAAGACCATCCTGGGCGCACTGCGTTCCGTCTTCCGTTCCCGCGCCGTGCTCCTCGCGGAGAATCTCGTCCTTCGCCAGTGCTGCGCCGTTCGGTGCCCAAGTCTACTGTCCGGTGGTGCAGGCGGAATTGTTCATGCCTCCCGCACAGCTCGGGTCTCCCAGTGAAACTGCCATTCCCATCATGTTGCACGGGTCCTGCATCAAGTTCATGCACTTGNNGTCTGGTTCGTTCCATACCCGCCGTAGGCCACAATCTCGCAATCGCATAGTGCCGAAACGTCTGCTTGCGAGAGACTGCCAAACGTCTTCGTAGAGTCGACTGCGGGACAAGAAAGGGGCGTATGGGTGGGACAAGCAGGAGGAAGCGTGTATCCGGTAGTGCTGCCGCCGCTTCCTGAAGCGGTGCTGCCGCCGCTCCCCGAGGCGGCGGTACCGCCGGTTGCACTTGCTCCACCAGCTGTGTGTGCACCTCCTGTTCCGCTGACTCCGCCTGACGAGTTGATGCCACCCGTCGCGGTACTACTGGCTTGGGCCACTCCGCCGCTCCCTGTTGCGCCACCTGTCCCAGCGGCTCCACCGTTCGCATTTGGTGGTGAATTTGAAGTGCTGCTTGTACACGCGCCCATCAGGACGACCCATGCGCACAGCCCAAGGTGCATCTTCGGTTTCCGGGTGTGGGTTCGCGAATTCATGTCTCTCTCCTTGGCTCATGGCCGGGCAGCGTGACAATCCATCAACAGAAATCACACCGGCGCAATCATGACAAGAACTTCGCCGCCCGAGTCGTAATCTCTATCACGTGGGAACTCAGTATCGGACAGTCTTCGTTTCGCCGCTCGGACACAATCTGGCTGTCAGCTGCCGAAATCGACATCCAGACGGCCCCTCCGATCCGATAAATCATCGCCTCGCTGCGGGCAGGAGCGCGTCGTAGACTTCGACCGTGGACTCGACGCCATTCGACAGGAAGCAGTTGCATGAGCGGCTCGCGGGGCTGGCGAGCAAGGGTGTCTTCGTGGGCACATCGTCGTGGAAGTACCCCGGCTGGGTGGGCACGGTGTACGATGAATCTCACTACCTCTACCGAGGGAAGTTCGCCTGGTCCCGCTTCGAGCAGGCTTGCCGTGCCGAACATGCCGAGGTCTTCAAGACGGTGTGCGTGGACGCCGCCTATTGCACGTTCCCCAGCCGCGAATCCCTCGAAGGCCTGGCCGCGCAGGTGCCACCCGATTTCCGGTTCGGATTCAAGGTGACCGACGCGCTCACCGTGAGGAGATTTCCCAATCCAAGCAAGCCATGAGTGGCAATCTCGACGCCATCACCGGTCTATTCAAGGCCCACGCGCCAGGGAAAATCCTGGTTGTTACAGGCGCGGGCATCAGCCTGGCCAGTGGGATTCCCACCTTTCGTGGCCAAGATCCTGGAGCCATCTGGAAGAGGGACGTCACCGAGCTGGGCACATTCCGCTACTTCAGCCAAGATCCTGTTGGTTCGTGGCGATGGTACCTCTCGCGCTTCGAGAAGACCGTCGGCGCGAAACCAAATCCGGCCCACACTGCCTTGGTCAGGCTGGAAAACTTCTGTGAACGCCGGGGTGGCGAACTCCTACTGATCACCCAGAACATCGACGGCCTGCACCGCCAGGCCGGGGCGCGCAATCTGATCGAGGTACATGGCCGCGCTGACCGCGTCCGCTGCCCTCGCCCGGGTTGCCCCAATGGCGCGCCAGCCGGTTCCTTGCCGCGGGCCGATTTCGACCTGGAGGGATTCCTGGCCGCCCCCTCGCCTGCCACGCTGCCTCGTTGCCCTCACTGCCGGGCGGTCATGCGGCAACATGTGCTGTGGTTCGATGAGTTCTACGCCAGCCACGACGATTACCAATGGCCGCGCGTGCTCGATGCCGCTGCACATAGCGATGCCGTCCTCTTCGTTGGCACCTCCTTTTCGGTTGGGGTCACCGACCTGATCCTCGGCGCTGCGCGCGAACGCGGCAGGCCCGTCCTTTCCGTCGATCCAGCTACAGCCACGGTCCAGCCCGGCGTCGAATCGTTGTGCGCGCGCGCCGAAGAGCTTCTGCCCGCAGTCTGCGAAGCCCTCCGGGCCGACTGAGATTCCGGCCCGGCCCCTGTTCGCCACGAACTCCATCCGATGACCGGGCAAGGCACGGCTCCGCTACACATGGTCGGAGTTGGCCGACGACGATCTTGTTCGGTGCAGGTCGCCACCAAGCGACCGGCGTCCGCCATCTAGTCATATGTGCCTCTGCTACCAAGAAGCCAACAAGACCAGGCGAAACCCCGGCACAGCGACCCGTTGGCAGTACCCCCCGGTGTCCCAATAGTCGTCGTGGGAATTTTGGCATGAATTCGCGGGGATACATAGCTTGAATCTGCGGGCCTCAGCGCGGAAGGTGGCGACCAATGCTGCCGGCCACGCTCCAATTTCTCATTGCGATGATCGCCTACGCGATCAACGAGAGGATGCAGCGCAAGCTGGACTACACGCAGGAAGAGGTCCGGGTCCTGAAGGAGATCCTGGCGGCACTCACTGGTAGCGGGAGGATCTCCTTCACCGCAGATCAGCGACGTCGCCTGGCTGTCGCCGGCAAGGCGTTGAGTCTCGAAGAACGGAAGAAGTGTTGCCAGATCGTGAAGCCTGGAACGATCTTGGGGTGGTTTCGGAATTTGGCGGCGCGGAAGTACGACAGCTCGAAAGCGAAGGTCGGTCGACCCCGGAAGAAGAAGGATATCCGCAAGCTGGTGATCGAGATGGCTCTGGCGAACCTCGGCTGGGGATATACAAAAATCCGCGACGCCCTTCGGACCGGATTGAAGATCGAGATCGGACGAACGACGGTGGCCAACATCCTGCTGGAGGAAGGGATCGAGCCGGCACCGGAGCGCGAGAAGAAGCGCACGTGGAAGCGGTTCATGAAGAGCCACTGGGACACGCTATGCGCCTGCGATTTCTTCAGCGTGGAAGCCTTGGGAGCGTAATCCGGTCATCGTGAACGCTCCGTTCGGTGCATCGTGAACGGGTCCGGTCGGAGCGAAGCGACGCTGGTG